>JAIKYF010000024.1 GCA_024683495.1 Bacilli bacterium
GGTATCGTCTTTTAAGTGGACGATGATCTTGGTCCCGACTTCCTTATAATCTGGCAAATCCTCGATGGTATAAGAGCTTTTTCCTTCGCTATAGAAGCGGTGGGCCTCTTGATCGATGGTCTTGGAGATGACTTCGACTGACTTACCGACCATGAAGAGTGAATAGAAGCCGACGCCGAATTGGCCGATGATGGAGAGGTCCTCTTTCTCTTTGGCTTCCTTGAATTTCTCCATGAATTCCTTGGAGCCGGATTTGGCGATGGTCCCTAGATTATCCTCTAATCCTTTCTCATCCATCCCGATGCCGTTATCGACGATGGTGATGGTTCTTTCCTTCTCATCGGGGGTGATCCTGATGAAGTGGTCTCTCGAGGGATAATGCTCGTTATCGGTCAAAGAGAGGTAACGGTATTTGTCGATCGCGTCCGAGGCGTTGGAGAGAAGCTCCCTAAGGAAGATCTCTTTTTCGCTATAGATGGAGTTGATCATGAGGTCGAGCAGTTGCTGCGATTCGGTTTTGAATTTCTTTTCGTGTTTCATTTTGTGGTCTCCTTTTTATTGGAACATTGATTACTCTATCCCCATTTTTTAGCACTTGCAATACTTGAGTGCTAAAAAATTGTATTTGAACAACTTTCGCGTTTTGTGTCTTGCAAATTTTCCTTTCCTCGTGTGGTCTTAGGCGCGCCCGCAAGATAAATATTGAAATATTTAGGAAAGAGGATATTTTATCGTTATGCTGTTTGGCAAATACATCAACAAATTCTATAAAAAGTACTGGTACCTCTTCCTCATCGGTATCGTTACTCTCATCGTCATCGATTACGTCCAGACCCTCATCCCCGAGAGCCTTGGCCAAATCGTCGACATGATCCAAGGGTCGACCGCCCCCAAAGAGAAGGAGGTCATGGACCTCGTCTTCAAAGTGGTGATGGTCGCTTTCATCATGGCCATCGGCCGCGTCATCTGGCGTTTGGCCTTATTGTCCGCCGCGGCGAGAATCCAACTAGGCTTAAGGCAAGATATGTTCAGGAAGAGCCAACGCCTCTCCCAGACCTATCTCCACAATAACTCCGTCGGCAACATCCTCAACTGGTTCACCACCGACGTCGAGGCCGTCGATGATTTGATGGGCTGGGGCACGATCATGCTCGTGGACGCCATCTTTATGTCGGTCCTCGTCATCATTAAGCTCATCAATGTCCACTGGGTCCTTGGCATCATCGTCATCGCCCCGATGATTCTAGTCGTCGTCTGGGGGTCCTTAGTCGAGAAATTCATGTCCAATGCCTGGGATAGATCGCAGAAAGCCAACGATGACCTCTACGATTTCATCCAAGAGAACATCACCGGCATCCGCGTCATCAAGGCCTTCGTCAAAGAAGTCCAGCAGCTCCACGCCTTCTCGAAAGTCGCCTGGAAGAACCGCGAGGTCAACATCAAATTCGCCCGCTTAAGCGTCTTATTCGACGTCCTTATCGAAATCACCTTAGGCATCATCACCACCTTGATTTTGCTTTTCGGCGGATATTTCGTCTGGATGAGCTTCAAGAATGAGCCTTTATTCGGCATCAAGATCGACTCTGGCCAACTCATCACCATCACCGGTTATTTCACGATGCTCATTTGGCCGATGATCGCTTTAGGGCAGATCTTCTCGATGAGAAGCAGGGCCAAGACCTCCTTAGGGCGTATCACCAGTTACCTCAATAGCCCCGAAGATATCGTCGAGCCCGAGAATCCCGTGGTTCTCGATAACGCCAAAGGCGAGATCACCTTCAACGATCTATCTTTCGCCTATCCCGAAAATGACACCGACTGCCTTAAACATATCTCCTTGACTATCAAAGCCGGGGAATCTATCGGCGTGGTCGGAAAGCTCGGATGTGGGAAAACCACCTTAGTCAATTCTTTGGCTAGGCTCTACAACGTCGAAAAGGGCAAGATCCTCATCGATGGGGTCGATATCATGGATATGAGTCTTGTCTCCCTAAGAAAAGCCTTAGCCTATGTCCCACAGGATAATTTCCTTTTCTCCGACATCATCAAAAACAACATCGGCTTCGGGAATATGGATTTCACCCTCGAGGAAATCAGGGAAGGGGCCTCCTTCGCCTGCGTCGCCGACGATATCGAAGGCTTCGAAGACCGTTATGAGACGAAAGTCGGCGAGCGCGGCGTGACCTTATCGGGCGGTCAGAAGCAAAGAGTCTCCATCGCTAGAGCCTTTTTGATGAACGCCCCGATCATGATCATGGACGATTCGGTCAGCGCGGTCGACATCAAAACCGAGGAGAGCATCCTCAAAAACATCAAAGAAAAACGCGCGGGCAAGACGACGATTTTGGTCGCCTCCCGTGTTTCCACTGTCTCTTCCTTGGACAGGATAATCGTTTTAAACGAGGGCGAAATCGAGGCATTCGATACGCATGAGAATCTTCTGAAGATCTCTCCGACCTATCAGAAGATGGTCATGCTCCAAGCCCTAGAGGGAGAAAGGGGGTAAACTATGGATGAAGAGAAAATGTCGAAGCTATTCGGCAGCAAGAAAATGTCTTTATGGGTCATCTTCGGAAGAACTTTCGGCTACATCAAAAGCGAGATCTTCTTCTTTATTCTCGCGATCATCATCTTGGTGATCAACGTTTCCCTCAACATGATCCTGCCTCTAGTCATGAAGGAATTCACAAATACGGTGGACTTCGCTAAATCCGGGGCGACCTTCCAGACTATCCTCTATCTAGGCTTAGGCTACGCCGCTATCACCATCGTCAACCAAGGCTTCACTTACCTCCAGTCGATGATTCTCCAAAGAAGCGGGCAGAAGATCATCTATCGCTTAAGAAACGATGTCTTTAACCATGTCGAGCAGATGTCGGTCAACCAATTGAACCTCATGCCAGTCGGCTCCTTAGTCACCCGCGTCGCCTGGTATACCTCGACGATGTCGGACTTATTCACCAACACCTTAATCAGCATCTTAAGGAATATCCTGACCATCGTCGGCGTCTCCGTCATGATGGTCGTCATCTCGCCGAAGCTCTTCCTCATCATGATGATTTTCTTAGTCATCGTCTTCGTCGTCTCGTTCTTCTTCTCCCGTTACGTCAAGAATGTCTTCCGTCAGGAAAGGGCCGCGAACTCCGACTTCACGACCTTCCTTAATGAGAGCCTCTCAGGCGAGAAGATCATCCAGCTTTTCCGTCAAGAAAAGAGAAAAGAGATGGAATTTGACGAGAAAAATGAAACTATTCGGTCTTTGAGGATGAAGGCTATCAGGGCCTTCGCCGTCTATCGTCCCTTCGTCAGCTTCCTCTATTATTTGTCTATCGCGGCCACCTTCTTCTTTGCCTTCCGCTTTGAGCTTGGGGCTGGAGATGTCGTCGCCTTCTATCTTTTGCTTTCCAATTTCTTCTCCCCGATCGAGGCCTTGGCCGACTCCCTTAATAACCTCACTAGAGCCCACACCTCTTGCGAGAGACTCTATAACCTATTAGACGTCAAGCCCGATGTCTTAGATAAGCCCGACGCGATCGACGTCAAGGAATTCAAAGGCGAAATCGAGTTTAGAAACGTTTATTTCGCCTATGAGAAAGAGAACTGGATCCTCCAAGATGTCTCCTTCCATATCCTCCCCGGCCAGACCGCGGCTTTCGTCGGGGCCACCGGGGCTGGTAAAACCACGATCCTTAGCCTAATCGTCAGGAACTATGAACCTCAGAAAGGCCAGATTTTGATCGATGGCATCAACGTCAAGGACATCAAGATCACTTCCTTAAGAAGAGGCATCGGTCAGATGCTTCAGGATGTCTTCCTCTTCTCTGGGACCATCAGAAGCAACATCACTCTCCATGATGATGACTCCTATAGCGATAATGACGTGATGCAGGTTTGCGAATACGTCAACGCCGACAAATTCATCAATAAGCTCGATGGCGGGCTTAACGCCACGATCATTGAAAGAGGCGAGAATCTCTCGACTGGCCAACGTCAGCTCCTCTCCTTTGCTAGAACCGTCTTGGCTAAGCCTCAGATCCTCATTCTTGACGAGGCCACCGCGAACATCGATACGGAGACTGAATCGCTCATTCAGGACTCCCTCAATAAGATGAAGAATATCGGCACGATGTTAATCGTCGCCCACCGACTCAGCACCATCCAGCATGCCGATAAGATCATCGTCCTCCAGCAAGGCAAGGTGATGGAAATGGGAACCCATCAAGAACTCCTGAAGCAGAAGGGGATGTATCATAAGCTCTACATGCTTCAGTTTGATCCAAAACATAAATTCTAAGCGGGATTTGCTTGGGAAAATAAAGAAAAAGTCCTCGAGACGAACTCGGGGACTATTTCTTTTTGCGGGTTAGAACTATTCAGCGAACCAGAAGATGCGGTTCTTGATGATGATGAAGATGATGTCTAAAACCCAACCAATGGTACCAGCGGCGATGATCCAGAGAATAGCGAGAACAAGGTGTAACCAGTTCTTATTCTTGACGGCGCCGAGGATACGATAAACGGCCCAAGTGATGTCAAGGATCCAGATGCAGAGGATGATCTTGACGAGTCTGGAATGGCCATCCATCCATTTGATATATGCGTCCATATTAGTTTCTCCTTCCGTGAAATAATATACATTGATTTTTCGATAATAAAAGAGTTAATTTTCTTATCGTATTTATAAATGGGCAAAAAGACTAGTTCCTGTCTCATTAAAATTAAAAAAATAAAGTAATTAATATTAATATTAAAGGGTAGAGAGTATTTCTTCCAAGAGCCTTAAATTATTAAGAGGTTCTTTGGTCAATTCTGGGTTTTGGGCCAAATTGTCGGCCCTGGCGATTTGGATCAATAGATAAAGAAGTTTCTTCCCATCCCCGAATTTATCGAGTTTCCGAATTTGGTTTTCAACAAATGCCTCATCTAATTTGATGTGATGGGGGAGAGTGGGATTCATCGTTACCGGAATAAAGACATCGTGGCGGTCGATTAATTCCGCCATGACGCTGACTTCGTCTTCTTCAAAACGGAGGTGCGGGAGGGCCTTCTCGGCGATTTTGCGGCTGTAATAGGCGTGGACGGGGAAACTATCGCGCTTAACCCCATCTCTTTCGACGACTTTCTTGGCCCGAGGCTTCCCTAAATCATGGAAGAACATGATATATGAAAGCATCCTCGCCTCTCTTTTGAGTTTCTTTTCTTTCGCAAGGCGATTCATATATTCGACTGAGCGGAGGATATGTTCCAAGACGGGGTAGATGTGCCAGGGATTATTCTGCTTACAATACAAACAGTCCTCGGCCTCGGGGATGAGGTTTCTGAGAATATCCTTAAAGTCTTCGTCCTTATCATAGGCTTCGATGAATTTAGCATAGACATTTTCGTCTAAAAGGATTTCATCCAATTTATTGGTGAGATAGACATCTCTAGCCACCTCATCATCAGGCACTTCGACTTCGATTAAATGAATCTCCCCATCAGGAAATTCTTCTTGTAATTTCTCTATCGGGGTGGGGGCGAAGCATTGCTTAGGAGCGGTGGAGATCATTAATTTAAGTAAGTCCTCCGCCATAAAGATGGCGTTATCGAAAGAGGTGCCGTCGGTCACTCCAGGGACTAAGTCTGGGAATTGGACGAAATAAGGCACGCTTTCGCTTTCGTCATATTGGATGAGTGCGGGGTAGGTAAATTTCAGATTTTTCATAAAATATATGTGTTTTGCGAGGGATTTTAGTTATTCTTGCTCGTTATTCTCATCGGGTTTAGTCTCTTCAATGGCCTCTTTTGCATCTTCTTTTCTTTCGCCATCGATCAATGTGGCGGCTTTCTCCTCCGCTTCGCGTTCCTTCTTATTGGAAGTATCGCTCTTGGATTCATTATAGACATTGACGATGACGGAGGTGATTAAGGCTGTGACGATGATGCCATATAAGCCAAGGATGACTGTCATCAGCCTCCCTAAGAAGGTCGTGGCAGAGAAATCGCCGAAGCCAATCGTGGTGATGACGGAGAAGCAATACCATAAGGCATCGGAGAAGTTGGTGATTTTCGGCTCGATGAAAGGCAAGACAATGGAGCAGCCGACCATGAACAAGATGAGGAAGAAGAGGACTTCCCCAACGTGGGTTCTGATCAAAACCTTCAAAACCACGCGGGCATTGAAGCTTCTGAAGGCCGACCAAATCATCACGGTCCCACCCTCGATGATAATAGCGGTCCCAACGAAGGTTATCAAGGCATTTAAGTCGCCATTAACGTAGACGACGACCATATAGGCGATGGAGATGATGATGGTGAGGGAATAGATGACGACGCTCAAGGTAACTTTCTTGGCCTTGGATTCTAACTTCTTCCAAATGAGCTTCCCTAATCTTGCCGTCAAATAAATCGAATAGAAGATAATCAATAAGATTTGGTAATTATTCTCGTCGCTAAGTAGCAAAACTAGAAGCGACAAGAGGAGATAAAGAATCGAGAAGAATAGATTATGGGTCAGCGTATATTTGTCGCGCTTAAGAATGAAATGGATGAATTCATCGATGCTGACGAGAGAAAAGTTAAACAACGCGGCCACCGAAACGGCAAAGGTGGCCAGCCCATTGGTATGCGCGAAAATCAAAGAGAAGCCTAGGAAAACCGAAAGCATCGCAAATCCGGCGTCGAGATAATAAAGAACCTTCGCCCTATCTTTTGGTTGTTTTTTCTTCCTCGTGTCTTTCATAAATATTTGCCCAAATAATCAAATAGAGAATAATTGTCTATCCAAAATACCTCATGTGTTTTAGTATATTCCTTAGAATTTTAACACCAAATAAGGAGACACGATGAGTAAATTTCAAATCTTCACCGATTCCGCATGCGATTTAGACCATGATCAACGCGAATCCGCTCATATAGAATACTTCCGCATGGGATTTACGAAAAATGAGAAGCCCTATGATGCCGACCTTGATTATCAGCTATATTCCGTTGAGGAATTCTACAAATGGGTCGAAGACACCGAGAATAACAAGATGAAGACGAGCTTAGTCACTAAGCCCGAACTCATTAAAAGGATGACTCCCTTCCTCGATAAAGGAGAAGACATCCTCTATATCGGCTGCACGACCGCCTTGACTGGCACCCTCAATCTCTTCAATATCGTCAAAGCCGAACTCGAGAAACAATATCCCGAACGTCGCATCATCGGAGTCGATTCCAAAAGAGCAGGATTAGCCCTTGGCTTATTATGCTTAGACTCCGCGAAGATGAGAGACGAAGGAAAATCCATCGATGAAATCATTGCTTACATCCAAAGCGATTGCCTCAAATACAATCTTGTCGGCACCCTTTCGACTTTGAAATACCTTAAGGCGGCCGGTCGCGTTTCCGGAGCCTCCGCCTTCTTCGGCGATCTCTTCGGAGTCAAACCCATCATCGTCTCCGATGAAGTTGGCAATAACTATGTCACCGAGAAAGTCAAAGGTCTCCATAAAGCCCTCGACCGTTTGGTCGAAGTGGTCAAAGAGCTCTATATCGAAGGGGAGACCATTTATCTAGGACAAGGGATGTCCGAATCGAGCATCTCTTATCTCCGCAAGAGATTCGAAGAAGAGCTCAAAGCCCAAGTTCTCGATTATTGGATCGGCCCAATCATCGGGATGTCCTGTGGCCCTGGAGTGGTCCACATTGTCTTCCGCGGGAAGGTCGCGAAAGTCGAAAAGAACAAATAAGTAAAAACGGTCAGGAATCAACTTCCTGGCCGTTTTTCCATGCAAATCCCGCTTAAATTATAAATTTGAAGCGTGGGATAAGATATGATGCAAAGCTCCGTAGACGGCCTCGTCATGAACGCTGGTGGCGAGAACTTCCTCGCTCACGGGCATGAAACTAGCGTAGTTATCAGCGGGGGTTAATTCATTATTCAAGGTTTCCTTGTCGCCTTCGGTTTTGGCGGAAGCGGCATATTTTTCAAGGCTCTCAAGCGCCTCGTCGATCATCTTCTGACCCCAGGCATCATAGATGTTCTTGGTGATGGAGCCAAGCTTATCGCTGACGAGGGCGACGATTTCTGCTTTGTTGGCGGAAGCGGAATAGCCCTTCTCATCATAGGAGCCTTGGGCGAAAGTGGCCAAGCCTAAGGAAGCGTCGGTGAGATATAAGAGTCTTTGGCAGTAGGTGCCGACGACTTCTTTCTCTAACTTGCCGGCTCGATATTTGCTGGTGGCGCTAGAGACGGGATCAAGAGC
>JAIKYF010000081.1 GCA_024683495.1 Bacilli bacterium
AAAGACGGTTGAGAGTCCTGACTCGACAAGTGAATGAAGTCAGCGGCTTCTGCTTCCAATTAGAAACCCCGTTCCCGCTAAGATCTATCAAGGCGGCGAAACGGATTTCCAGGATTTCCGGAAGAAGGCGGAAACGGGGCCAATAAATACAAAAGATGGGTGGTCCACCATCGCAAAACTGAGGTGGTTGGTACTCCATCGCTTAGACATTTTTCTTCTCAAAAACATGGATTAATCCTGATCTTCCATGAACGCGGACGCGGATACCGTCCAGTACGGGGCGACTCCACCAGCAAAAAGCAATAATTCCAGGCTTGTCGGCCTGGAATTTTTTGTTGTTTTTATTGATTTTTGCTGGCAAATTACGCCTGTTTTTTCTTTCTAAGGAGCAATAAGCCGAAGGTTAAGACGGCCGCGCCGAGGATGGAGACGACGATGATGGTCTGGTTGCCTTCATTGCCGATTTGGAACATTCCTTGAGAAGGAGAGGTGATATATCCAAGGCTAATCCTGCAGAGGAAGTCCTCATATTTATCGGTTCCATATTTGGAGATGATGTAGTCGTAGCGTTGGGCCGCTCTTTGGAGATTGTAGTTTTCGGAGCTGCTATCTAAGGAATCGTAAGTCTGATTGGCAATGAGAGCCTGGGCATCGGCGCCTAGGTTTTGATAGGTGGATTTGAGAGCGGCCCAATTTTCGGTCTCATCGAATGGGGTGACTCTTTTCCAAAATGACGTCGTGGCCCAGCTTGATACATCGGCTCTTGTTTCGCTCACATTGTTTTGATGAAGCGCTATCGCAGCACCGCCGACACCTAGCGATAATGCTAGTCCTAGGAATAAATAGTTGGTTATTTTCATGTTTGCCCCCAAGTAATACTTCAAAAATATCCACTTGTTGTTTAAAAAGTAAAATGAAAAAGAAAGGATGATATGAAAAATACCCCTTTTCCATAACTCAGGATTTGGGATATTTCTCAATTTATAATGGTGCTTTTGATCAATAGTGTGAATTAATCGTTAAAAGCGATGTCGAGCCCCGTAAGACCAAAGCCATATCCGGATTTCATGCCGGTTGCATCGACAATGAATGTGAGTTCCTTGATATTCTCGTCAACGATGAAACGAACTCGTCCGGTCTCGGTGTTATAGGAGTTGAACGTTGCGCCTTCGATGGTGACGTATTGAAGGAAACTGGCGTCGAAGTTTTTGATCTCGCGGTTATCAGAGGATAGATCGGTGACATAGAAATCCAATTTGCTGATGGTGTTGGCGCTTGAGGAGATGATGACCTTTTGGCCATAATAAAGCCTTAGTGGATCATAGAGGAAATCCCCTTCATTACCGACGGATTGGGAAGCGGTATTTTGTTCAACCCTGAAGGTAAATGGTCCATTAACCCATTCGTGAGATTCATGAGTGGCTGAGGAAACCAATTGGGATTTGCCGGTAAAATCGTATTTTGCAACATTATTTTTGATATTGGAAGCGATGTACTTATGGAGCTCTATAACAAGCTCTTCGTTTTCCATATAGGCATTGACCTGAGCGGTTTCGTCGCGGTCAATGGCCACCAAGGCATCAGTGGTTTCGGTGAGGAAGGAATAGGAATACTCGTCTAAGGCATCACGATATGTGGCAAGGGCATTTTCCCCAGGATTGTGGATCATGACCTTGAAGTTGGTGCCGTAGTCGCTGAAAACATAGTATGTTGCTTCTTCGTTATGGTATCCCGGGAAGGCGAGTTTGCTATTGATGTTATTTTTAATGGTATCGGCTTGGGCTTGTGGCCAAACGCCATAGTAGACGTATCCGCCTTCATAGATGCGATAGTCGTAGACTTCGAATCCGAAGGTAGTAACGGCGAGGGTATCATCGACATAATCGGCTAAGACGAGGCGGATGGCAAAGGATTTATCTTTCGCGCAAAGCCAATAGTCGTCGCCTTTGATTTTGTATTCGAAATTGCCAGTGCCGACCATATTCATCATATAGGTGAAGCGGTCTTCTTCTTTGAAGCTGGTGTGCTTATAGGCGGTGATCTTCAAAGCCCCGCGGACCGAACGATCGATTTCGTAGAGTTCGGCAGTGGGGATTTCGAGGATGCTATCGGCAATATTGCCCTCGGCTCTAAGTTCAACATGACCGAAGTCATTGATGGCCCCGATGCACTCTTCCCAAGTGGCATAGGATTCGCCTTCGCCGAAACCGATGATGATTTGAAGCCCCGTTCCATCATAGTAATAATAGAGGACGACTCTGCGGTCGCGGGAGGTGGCGGTGTGGGCACCATTAGCCATGGTGGCAATGGTCCAGTGCTCTTCGTTTAAGATCGCATCATATTCTTCAACGCAGGTTTCTGGGGCGCCTAAGCAGAGGATGTCGATTTCCCCAAAACCATTATCAGAGGCATAGTAATCAATATCGACGCCTTCGGAGGTATAGGCAGGAACCACGGTTTGGGTATAGCCATACATTTCGCTATTGAGGATTTCGGCGATGCCTTGGGCTGGCCATTCACTTAAGGCTAAATCGAAGGCGAAATTGATGGTGAAGAGATCATTTTGATCTAAACCATCGACCGAGATAAGGAAGCCTTCGCCTATAGCGCGTCCATAGACTCTCGTGCATTTGGTCTCATTGACGGTTTGGGCGGCATAGCCGGCATTTTCGAGGGTTTGGGCATATTCTTCCGCACAGTTATCGAAGGAAGCCCCGCGAACTTGGAGGATGCCGAGATTATCATAGGTGACCCTCAAATTTTCCATCCAAATGAATGGAGGAATCACACCATGGAGATATTCGATGAAAATGGCCTTCATCTCATCCGTCCAATCGGTTAAAACGACGCCTTCAGGAGCTTCGGCGATTGCAATGAAGCCATCTAAATCGATGGATGAGGTTCCTTCACCTCCCTGTGAGGTCGATGGAGTGTAGGAACTTTCTTTTTCTTCGGTTTGCTCACTTGATGTTTTTTGAGATGTCGTCTGCTCGGACTCTTCGCTGAGGGAAGTGGTGACTTCTTCTGAAGTTGCCGCCGAGTTAGAAGAGACGCTTAGGGTAGAACCGCCGCAGCTCATGAGCATGGCGATTGAGGCGACTAAGGGGATTAATTGTTTTTTCATGGGATTGCTCCTTTTATATTTTTTAGGCGATGCAGCTAAGTACGCTGCCAGAGTTGATTTCCATCGAATTATGATAGTAGCCGGTAACGGTATCTAGAGACATCGTGTTCTCAGTTTCGTCGTAAGTCAAGACGATGGTTCCGGTATACCACTGCGCAGTTGAGGTGACTGTGATGGTCGATCCCTCTAAGGAATAGGTGGCTCCGGCAAGAGTATCAGTTACGGTGCCTTTGCTGCTGTATTTATTGACCGTGACGGTTCCATCTTCTAAGAAGATTATTTCCACTCTAGTGCTGGTGTTCTTATAGGTATGACCCACAAAAGCAGGGGTATCGGTTGGAGTCTTTTCTTTGAAGACTTTCTCAAGGGTGAAGGTAGTTCCCGTGATGGTGAAGGTATAAGTAGTGGTTCCTTCTTCGGTTTGGTGTACGACGACGATGCGT
The DNA here is from genome assembly GCA_024683495.1 of Bacilli bacterium. Classification (GTDB taxonomy): domain Bacteria; phylum Bacillota_I; class Bacilli_A; order RFN20; family CAG-826; genus UBA4951. The sequence continues at coordinate 3,568 of JAIKYF010000081.1, forward strand.
CCTTCTTCATCGACTTCATAGGTGGAATTAATGACGGTTTCACCAGAAGTGATTGTGGCGTTGCCCTTTCCATCTAATACTAATGTTGTGGCAATTTCCCTGTCAAAACCCGTATATGTTCCTTGATGGGCATCGTAGAGTTTGCGGTTAGATGGGCCTCCGGTTCCCTCGGTGTAGATCTCGAGTAAAGTGGTTCCGTCGTTGGCAAGAGAATAATCAACAACGTTGTCGGTAACGTAGCTTCCTTCATTGAAGGTGATGGTGTTGTCAAAATAGAAAGTGTTGGTCGCGGAGACATAAAGGAGGTTTTTGTATTTTTCTAGATTACCGCTTTCTTTGCTCACTCTTGAGATTTCGACGACGGCATATTCCTTGCCGCTTGACCCTCCGAAGTATTCGGCGTTGATCGAATAATGGGACGCGGTATAGCCTTCCTCGACTTTGACTGCGACGTTGAAGTTTTTATCTTCGCCCGCTACTCCGTCAAGGTAAGCACCGGCGATCATAATTCCATCATGGTATTCATAGGTGGTGTCGATTTCATCTCCCCAATAATCGACACCTTTGACGTTGATGACATTGCCATCGATAGAATTAATCGAGCCAATCTCATCATCATAGTAGCCGGTGAAGGTTCCGGTTTCGTCGATGGTATAGCCATAAGAATTGGAGAAATAGAATGTATCGTAATTGGCACTGGTGATATTGACTCCAAGGTAAGTTCCCAAGAAAGCCGCGCCTTTATAGGCGGCATTCTTTTCCTCGACCGTGATTGAGAGGGTGGTGCCTTCTTTGATTTCGGGGAAATCGAAGAAATAATATCCATCTTCGTTCAGATGATCGCCATCTAGGAGATCGATGGTCATGGTGGGATTATAGTAAGAAGTGGTTTCGTAGGTGGCTTTCAATGAAGTGACAGTGATCGTATCTGGATTGTTGACCGTGGCTTTGAGGAAGACTCTCTGGCCATAGTAGGCATTATTCTCTTCGAAGGCGACGTATTCGGAATTCTCATTGAGGTAGTAAGCGTTCAAGGCGACGTTTTCACTTGGCGTGAGGGTGAAGCCTTTAGTTATGGTTTCGCTGACGAGAGTGAGAACCAAGTCCTTGGCTGGCATGGTGAAGGAGGCGGTTCCGTTGACTATTGGATAAACCCCATCCCCGCCGACTTCGCGGAATTCGACGAGTTTATGAACTTTAGTGAATTCGGAATCGGTGCAGGAAATTTCGATGGTGGAGTTGTATCTTGCCTCTCCTCCAAGCAAAGGCAGACGATCGTAAGTGATGGAGAAAGGGAGCTCCTCATCAAATCCGATTGAGAAGAATTCACCATAATAGTCGATGACTAAGACAACATCTTCGTCGGGCATTAAGAATTCAACGACTCCGGTTTCAACATCGAGAAGGTTAGTGTCTTGCCCCGCAAAGCGAACGGAAGTGACGTAGTAGCCATTGTCTTTGATATTCAGCTCATAATGCATCAAAGTGTTGCGTTTAGCGGAGAAGCTTTCGCCGATTAACTCAACGATATTGGTATCGACGTTTTCGTGCAAACTGACGCTGTGGGCAACGACTTCATTGGCTTGGACTGAGATGAAAACATCTTCTTCTGGCATGGTGAAGTGCCAGGCCCCATCGGTTTCGTTATAGACCGCATACGAATCGTTATAAAGAACGTGGGTTACGTCAAATGTGTTTTCTTCATTAGGGGCGACGACGACCGCGACATCTTCGCCGGCTTCGGCTTCCTCTGGAGCCTCGATTACGATTCCGTCAAAGGAAATGATGCCGATTTCATAATGTTTGGTAACGGTTAAATAAGCTTCAGCTGTTAATTCCGTTCCTTCGATTGTGGCCTTGATGGTGGCGGTGCCTACCGACAAGGCAGTAACTAAACCGGTTTGATCAATGCTGGCAACCTCATTGTCTTGCTCAATGCTCCAAATGACGGTTTTGTTTATGGCCTCAGATGGAGTGACGGTGGCGATTAAGGTTTCGCTTTGCCCGACTTCAAGTCCTAAGTCCTCTTTGTTTAAGGTGATGTCTTCAGCAACGATTCTGGATGATTCTTCCGAACTGAAAGCCGAAGTAACTTCCGCGGATGTTGATTCTGAAGTGAGTTCGGATGACGATGCGGTTTCAGAAGCGGAGACTGAAGAGGCCGCTTCAGAAGTTGTGGCGGGCTGTGAGGCTCCGCAGCTAGCAAGCATTAATAGGCTTGTTAGCGAAAGCGTTAGTAAGGCATTCTTTTTCATATTTACCCCTCAATATGTGCGTGTAATGTTTGCGCGTGACAATAAATCTTAACAAAGCAAATATTCACCCGCAACTTAAAAAGACAGTAGATATTTTCAATATTTTTCGCAGATATCATGAATTTATCCAATTCAAATTTTGAAAATTGTTTTCGAGTTTCCGTTTTATTGAAATTGTTGGCTTCGTTATTCTATGAAAGACTTATTTTTGTGATATTCAATTAAACACAAATCCAAAAAAGAAAGGAGAGATTCCAAATTATTCATGACGAGTTTTTACATAATTGAAAAATGATAACAAAATAGTGATATATTGCAGGTATTTAGGATGTGGCTAGATGAGCGAGAAAAAGATTTCATTGGAAAATGTATCAATACTTCAAAGAGAAAAAATGTACCCGGTTTTTAAATAAAAGTTTGTTGGAAGACAAATATTTCAGCATTTCGGAAACGTGTGACCTGCATTTTGAGTTTCCATGTTATTGAGGAATTTCTGCATAATTAAAAAAATATGAAGATATCATCAAATTGAACTTAATTTAGTTTCTAAGTCATTCATTTATGTCAATTTATAAAAATCACTGGCAAAACACGCTTATTTTTGAAATTTAAGTGCGTTTTTATTTATCATCTCTGAAAAATCATAATGAGACAACAGTGTCATTTTGTAGATTTTTAATGATTTTTGAGGAAATTTGATGTTTTTTGTTGAAAGCGCTTCCAAAGTATGAGATATTTGTGTTACCGCATGATAAAGCAAGAACGCCAAAAGATTATTGTTGACGCCGTTAACGAGCATAAATATGTTTCGCTCGGTGATTTAATCACGCTTACTGGAGCCTCTGAATCCTCTATCCGCGCAGATCTTATCGAACTCGCAGGAGAGGAAAAACTCATTCGTCTACGCGGCGGGGCAGAAGCGATTAACAATGAGTCTTTGTCCTACGAACTTAATGTCGAAACCAAAATGGGGATCGAAGTTGAGGCCAAGAAGAAAATCGCTGCCTATGCCGCTAGTCTGGTAAAGGATGATTCAGTCATTTATATCGATGCCGGAACCTCGACTTATTATCTTGCCGAGGCTTTATCTGCCCGTCGAGTCAAAATAGTTACCAACTCCATCAGCATCGCGAGAAAACTGAAAGCCAGGGATTATGAAACTTTCGTCATTGGAGGCGAATTCAAACTTACTACCGACGCTTTTATTGGGACAATGACTAGGGAAATCATTGCTAAATTCATCTTTGATATGGGATTCTTCGGAACCAATGGAATCGATATTAGACAAGGCTGCACAACTCCAGATTATGAGGAAGCGGTGGTCAAAAGAGCGGCAATGGCCCAATGCAACAAAGTATATGTTTTGGCCGATCATACGAAATTCGATGTCAGAACCACCGTGTCCTTCCATCCATTCGTCCCCGAAGAGATCATTACCGATTATATAAATAAAAAGGATTTCGAGAACAAAGGAATCAAGGAGGTTGGAAAATGATTTACACCGTGACTTTCTCGCCTGCTGTCGATTACG
>JAIKYF010000067.1 GCA_024683495.1 Bacilli bacterium
AAGCCCTGAATTGAAGCCCCAGTGAACGGCGGCCGTAACTATAACGGTCCTAAGGTAGCGAAATTCCTTGTCAGGTAAGTTCTGACGCGCATGAATGGTATAATAATTTGGGCGCTGTCTCGACAGCAGACTCGGTGAAATCTTATTACCTGTGAAGATGCAGGTTACCCGCGACTAGACGGAAAGACCCCATGGAGCTTTACTGTAACTTAATATTGAGCGTTTGAGTCTCATTCGTAGAATAGGTACGAGGCTTTGAAGCGGGTCCTTTGGGATCCGTGGAGCCACCCGTGAAATAGTACTATTGTGGTTTGAACGTTCTAACGTATGCCCTTACGAGGCAACGGACAGTGTTAGGCGGGCAGTTTGACTGGGGCGGTCGCCTCCCAAAAAGTAACGGAGGCGCTCCAAGGTTCGTTCAGCATGGTTGGAAATCATGCATCGAGTGCATTGGCATAAACGAGCTTGACTGCGAGACTTACAAGTCGAACAGGGACGAAAGTCGGACAAAGTGATCTTGCGGTCCCGAATGGAAGGGCCGTAACTTAACGGATAAAAGCTACCCTGGGGATAACAGGCTGATCTACTCCAAGAGTTCACATCGACGAGTAGGTTTGGCACCTCGATGTCGGCCCATCACATCCTGGAGGGGAAGTACCTTCCAAGGGTTTGGCTGTTCGCCAATTAAAGTGGTACGCGAGCTGGGTTCAAAACGTCGTGAGACAGTTTGGTCCCTATCTGTCGTGGGCGTAGGAAATTTGAAGGGTCTAGCCCCTAGTACGAGAGGACCGGGGTTAACGAGGCACTGGTATATCGGTTGTCGCGCCAGCGGCATGGCCGGGTAGCTACCCTCGGAAGAGATAAACGCTGAAAGCATCTAAGCGTGAAGCTCGCCCTAAGACTAGATTTCCCTGTCATTATGAACTAAGAATCCTCCAATGTCAGGAGGTTGATAGGATAGATCTGTAAGCGCTGTAAGGCGTTGAGGAGACTATTACTAATAATTCGAACGTCTTAATTTTGCCAATTAATTTATAAATTGGTTTGATAAACACTAGTTAAAGGAGACATTTTATGAATATTCGATTTTCAGAGAACAGTCAATAGTCTGGTGACTATGGCGCGGTGGTTCCACCTGTTCCCATCCCGAACACAGAAGTTAAGCACCGCAGTGGCGAAAATAGGCTCTTCGGAACTGAAGATAGCGCGTCGCTGGGCAATGAAGGAGACTTAGGTCTCCTTTTTTTGTCGTTATTTATACTTTTTTTGAACAAAATTGCTTCCAATTGGTATTTATATATAGGGGGAAATTTATGATCAAAAAAATTTGGCGTTCTTACAAATATAGGATTTATCCAACAAAATCTCAGAAGAGTTTGTTTTTGGATTACGCATCCAACTATTTATTTGTTTATGATTGGACGTTTAATGCATACCTATCGGATCCGTCGATAATTAAAACTGATCCAACTAATGCTATTTCTGCACTTCAAAATGATAAAACTTTCTTAACAACGACTCCTTTATCTATTCTTAGAGCATCATTCGTCGAAGCTACAATGGGAATTGAACGGCAAAAATTAACCAAAGAGACGCAATCTAAGCACCTAAGAAAACGTAATGGATTGAATTTCAGGTTTGTATATAGAAAACGATTGAACTTATCATCTGAAAATCACGTTGAATTGCCCTTTTTGGGCAGCATGAAGATTTCTTACCATCGAAATATTCCTGAATCCGCCAGTATTTCTCAACTTCATTTCTCTAAGACGGCAGACGATAAGTACTTTATGAACGTATTGTTCTCTATGGATGCAATAATACAAATGGCAAAGAAGAAAACAATAAAAGTTTTAGGATTGGATTATTCAACCAGCACTCTTTATGTCAGTTCCAATAATGAGAGATTTGAATTCCCCAAGAAAGCGATTCTTCTTAATAAAAGATTAAAAAGTCAGCTTGAGAAACTGAGAACACATGAAACATCTTCCAAAAATTATGCACGGACGTCTTTAAACATAAGTAAAACGAAGTTTAAATTGAGGAACCTTAAAAAGGATTGGATTAATAAAATTACAACATCCATCTCAGAATCGTTTGATGTTGTGGTAATCGAAAACATTAACCTAAATGAAATGATTCGGAAATCCAAAGGTCTTGCTAAAAATATCTATCAAGAGAACTGGTCGGATTTCAAGAATATCCTTAAATACAAACTCGATGAAAGAGGGAAGCGACTCATTGTTGTATCAAGATGGTTTAAAAGCTCGAAAATGTGCTCAAATTGCGGTTTTGTGAAGGAGGACCTACAAATTACTGACAGAATATATATTTGCCCTTCCTGCGGTCTAAAAATAGATCGTGACTATAATGCTGCTATCAATTTAAAGCATGAGGGAATAAGGCTTTTAAAACAAGAGCTGCGCAATCATTAAAAATCTTAACCGTAGGCCATACGGGGTTTGCTTGTCGAGGCAGGAAGGATTATTCCATGGCACATGTTACGTTTTTACTCATTACCATAGGGCATATGGATAATGCTTGCGGTGACTTCGTCTCACGATCTCACTTCAAGAAGGTGCTTCTGCGCCATGCCACCTAGACGGAAATTTACTAAAAATCGATTAATGACGGGAATTGTCATTATTTTGCAATATCGTCTCTTCTATGCGATAATATCCGATGGATAGTACCTATCCATATTTTTGATAACTGAATATGTTAACTGATAAACCTACTCCATACGGTGAAATTCACATCTCAATCGAAACCATTGCTGCGGTGGCCGGCCAGGCCGCCATGGAATGCTATGGTGTTCTTGGGTTGTCCAAAAAGAACAATCTACGTGAGAATATTAATGAATTGTTAAAAAAAGACGACTTCAAGAAAGGCGTCTACTGCACCAAAAAGAAAGACGGTTATGAAATCGAAGTCTACCTGACCGTTGCATATGGAGTCAAAATTACGGAAGTCATTTCCGAAGTACAAAAGAAAATTAAATTCGATTTAGAAAAAACATTCCATATTTCGTTCAACCAAGTGAACGTTTTCGTTCAAGACATTAAAGAGATTTAGTAACATGAAAAGCATAAACGGTCAACAACTTAAACAACTGTTTATTTCAGGTGCCAACAATCTATACAACCATTATCCTGAGATCGACAGATTAAACGTTTTCCCCGTTCCTGATGGCGACACGGGTATGAATATGAATTTGACCCTCACATCAGGCGCCAAGGAAATACAAAATAAGAATGATGAGTCTGTTGCTGGTATTTCCGCCTCATTTTCCCGTGGTTTACTCATGGGTGCCAGGGGCAATTCTGGCGTAATTACCTCACAGATTTTCAGAGGATTCGCGCAAGCTCTTGCTGGCAAAGATACTGCCAAAAGTAAAGATTTAATCGACGCTTTCCTCAATGGTAAGGAAGTCGCTTATAAGGCGGTTCTTAGACCTGTCGAAGGCACAATCCTAACCGTTATCAGAGAAGCCTCCCTCGCCTTATCCGAAAAATTAGAAAAAGATGCTTCTATCGAGCAAACCTTCAAAGTTTTGCTTGATGAAGCCAAGAAATCCTTAGATCACACTCCAGACCTATTACCAGTCCTCAAACAAGTCGGTGTCGTTGACTCCGGCGGTGCCGGTCTCTGCGTCGTTCTTGAGGGCATGTATAAAGCCGCCAAGGGTGATTTCGTCGAAAGAAACGAGAATACCGAGGTCGAAAGTTCCTCCGATATTCTCGATACCAAGCCACTTTATGCCGGTGCCCAACTCTCAGAAGATGAAGAAGGCTATGGCTATTGCACTCAGTTCATTCTTCGTTTGGGCAAACCAACCGATGGCAAAAAGCCATTCGTCGAGAAGAAATTCCAAAACTTCTTGGCCACCCATGGAAAATCATTGGTTTTAGTCAGAGACGATGACATCGTCAAAGTTCACGTCCATACCTTAACTCCTGGCTCGATGCTTAATTACGCACAGAACTATGGTGAATTCTTAACCATCACCATTGAGAACATGTCCGAAGAGCATCATAACATCGAGCGTGGCGATAAAGCCACTGACATGGCTTCCAACATCGCAAATGGCAAATCTGAGCGTTTAATCGCTCAGCAAGAGATGAAAGAATTAGGACTCATCGTCGTTTCTTCCGGAGACGGGCTCGATGAAATGTTCAGGGAATTAGGCGCTGATTACCTCGTCAGTGGTGGTCAAACCATGAATCCCGCCACTGAGGATTTCATCCAAGCCATTGAGAAGGTGAATGCCAAAAACATCATCATTCTTCCAAACAATTCAAACATTGTCATGGCCGCTTCCCAGGCTTGCGATGTTATCTCCGATAGCCGTAGAGACATCAATGCTAGAGTCATTCCTTCCAAGACAATCCCTCAAGGCTTGGTAAGTTGCATGCAGTATACTTCCGAAGGGGCTGCCGATGATGTCTATAATTCCATGAAGAGCGCCCTTAAGACGGTTAAATCTGGTTCTGTTACCTACTCAATCAAAGATACCGTCATTAACGGTATCGAAATCACCAAAGATTACTATATGGGCATGAAGGATGACAAAGAAATCTCCTCTTGCGTCAAAGATAAATTCGAAGCGTTGGATAATCTCTGCGATTCGTTGGTTGATGAAGATTCCTCGATGATTACTATCATTTTGGGTGAAGATGTCCCCGAAGAGGAATGCGATAAAATCAGCGAACGTTTAAGTGAGAAATATCCAGATCTCGAAAACGATGTCCGCGTCGGTGGACAACCAGTTTACTCCTTCCTCGTTGGAGTCGAATAAACAATTTAAGCCTAAAATGCCAGGATGAAAAATCCTGGCATTTTTGGTCCTCCGTCTATAGAAGATAATGGTAAAATTAAGTGATGCTTTCCAAATCTGAATCAATCAACGCATCATTAACCGCCATGGGAATCAATACCCCCATGGATGTTTTGATGCATTTTCCCCGCCGTTACGATTCTTTCATTTACACGAAACCCAAAGATATTTATGTCAACAAAGAAAGAATCGTCCTTTTAGGAAAGGTTCGAGAACATACATCTCAGATGCTGAAATTCGCGAAACGTTCCTTATATCGGTTCTTTTTCGAAACGACCGATGGAAGAGTATTCGAAGTCGAGGCCTGGAACCGCCAATATCTCCCCAAAATTATCGAAGGAGGGGAGCTTTATACCTTGACTGGCAGCTATAACGTCTCCAAGCACACGGTTTCGTTAATTAACCTCGTCAAAGGAGAAATCGCCAAGGAAAACTCCTTAAGGCCAGTTTATTCCCTAACCGGCGAGCTCACTAACTCATACTTCTCAAACCTAGTAAAACGTTCTCTTGCTAAATCCATCAATCAAATCCAAGATATCATCCCGGATTTTCTAAGAGAAAAACATCATTTAATCTCGAAACAAGAGGCCATCAGAGAAATCCATTTCCCGACCAGTCCCGCCAATCTTCACCAAGCCACGAGAGTTCTTAAATACGAAGAGGCCTTGATTTTTGAGCTCCAGAATATGATTATCAGGCTCGAAAATAAAGCTTTGCTCAAAGGGGAAAAAACCCCGGTAGATAACATAAAATTATCCAAATTCATCAACGCTCTCCCATTCTCGCTCACCCAATCTCAGCAGATTGCGATCCAAGAAGCCATCAATGACATGAACGACTCTTCGGTCATGTATCGTTTGCTCCAAGGCGACGTCGGAACCGGCAAAACCTTAGTGGCGGCAATCTTGGCCTACGCCAACTCCACTAGGCGTCAACAGACGGCGATTTTAGCTCCGACAGAGACCTTGGCCAAGCAACATTATGAATCCCTCACTTCCTTAAAAGGCTTTGACGCTTTACGCACGATCCTTTTAACCGGATCAATGACTCCATCCGAGAAAAAGGCGGCTTATCGCCAAATAGAAGCGGGAGCGGCCGATGTCATTATCGGCACTCACGCCATCTTCTCCAAAGGCGTGGCTTATCATGATTTAGGCTTAGCCATCATTGATGAGCAACATAAATTCGGCGTCAACCAAAGAAGCCGCTTGTTAGGGAAAGGAGAAAACACCGACCTCTTATTGATGTCGGCCACCCCAATCCCAAGGACCCTAGCCTTAAGCATCTATGGCGATTTAGATGTCTCCACTCTCAGCGAATTTCCATCCGGAAAGCGAAACGTCAAGACAGCTGTTGTCCGCTCTAAAGACGCTAGAATCAATAAGTCCATCAAGTGGAGTCTAAGTAAAGGTGGCAATGTTTACATTATCGCTCCAAACATCGATCCCATCTCGAAAAATGATTATGTTTCGGCGGAGAAAATATTCGAGAAATATTCTCAATTATTCCCTGATCAAGTCACCCTTTTACATGGTAGATTAAGCGATGAAGAAAAAGATGCGGCCATCGATGAATTCAAGTCTGGCAGAAAGCCAATCCTTGTCGCAACCTCCTTAGTGGAAGTCGGCATAAATGTCAAAAAAGCCAATTTGATGATCATCTATTCGGCCACCCATTTCTCCCTTTCTTCTCTCCACCAGTTGCGAGGAAGAGTCGGAAGAGCAGGCGACGAGGCTTTCTGCATCTTAGTAAGCGATGAAGATGACTTAGAAAAACTATCGGTTTTAGTCAGGAATGATGACGGGTTCAAGATCGCGGAAGCCGATCTTCGATTGCGTGGGCCCGGTGAGATTGCCGGTACCAAGCAATCGGGCCTCCCGGACTTCGCTTTAGCCAACATCGTCAATGACTTCGCCATTTTCGAACATGCTAGAAATGACGCCTCGTTTATCATTAGGGAAAAGCGTTTCGAACTCCAAATTGTCAAAATAGCCAAATTAAGGGTCGAAAATAACACACTTTCGTAGAATAATCAGTCGCTTCTCGCTATACTAGCGAGGTAGGATTATGAATCAGGAAATCAGCGAACTTTTAAAACGATTAAATATCCAATACAAAGACGAGTATTTTTACAAGTTGGCTTTTTCCCATTCTTCCCTTAATAAAGCCGGCACCGCCCACCATCAGAATTACGAAAGACTAGAGTTTCTCGGCGATTCGTTGGTTGGTTTCGTTGTCAGCGATTTATTAATCCGTTATCACCCGGAATTCGAAGAAGGGCAATTAGCATCCTTAAAAGGCGAACTAATCAAAAGTGCTTCCGAAGCTAAAAAGGCCCTTAGTCTAGGATTGGATAAGTGCATTATGTTTAGTTCCTCTTTATCGCAGGATTTCATGTCGAATGAACCTTTATTAGAGGATGTTTTCGAGGCTTTCGTCGGAGCGGTCCTTCTTGACCAAGGTCTTGAATCCGCCATCAAACTCGTCACTGATTGCTATATTGAGGATATTCTCACAAAAGATCCGTCCGAACTTGAGAATCCTAAGACCCTCCTTCAAGAATACATGCAGAGCATTGAAAGACGCTCCGTAGTTTACAAAGTGATAAAAACCGAAGGTCCATCTCATGCGAGAATCTTCACTTCAGGCGTCTATTTTGATGACCATTTCTTAGCTGAAGGTACAGGCAAAAGCATTCGGATTTCAGAGTTCCAAGCTGCCTCCAATGCCCTTGAGAAATTGGCCATTCGTAAACGCCAAATCGCCCACGAGGCAGAAGAAGTAATGGGCATGTTGTCCAACAATCCTGAATACGAGAAAGAACTTGGCCAAATCAAGAAGTTAGTAGAGAAGAAATTTGAGAAAGGAGGCTGCTAAAGATGGGATTATTCGCATTTTTAAAGAAGAAATTCAGCGGTAAAAAAGAAGAAAAGACCGAGAAATATGAAAAGGCCATGGCCAAAAGCCGCGCGGCCTTTGCCGACAAACTTGAGGCCCTCAGCAAACGCTATTCCAGCGTTAATGAGGAATATTTTGAGGAGTTAGAGCAAATCCTCATCGAGGCTGATGTCGGTGTCTCTTTAACGATTAAATTAGTCGAAGACCTCCTCAACAAAAGTGATGAAGAAAACATTAAAGAGCCAGAAAAAATTAACGAATTGCTAATCGATGAGATGTTCGTCTCTTATGTCGAAGGAGGGGCCAGCATCATCAATGAAATCAAATTCGTCGATGAAGGCCCGACCGTTTTGCTCGTCGAGGGCGTCAATGGGGTTGGAAAAACCACCTCGATTGCCAAATTGGCTCATCGTTATATCAAACAAGGCAAGAAAGTCATGCTTGTCGCAGGCGACACTTTTAGAGCTGGCGCCAGCGAACAATTAACCATTTGGGCCAATCGTCTTAATTGCCCGATAGTGGTGGGAAAACCCGGTGGAGACCCAGCTGCCGTTTGCTTCGATGGGGCTCGATATGCCAAACAAAATAATATCGATCTCATGATTGTCGACACCGCTGGACGTTTGCAGAACAAAGCCAATCTCATGGCAGAATTAGCCAAAATGAGAAGGGTCATCGAGAAAGAAATCCCAGGCGCCCCTCATGAGACTTTCTTGATTATCGATGCCACGACTGGCCAAAACGGAGTAGAGCAGGCCAAGGCCTTTAAAGAAGTTTCTAACCTCACTGGAATCGTCATCACGAAGATGGATGGAACCTCCAAAGGAGGCATCATCTTATCAATCCGTGATGAACTTGGAGTCCCAGTTCGTTTCATCGGACTAGGAGAGAAGATGGACGATCTTGAAGAATTTGATTTAGATCAATATCTCCACGGCCTCTTATTAGGAGAGAGCAATGGCTGACGATCAAATCCTCATCGATGTCGAATGGGCTTGCGATCTTTTCCTTGCTTATAAATGGCTCTTAACGGATAAGCAAAAGGAAATCTTCGAGAAGCGTTATTTCTATGACCTTTCGATCGGAGAATTAGCGGAAATAGAAGGGGTCTCGAGAGCAGCAATCCACGATTCCCTCAAGAAATCCCTGGAAAAATTAGAAGAAGCCGAGAAAGGAAGCGGAATGGCTTCCATGAGGAAGAGTTTACGGAATGATATTGAATCCCTTAAACTCGACGAATTAGACGAAGAAAACAAAAAGATTATCGAACACATCAAGGAGTTACTAAAATGGCCTTTGAATCATTAAGCGAAAAATTCCAATCGATCTTCAAGAAAATGAAGAAAGAGGACAAATTGACCGAAGCCAACATGACCGCGGCTATCAAGGAAATCCGTATCGCCTTGCTCGAAGCCGACGTCAATTATAAGGTCGTTAAGGCTTTTACCGAAGACGTCAAAGAAAAAGCCCTCGGTCAAGACGTCCTTTTGAAGGTCAACCCCTCAGAGATGTTGATCAAAATCTGCCACGACGAGCTTGTGGAATTATTGGGTGCTGATAACACCGCCATCAACTATGCCAAAGGTGGCCCAACCGTCATCATGATGGTAGGTTTGCAAGGTTCAGGTAAAACCACAACGACTGGTAAAATCGCCTTGCTTCATAAAAATAAGCTCAACAAGAAAGTCCTCGTCGCCGGATTAGACGTCTATCGTCCCGCCGCCATTGATCAGCTCGGTCAAATTGCTGAGCAAGTCGGAGTCGATTTCTTCCAGATGGGTACCGATGTAGATCCAGTCATCATCGCTGAAAAAGCCAAAGAAAAAGCGGTGGCGGAACATTATGATTTACTTATTCTCGATACTGCTGGCCGTCTCCAAATCGATGAGAAGTTGATGGATGAATTAAAGAACATCAACAAAAAAGTCCATCCCGAGGAAGTTTTGCTTTTAGTCGACGCCATGGCGGGCCAAGACGCCGTCAACGTCGCTAATGTCTTCAACGCCGACCTTCGTTTAACCGGTGTCGTGATGTCCAAACTCGACGGCGACGCCAAAGGCGGCGCTGCCCTCTCCATTAAGTATTTGACTGGTTTGCCAATCAAATTCGCCGGTGTCGGCGAAAAGATGGAAGCCCTTGATATCTTCTATCCGGACCGTATGGCCGATAGAATCCTCGGCATGGGCGACATCGTTTCGTTAGTTGAAAAAGCCCAAGAGGTCGTCGACCAAAAGACCGCCGAAAGAGAAGCCAACAAGATGATGAAGGGCGACTTCACTCTTGAGGATATGCTTAAGCAGATGAAGATGATTAAGAAAATGGGTTCCATCAGCTCCATCGCCAAAATGATCCCAGGCATGCCCAACATCACCGATGAGCAACAAGCCAAAGCAGAAAAAGAACTCAAAATCTTCGAGGCCATCATCAATTCGATGACTCCATATGAAAGAAGACATCCGGAAATCTTGAAATATTCGCAAAAAAACCGCATCGCCAAAGGATGCGGATTAACCAATGCCGACATCAATCGCGTCATTCGCCGCTTCGAGCAATCGAAAGAGACGATGAAGCAATTGAATAGGTATCAAAAATCCGGGAAATTCCCCAATGGTGGAGGCTTCCCCGGAGGCAAATAACTCTACTTTTTGATGAATTTCTTGCCCTTCTCCAGGGCTTTCTTCTCCCAATCGGATAATTCATCTTGCTCGGTTTCTTTGAGAAGCCGAGCATCTTTTTTATCTAACGTCAGTTGAGAAAAAAGATCCGGACGGTATTTTTTGGTAAGAAGCAGGGACTGTTTCCTTCTCCATTTGGCAATCGCTTCATGATTGCCGCAATAGAGAATGTCAGGTACGGTCTCACCCTCAAAATCATAAGGCTCGGTATATTGAGGATATTCAAGCAAATTGGAGTTAAAAGATTCGTCAACCAAACTCTCAGAGGCAATCGCCCCATCGAGCAGTCTAATTATCGAATCGGAAACTGCCATCGCCGGAATTTCCCCGCCGGTCAAGATGTAATCGCCAATCGACATCAACTCATTGACATAGGAATTGACTCTTTCGTCGACGCCTTCGTAGTGACCGCAGACAAGGACTAAATGGTCTAACTTAGCTAATTCCTTGGCCTTCTCTTCGTTATAGGTCTTGCCTCGAGGGGAGAATAAAACCTTGTGGGAAGTAGGAGTGGAGACCGCCTTTAAAGCATCGACGATGGGCTGGGCCTTTTCGATTAAGCCCGCCCCTCCGCCGATAGGTGGAGTATCCACGCGGCCATATTTGTCTTTGGTGTAATCGCGGATATTGACTATCTCAACTTCAGCGACCCCCTTGGCGATCGCCCTTTTGATGATAGAGCTATCCGTGAGCGCGCTGAACATCTCCGGAAACAAAGTTAAAATGGTGATTTTCATAAGAGTCCGGGGATTACCTTAATAACGATTGTTTTTGAGTCTAGATCAACCGAGACGACGAAATGATCGAAGACAAAAGGAACGGTGAAAGTCTTTCCATCCGCCTTTTTGACTCGGAGAGTTTTGGTGGTGGAATAAGATAAAATATCTTCGACTACGCCTAATTGTTCTCCTTCTAGGGATTCGACCGTGCAGCCCTTAAGGTCCTCTAAACGATAGTAACCATCAGGCATTGGAGCCTTATCTTTTTCGATCTCCACGAACATCCCTAAAACATTCTCGGCATGCTCAATCGAGATAATCTCCTCGAACTTCAGATAGATGAAAGGTTTTTGGAGACGATAGGAAGAGACCGTGTAATTTTCTCTTTCCCCCGTTTTTTCGTTTAGGAACGACAAAACGTTCCCCTTCTTGAAGCGGGAGGCGGGGAAATCGGTGAGGCAATAAGCCTTAACTTCTCCCTTTAGGCCATAGGTTTTGAGAATCTTTGCTAATCTAACGTATTCCATATTTTTTAAAAAAGCGTCGGGTTATTCCCCAACGCTTGTTTTGTCCGCACGCGAATTCGATTCAAACTTGAGATAGAATTTGCTCTTCGGACCATTGCATTTCCAGAAGGCGTTTGCCGCGGCTCTGAAGGCATCAGCGGTGATACCTTTTCTTCCAATTAGTTTGGACATATCGTAGTCAGAGGCTGAGACAATAACGGTTGCACAAGAGTTTTTATAAGCAGGAACCAAGCTTATTGTGCACTCGTCCTTGTCGCGAACGCAAGGGAGGATGAGCTTCTTGACAAAGCTGATGATGGGGTCATTTTCTCCTAAAAGAATTTCAGACTTTTCTTCCATCTTACTTATTTACCCTTTTTCTCGTTGACGTACTTGGTCATGATTCCTTTACGAGCGAACATCGCACGGACGCTGTCGGAAGGAATGGCGCCATTCTTGAGCCATTTTAAGGCTAATTCTTCGTTGATTTCAGCCTTTTCCTCGCCCAAAGCTGGATCGTAGATACCGATTTGCTCGATATAACGGCCATCTCTGGCAAAACGGGAGTCGGCGGCGACGATACGATAGAATGGATCTTTATGACGACCAATTCTGGTTAATCTGATTTTAACTGCCATTGTTTGTTTCTCCTTTACCGAGAGAGATTTTATCGATGTGGTGGGTCGGTGTCAAGTATTTTTACTTTACATCATCAATATAGTTATTTTTCTATTGAAAAAAGGACGATTAGACTATATTATATGCCTTGCGTCCAAGGACGCTACGCAGGCTCCGCTGTCCACAAGGAGAATGAACCTGAAGAGAACAATCCATCCGAAGGAGGTCATCGCTAATGAACAACAAATTAGTCGAAGAAATCACTTCCAGACAAATTCGGAAAGACATCCCTGACTTTTCAGCGGGCGACACCATCAAGGTCTTTGTTCGCATCGTTGAAAACAAGAAGGAACGTATCCAGGTCTACGAGGGTGTAGTCATCCAGCGTAGAGGACATGGCGTGAGCGAAACATTCATCGTCCGCAAAATGTCTGCCGGCATCGGCGTCGAACGTACCTTCCCAGTCAACTCCCCTTCCATCAGCAAGATCGAAGTGGTCAAGTATGGCCGTGTCAGAAGAGCCAGAATCCACTATATGCGTGGTCGCTCTGGCAAGTCTGCCCGTATCAAGGAAGTTGAAAAGAAAGAAAGCAAATAAGCTCTTTCAACGAATTGGTCCCGAACATTTCGGGACCTTTTTCTTTAGAAAAATTGTCTTTTACTTATCTCCTTACTATAATAAACCCGATGAAAAAAACCGACACTTTGGTTACCGATATCGGACTCTCCGATCTTGGTAGGCAAGAAAAAAGAAAAAAGAGAGAACGTCGCAAGATGATATTCAACATCTTCACCGAAGTCGTGATGGTGGCTTTTTTCACTGTCGTTTTATCAATCTCTGGCCAAGTCAGTTACTATGTCACCCGTTACCAATCTTTCTTCGTCAACGGGATGAGCATGTATCCCACCCTCAATTCCGGCGCCACCTATAGTGGCTCTTATAAAATGAAAGACAACAAGGCGGAATGGGGGAACTTCGACAAGAAAGGCACCTACATCACCGATTATGGCATTATGGAAACTGCCCATGATTTCATGTCCACCATCAAAAGATTCGACATCGTTGTCACATATTATCAAAACTGGGACTACACCGACCCCAATGACAAGACTACCCTAAAGCCAAACGCGTCCCGGAAGGTCAAAAGAGTCATCGCCATGCCGGGAGAGACCTTCTATTTCAACCAAGAGGGTGACCTCTATATCCAAAACTCCGAAACCTTGGAATTCGAATATGTCGAGCAGCCGGAGCTCTATAACAAGGCCGGGACCTGCAACAGCACAACCTGCAAGGCCAACACCCCCATCACCGTCCCCGATGATTGCTATTATCTATGCGGTGACAATCGGAGCCATTCTGGTGACTCCAGAAGCACGACCTATGGTCCGATCAAGGAGTGGTGCCTAGTGGGACTTGCCATCTCCATCATCGGAAAACTCGAATACACTTATGTCAGTGACAGCGAATCTTACGAAAGGACCCTTTGGCATACCATCGTCATGCCTTGGAATTTGGTGCAGTTTCGATGAGCGAGCAATTAAAAAACGTCCATTACTATCCTGGCCACATGAAAAAAGCCCAGGATTCTTTGGCTAACTTCATCAAATCCTGCGATTTAATCGTTGAAATCGCCGATGCGAGAGCCCCTGAATCGACAAGAAACCCCGCGCTTAAGCAGATGATTGGCAATAAGCCCCATCTCATCGTCCTTTCCAAAAGCGACACCTCTGACCCTGCCACCTTAAATCTCTGGATCAATTATTACCGCAATCAAGGGACCATCTGTTTTGCGGCCGACCTCAAAAGCGTCAAGGTCTTCAACATCCTTCGCGCCCAAGCTCAGCCCCTCATTGAGAAGAAAAGAGAAAAAGAAGCCAAGCTCGGCATGAAAAAGCAACCCATCCGCCTTCTCATCATGGGCATCCCCAACGTTGGCAAAAGCACCTTCATCAATAACCTCGCTGGCAAAAACGTCGTCAAAGCCGCTAACACCCCAGGCGTCACTAGGGCCCAACAATGGATCAAACTCCCCAATGATTTCGTCCTCCTAGACACTCCTGGCATCCTCCCGATGAACTATCCCGATGGAAGCCAAGCCGTCAGGCTCGCTTTACTTGGTTCCATCAAGGAAAGCGTTCTTCCCAATGAAGAACTTTCCATCGCCCTCATCGGCTATCTAAGAGAAGAATATCCTTTCTCCCTCAAAGAACGCTTCGGCATCGAAGATTTAAGAGAATTGACTTCCGATGAAATCCTCATCAAAATCGCTGAAAAACGCGGATTCCTCCTCCAAGGCGGAAGCCCAGACATCTCCAAATCCGCCATCTCATTAATCAGAGATCTCCAAGATGGAAATCTCGGAGGCATATGCCTAGAAAAACCCAGATGCTAAATAAGGAAAAAGAGTATTTAAGCGATTCGGTCAAACTCATCGTCGGAGTCGATGAAGCCGGACGCGGCCCTTTGGCGGGTCCGGTTTACGCTGCCGCGGTTATTTTCGATCCCTCTTTTGAATCGGATTTAATCAACGATTCAAAACAATTGAGCGAAAAGAAACGCGACGCGCTTTTTGATCTTATCGTCAAAAACGCCATCTCTTATGGAATCGCCTCCGTCAGCGCCGAAGAAATCGATCAATATAACATCTATGAGGCCACCAAAATCTGCATGAAGAAAGCCATCGCCCAACTTAAGGTTCCTTATGATCTGATAATCACTGACGCGATGCCTTTAGGGGGACTCCCCGCCAAAGTCGTCCCCATCATCAAAGGAGACGCCCAATGCCTAAACGTCGCGGCCGCCTCGATTTTGGCAAAGGTTTCCCGTGATCGTTATATGGAAGAGCTCGATAAGGAATATCCTCAATATGGCTTTGCTAAGCATAAAGGATACGGAACCAAATTCCATATGGACGCCCTCAATCAATATGGCCCGATAGAAGGCGTGCACCGCAAAAGCTTCGCCCCAGTCGCCAAATTTTATTCCCGTCAAATAAAATTGTTCTAATTTTGACTCATTTCGCCCCTAAGCCTCCATTTATATATAGGAGGTTTTTTAATGGAACCAAAAGAAGTAATACTTGCCATAAACTACAAATACAAAGGCAATTTCGACGCACAAATGGAGGCCATCAGGAATATGGATGCCGATGGCATAGAGGATTATTATGCAGAATTCCTCGAACGAAACCAGGCATCCTATACGACTCTGATCGATGAGGATTTCCCAGAATCGTATCGCGGCATCGCTAGAGCCCCGATAGTCTTTCATTATCATGGGAATATCTCCCTCATCTACGAAAAAAGGAGGGTGGTGGGCATCGATTGCCCGAAAATCCTTTCAGATTACGCCGCGAAGATGCTAGACGAGATAATCCCTCAACTCATCTCCGAAGGCTACCATATTGCCCTCGTCTGCGCGAAAGGGGCCAATATGGGGGTGGTCCGCCAAGTCATCGATTGTGGAGGTTATCCTATCGTGTTCACGCCCTATGGAATCGATGTAAGCCCCTTAAACGAGGAAATCGACACGATTGAGGATGTGAAAAAGTTCGGATTATTCATCGGCGAGATCCCGGGAGGCTATATCAAAGAAGCTTATCTATACCCAAGAGTCTATGAACTATTCGCCCCGTGTTGCCGCGTCTTATTCTTCCCTCAAAGCGTGGAAAAGAGTTTCGCGGGCCTATTAGTCGATGAGGCTAGCAACAATGGAAATATCGCGGCTTGTTTACCTTACCGCGCCGACGAAGAATCCACCAATAATGTTTTCATCAAGGACCATGGAGCTCAGATGGTGGAAAACGCCGAGGATATAATCGCCTTATTGAAAAGTTGAAAAAAATTTTTTCGCCCCTTATAAATAAATACCTTATTTATATATAGGACAGGGCCCATTTTTAGCATTTGACAAGACAAAACTCCTCCCATATACTCACAACGCAAAATCATATGAAATTAGTAATCGTCGAGTCACCAAATAAATGCACAACCATCGGACACTACCTCGGATCCGATTTCCAAGTCATGGCCTCCCAAGGCCACATCAGGGATCTTTCCATGAAAGGAAAGGGAGGTTTAGGGATTGATGTCGCCCATGATTTTAAGCCTGACTATGTCATCTCGCTTGGCAAGGGCAAAATCGTCTCCCAATTAAAAAACGCGGCTTCCAAAGCCGATGAAGTCATCCTCGCCACCGACCCTGACCGGGAAGGAGAAGCCATCGCTTGGCATCTCGCCCAGGTTTTAGGTCTTGATGTCGAAACGACCAAAAGACTTCAATTCCACGAAATCACAAGAACCGCGATCGCCGAAGCCATCAACAATCCTTCGACCCTCAACATGAACCTCGTCAACTCCCAAGAGACCAGGCGCATGTACGATAGAATCATCGGTTTCAAACTTTCGTCCCTCTTACAAAGAAAGATGTCTTCCAAATCCGCAGGCCGCGTACAGTCGGTCACTTTGAAGATGATCTGCGATAACGATGAGGAAATCAAAAACTTCGTCCCCGAAGAATACTGGACCATCGAAGTCAAAGTCAAAATCGGAGAGGAAGTCATCACTTTAAATTTGGATAAAGTGGATGATAAATCTCTCACCATCCATAACCAAGAAGAAGCCGAGGCCATCAAAGCCCGTATCGGCGAAACCTTGAAGGTCATCGAATTGAAGCAGACGAAGAAATCCATCCCAAGCCGTCTCCCATTCACCACCTCGACCATGCAGCAGGAGGCTTTCGCGAAGTTCAGATTCTCGACCTCGAGAACCCAATCCATCGCCCAGAAGCTCTACGAAGGCAAGGTCATCAATGGGGAGCATGTCGGTTTAATCACCTACATGAGAACCGATTCCACGAGAATCAGCCCCGATTTCTTCACCCGTCACGCCAAGCCGTTCATCATCGAAAAATTCGGTGAAGAATATGTCGGAAACATCAAAAATCCCAAGAAGAAGGGGAATATTCAGGATGCTCACGAAGCCATCAGGCCAACCGGCACCCATAGAACCCCAGAAGAAGTCGCCCGTTATGTCACTCCCGATGAGGCCAAGCTTTATCGCCTGATTTACGATAGGGCCATCGCCAGCATGATGGCCGATAAGGTCGAACTTCAGACCACCGCGATTTTCGAAACCAACGGCTTGACCTTCAAAGCCACCGGTTCGAGAAATCTCTTCAAAGGTTTCTTGGCCATTTATGGCGAATTCGAAGATCCTGACGCCAACGCTCTTCCGGAAATCGAAGAAGGCGGCAATTACCATAATGAGGAAATCTCCTGCGAGCAAAAATTCACCAAGCCCCCAGTCAGATACACCGAAGCCAAGGTCGTCAAATTGATGGAAGAAGAAGGAATCGGCCGTCCATCCACCTACGCCAGCACGATCAAAACCCTCGTTGAACGTGGCTATATCACTTCGAAAGCGGGCGTGGTCACCCCAACCGAAACCGGCATCAGAACCACCTACGTTTTAAATAAGTATTTCCCAGAGATCGTCTCTTCCGAATACACCGCGAACATGGAAAATACCTTAGATAAAATCGAGGAAGGCGAGCAAACCGAACTCGCAGCCCTCAACGATTTCTATGGTCCTTTCATGGTAAAATACGAAGATGTCCAGGAGAAGATGTACAAAGACCCCGATCAAGAAACCGGTGAACTTTGCCCAATCTGCGGTTCTCCTTTAGTCATCAAAAAGAGTCGTTATGGCTCCTTCGTGGCTTGTTCAAATTACCCAACTTGCCACTACATCCAAAAAGAAAAGAAAGAAGTGGTCATCACCGAGGAAATCTGTCCACAATGCGGCAAGAATCTCGTGGAACGCACCGATAAAAAAGGAAATAAATTCCTGGCCTGCTCTGGTTTCCCCAAATGCCGTTACATCAAGGGCTCAGAGGAAAAGCAAGAGAAAATCATCAAATACACCGAGAAGGACTATGTCAAAGAATGCCCTAAGTGCAAGAAGGGACATCTGGTTGTCAAACATGGCAAAAAAGTCGATTTCTTAGGCTGCACGAATTTCCCCAAATGCCGCTACCATGAGTGGCTGAATAAAAAAGAAAAGAAGGATAAGGAAGTTGAATAAATTCGTTCGAATTATCGGAGGTGGGTTAGCTGGAAGCGAAGCCGCTAACTATCTTTTGAAGCGCGGTTACACCGTCGAGATGATCGAGCGTCGTCCTTTAGTTGATGACCAAGCCCATGAGACGGGAATGTTTGGAGAACTCGTTTGCTCCAACTCTTTAAAGTCGAAATTGCTCACCAATGCTTGTGGCCTATTGAAGGAAGAAATGCGGAGGATGGACTCCATTTTAATGGAATCAGC
>JAIKYF010000093.1 GCA_024683495.1 Bacilli bacterium
CCAGGGACATCTCTCTTATAAGGGGAGCGCTCTAACCGCTGAGCTAATGGACCGAGCCTAGAAATTATAAACGAATCGGTGGGAATTGGAACAAATAACCCACCCCAGGAGCAAAAAACCATCGCGCGGGCGATGGTCGAGATGCATTTGGCTGTATAAGACAAATTTGATACAGTGTGTTTTCTCGTTGCACCCCCTATCGTTTTTCCTTGCACCCCCTAGTGGTTTGGGCTGTACCCCCAACCGCTTTTCTTTGCACCCCCCTATGGAAAACAAGGCGGCTTTCAGGACGCTGAATTCCTTGACGGCTTGGGTATCACGCAACCCTAACGGTAACTACGGTCAAGCCCGATTTTGCGATTGTCCTACGATTCGCTGCTTTTTGCTTTTTCGAATTCGTCAATAAAATGAAAAAGTTCCGATGGCATATAACCTTTTTCGGAACTTCTTGTTTGTTGCTGGCAGGGTATAACGTTGTTAATACGGCGCTGCTTTTGGAAAAAACGGTTTTTGCAACACTGTTTTTGAAAACGGTCGGTTTCGCAACACTTGTGCTGCAATTGAATGCTTCTTCGCTCAAAGATCATAAAGAAAGGCAACAATTTCATCCGCAATGGCATCGATGCCGACATCAATCCATCTTTCCCTGACCTTGGAAAGGCGGCGCCGAAAAGCCGCGTCCACCAACGCTGTCTCCACAGACTCGCGAACCTCTTCAAGAGAAGCGATGCCACGTTTGTTTTCAAACGTAAGCAAGTCTAGGCAATTCGCGACGACGCCCCGATCCAAATCGCATTCCTTCAAAAGGTAATACATGTCAAAGACATCCTTGCCCCGCCCTGAGAAAGTACCATGTTTGGCAAGAGAGTACGCCTTTTCCGCGAAAATCTGCTCTGGCGGGTTGGCGGCGAGCATGATACCGCCTTCACAGTCCATGAATGAGAAGCAAACGGCATCCTGCCTGATCCCGAGTAGGGTATGGACGCCAATATCCATTTTAAATGTCAAGGTCGCGCTTTTGTCGGCAACCGAGAGAATGACCCTTTTGCCTTGGTAATCCTCTTGGTGGAGGGGTTCGAGACTCTTAACCGTCAAAACATATTGTGGGTCATAACGGTTCAATAAATCGATGAAAACGCGAATTGATCCGTCGGAGATGTCGTATCGAATGAAATCGAAATCGAGGTCCGCCGTCGCGCGACGGAGATTCCCCGTGCGGTTGAACATGACGACGCCTCCCTTGATAAGGACCTTGTCGGCGAACGGCGATTTGGAGATCTTCGAAAGAACGATCCTCTGGCAGACGTAGTTCTCCGCCTGAAAGGAGGTCATCCCTTCATGAATGTAATAACGGATGGATTCGGCGATGGCTTTCATAGGATCACTTCCTCGATTCTGGCTTTGATGAGCGACCCTTTCTTGAACCATGGGCAATAGGACGCAAGGGTCCTGAAATCGATCTTCTCCTCTTTGGCGAGGGCGCGATAGGAATTCACGACTTCCCGGAAGTAGTCTGGCGGAAACTTGCGCTTGAGCCGGAAGAGCTCGATGAGCATCCTCTCTTTGTCGTAAACGCGAATGACCCCGTGTTCCGTATTAACTTCCGCCACCCCGATTCTCACGATGTCGTTGGTCATGAAACTCTGAACTACTTTCGCGCTGCGCATGCGGTGGGCGTTAAGAGGAGTCACGAACGCATAACGGTCCGGCACGTAATCGGATAAGCCATGGTAGGCGAACGCGCTTTCCGCGGTCAACACGGCATTGGGATAGGCCGCGCAGATGGCTTCAAGCTCGGAAAGCTCCGGCGCCTCATCGCAGTAAAGTCCATGGCCCACCTTCGACAGTTTCCCTGAGGCTAGGGCCTTGGAGATCCCATAGTGGCTCCCATACGTGCAAAGCAATTCGGCTGTGGTTCTGATCATGGCAACATTTTATATTTTGGGAATGTATTTTTCAAGTTTATACATTCTCAAACTCTAATGATTTCTGTCCATGAATGGAAGGCGTTTTTTAGGTGCGCCACCACTGCGCGGACAGGTTTTTAGTCTCTGGCCCGACTGATACACGGGTATTAACGCCCCTCCTGCCGGACACCGTTATGATAGATGAAACAGAAATTTAAAACCCCCATCCAGTTCTTTTTGAACTCTTTGTCGCTTCTCTCAGCGTCTAGAACCCTTTAGAGTTTTGGCGCCTGGCCCTCTATTATACACGGAGTTTCCCTGCGCTTTGGTTGGCCACGATCGTTTGATCGGCATACTAAAAGTAGAGGCGTTTTTTGAAAGGTGCCCCGGCAAATGTGGCAAAACTCCACCGTTGGTTTAGCAATATATTCTTTCTTTGTTCAACGATCATGCAAGCCCCGAGTCATCATAAGCAATACGGTCTGGGTAAGGATCCGGTGCCCCGTCTTTTCGTTTCAACACATAGAAATAACCGCCTTTAATAGAATAGGAGTCGATCGTAATTTTCACTTCTTTGCTGCCTAAAACAATCGTTGTTGAAAAGAAAGGCCATTGGTTATTCAAGTTCAATGAGGATGTTCCGTCTTTTCTTTCACCATTAACGAAATAATGGTAGTCCACGTTTCCAAGGAAGCGATAATATGGACTATACGGTTCCGTCGATTGGACGGATAGGTATCCCCCCATCACGCCGATCGCCGCATATTCGTTAATGTTTTCATTAGTAATAGAGATACGCTCTATCGAATACCATTCATTGCATAAAAACTGCTTCCCGGCGGTAAAGGAAACGGTGCAAGCTTCACCGTTTTTGCTGTGATACTCACGATATGTCTCATAGCCCTGTCTTTGACCATAATCCCTGAGGCGAAGGATGAAATTCCCGATTAACTGCTCTCCGTCGACCGAATACAGGCATACGTCTTCAGGAAAATAAATCAAAGTAATCGTGTGGTAAGGGACGCTTGAAAATGCCTCTCGAGAAGGATTGAGCCCGCTGACATAACTGATAGTGATGTTGTTTTCGGCGGGGAAATCAGTGAGGCTTATCGGCAAAAGGAATGTGTTTTGACTAAACGTGGCCATTCCCGTCTCCTCGTTTCTCCAACCCTCTTCTGGATGTTCGATAACCGCGGAAAGACTGGAGATATAGGGATTGTTTTGAAGATAGGAAAGTACTTCGAGGCGATATTGCACAAAGGCTTCCGCCCCGATGTGCCCTGTCTTCCATACGTCGCGGGAGGTTTGCTCAATCAAATATTGGGACGATGCCTCGTCAAGCGCTGGCATGGGCAGGTCCGGAAGCGCCGCCCGTTCTAGCTTTGCCTTATCGATTCCATCGCTTGTTTTGCTAATGACGAGACGCTCAGGAGTGGGTGCGTTCCTAAGCAAAACGGCCCACACCGCAACGCCTGCCGCGGCAAGGGAAAAAGCGGTCAAGGCAAGAATGACCCAGGTTTTTCTGTGGCTCATTCTCTGGACCGCCTCCACCGCTTTTCCCGCATCATCAAATTCATAGAGTTCTGATTCGCTTATCCCAAAAACTTCGCATAAAACAGTCAAAGTTTCCTTCGCTGGTATGCCCCTACCTTGTTCCCATTTGGCAACCGCAGAACGCGAGAAATGGATTCTTTCCGCCAACTCGAATTGGGTTAGTCCAAGCCTCTCGCGGTTGCTTTTGAGTCTGTCCTTGAACATGGTTGCACCTCCTTTTTCAATACCCATTATAACGATGAGCTCAAAAAAGCGCGTGATACCATGATGATACTTTGCAAAAACCGCCTTTTATCTTGCCAATAAGAAAAAAGCATTGAACGCAATGGCATCAATGCTTGACTCGTTATTTGGATGTTCAAGCTGGAAACGATACAAACCGACAAAGTTTTTTCAATTTCTGACACTGGTCTGAAAAACCGACACTCATTAAGGAATGTGCTATAAATATGCGTTAAATAGGTAGTTATGAACTAGATTCACTTTCGACAATTCGCACATCATTTTTTTCAATAATTCTATTAACAATTAAAATAATTTCATCTTCAGTTTTCGTATTTATGATTGTATCTCAAAGAAGAAAAAAACAGTTGCTGCCGTAATCTATTATTTTGCTTTCCAAGGACGAGCTTTTCCCGTCCAGCCTTTTGCTTTCCAATATTCAGCGTCTTTTGGATTCCAACCATTCTTTTGCAATAAGTGCATAAGGAAGAAGAAAGCTTTGGCTCCAAATGATGGTTTAACTTTGCCATTCTTTTTAACAACCTTTTTCGCAATCTTGGTTGTGGCTTTATCAATCTTCTTTAGTTTCTTTTCGCTTATTTGTTCATAAGAAGTGGCGGCGACAGGAAGACCGAATTGATAGATTTTAGCCACACCCCAATAGAATAAGCTATCTCTCATATCTTTTATTGTGGATTTAGTACCTGCACCTGCAGCGGTAGAAATAACCACACCTTGCTTTTTAAACATTGCTTGTTCTGGACGATGCGCCATCCACATATAACCATAATGATCTAATAAGGCCTTCATTGCCCCACTAGCGTGATAGACATAGACCGGACTATCAAGAATGATTAAATCAGCTTCAAGTAAGGCTTTAGTAATCTTTTCAATCTTAGAATGATGTGGGCAGTGTTCTTCGCCCTTAACAAAACAAGTTGTACAGCCTAAGCAAAATTCATCGAAATCTTTTGGTAAGAAGAATTCCGTTAATTCACCATTCACCTTGTCCACTATTTGTTTAGCGATATTGTATGTACTTCCTTTATGATTGGTGCCGTTTATTAATACTATCTTCATATTCATTAATCCTTTAATGTTCACATTAAAAATTAACATATTTTGATATCTTCTCAACTATTTTTAAATATAAAAAACAGTACTGACATTGTATCAATACTGTAGTTTACATCTGGTTGCGAGGGATGGATTTGAACCACCGGCCTTCAGGTTATGGGCCTGACGAGCTACCAGGCTGCTCTACCTCGCGATGCCATGCCTTTTGACGGGCAAGTAAGACTATACCAACCTTAAGGGGATAGGTCAAGGGCAAATTTAGATTTCTTTGCAAAAATTACAAATCAATGATTGGTTACAACTTCAGAACCCTAATAGCAGTAGGGGATCTCTATTATCATTCCCCTAGATTATAATCACCCTTCTTAGAAGGCCATTCTCCTATTTATATATAAGATAATAGAGTATCTCCTCTCAACTTTTCTTCCTTTAATGTGTAAAATAAGGAGGCAATGAAACGACGCGAGCCTAAAATCGTATATTACGAAGACATCCTCAACGATGACTTCGCCGGGACTAACATCAGGAAGAAGCCCCTTCCTGAGAATTTTAAATACGTTCATAAAAACCCCATATGGTTCGTTCTTTCCGTGATCTTATACTATGTCTTCGCCATCCCCATCCTTTGGGTGGTGGCCAAAATCTGGACTTCCTACCGCATCGTTGGCAAAAAGAAACTCAAAAAAGCCCATTTTGGCCTCAAAGGCTATTTCGTCTATGGCAACCACACCCAGATCATGGATGTGGCCTTTGGACCCATCTCCTTATCCGCTCCGAGAAAAGCCTTCTTCGTCTGCCATCCCGACGCCGTCAACATCCCTCTGATTAGACCTCTTGTTATGATGCTTGGAGCCACTCCGCTCCCGGATTCCCCACAGCTAAGCGAGAGGTTCATCGAGGCCATCAAATATCGGATTTCCCATGCAAATCCCGTCTATATTTTCCCAGAAGCCCACATTTGGCCCTATTGCACCTTCATCCGTCCCTTCCCCGATAACTCCTTCACTTACCCCGCCTCACTAGGCTCCCCAGTCGTCGCCATGTGCACGACCTATGAGGAGCACAAGTTCTTCAAATTCCGGAAACCCCGCCCCGTCATCCATATCTCCAATCCCATCTATCCCGATATGTCTAAGCCCCTCGGCGAAAGGGCTCATCTATTGAGGGAAGCGGTCTATGAATACATGGTCGAGACCTCCTCAAGCCTCGATAACGTCGAATATATCCGCTACGTCAAAAAATAGTGTCTAATTTACTAACACTAACCATCACCCGCCATTTATAATGATATCTAGGCACAAGCCTACATATAAAAAAGGAGAAACCTATGAATTTAAAAGGTTCAAGAACCGAAGCCAACCTCATGACCGCTTTCGCCGGAGAAAGCCAAGCCCGCAACAAATACACCTATTATGCCTCCAAGGCCAAGAAAGAAGGGTATGAGCAAATCGCCGAACTCTTCCTTGAGACTGCCGAAAATGAAAAAGAGCATGCCAAGCTCTGGTTCAAATACCTCCATGGCGGAGAAGTCCCCGACACCATCGCCAACCTCAAAGACGCCGCCGATGGCGAAAACTATGAATGGACCGATATGTATGAGAACTTCGCCAAGGTCGCCGAAGAGGAAGGCTTCAAGGAAATCGCCTATAAATTCAGAGCCGTCGGCGCCATCGAAAAGCACCATGAAGAAAGATATCGTAAGCTTCTAGAGAAAGTCGAAGGCGGAGTCGTCTTCGTCGGCGATGACCTCGCCGTCTGGAAGTGCCGCAACTGCGGACATATCGTCGTCGGCAAATATGCCCCGAAGGTCTGCCCGGTCTGCAACCACCCGCAATCCTTCTTCGAACTCCGCGCCCTCAACTATTAATTTAGTCGATACCATCAGTTTCTAGAATCCAAGCGATAACGCCCAAAGGATAGAGTTAATCCCCCTTCCTTTGGGCGTTTTTTGCCGTTATTTTTCTTATTTGTCAATAAGCCGCGCCTGAAGTAGAATAATTATAAGTAATTAAATAAATTGGAGAAGTTGCTATGAAAAAAAGTAACAAGCTTGCAGTTTCACTTTTAGGTTTTTCCTTTTTGTTGCTCCCATCCTGTGGCAAGGGCAATGCCGTGACTTTGGACTGGGGCAATATCGAGGAATATAAGGCTTCCGTCCGCCTTGATGCGACTCATGCCGTCTCTGGCGATAAGCTCTCCATCAACGTCGATATGAGTGATGGATATCTTAAAAACGTCACTAAAGAGAGGATCATCGTCAAGGAGAAAGTCAGCGTCGAAGGCGCTGAGAAAAAGGAGATGTCCTCTGAGGATCTATTAAAAAACGCCATCACGAATTATGAGCTGAAGGTCACTGAGAGCAAACTCACCATCACCTTGCCCACCCATAATGAGGGGAGATATTTCGTCCTTTTCCATAAAGAATCGACCAAAGACAACAAATTCGCCTATGCCGACGTCAATCTTTCCGTTCCGGAAATATATTCTGTTCAGCCTTTCGTCAGCGCGGTCGAGGACCGCTACATCGTGGGCGAAACCAACCAAGTATTCGAGGCGACCTTCGGGGGGAGCCTTACCGTCGATGATGTGACCAAAGTCTCTTTTGGAAAGGCCTTCAATGGCCTTACGCTCGATAAATGCCTGATCGAAGATAAACATATCTATGTCTATTCGGCAGGGGAAGTCGGAAATGAAGAAGAGGGCTCTCTCATCTTAGAGCCGGGTTTCTTCAAAGAAGCCGATTATCCCATCGAGCTTTTCTATAACGTAGTGCCTTTAGCCGTCTATCCCGATAACTCGAGCTTTGCGATAGAAGGAGGGGAATTCACTTTCCGTTTGCTTGCCAATAGCGATCTCGAGCTTGAAAAGCTCGGGAAGATGTATCTAGGCGAATATCCGGTCTCGAGATTCGAGCTTCTCGATGGGGAATCTTACATCGCCAAATTCTATATTCCTTTCGAAGGCTCCTTAGATGAGGCCATCGAGACTTTCGCCGGCCAGACGCTCTCTTTCCAAGCGGAAGATGCCTCTCTACATTCTGAGCAATCGGTTTTATCGGTCAATTTCCCTCATTTTGACCTTTATCATGAATTAATCGAAAACACCTTCACCCTCCATTTCCGTTATTCGGATGTCGTGGTAGGGGAGATCAGTCAAGACATGATTGAGATCGAATCTCAGGAAATCGTCTTAAAGGGCGGAGGCAAAAACGCTGAAATCAAATCCTTCACCCCGGTTGATAACGGTTTTGACATGGTTATCGAGACTAGCGCCGAGCATGAAAAGATCTCTGGCCTCTTCTCCTTTAATGCACCAGATGGTTTATTTAAGTGCATCTGGGGCACGAATTTCGAAGGCCCGGAAATGTTATTCGAATGCGAGAAAGAAGACGAGACCCCAGGTTCTACTTCTGGTGCGGCTATCGATGAGACTTTCGCCAAGAAAGTCATCGAAGCAAAGCCAGAAGTCGTAAAGAAAGACCAAGAAAATGCCGGCACTTTGATTTTCGCCGCCGCCTATTTGGCCCAACTTGGCATCTCCCTTAATAATGGCAATGCCTATAATGGAATCAATTCAGTCCTGAACCTCATGAAGCTCTTTGGCATCTCTTCTGGAGGCACCTCCATGAAGGATGTCATGAATAAGCTTAATGATATCTCCAATCAGCTCAAAGTCCTCGACCGGAAAATCGATGCCCTCAAGCAGCAAATCTCCACCGGTCAAGCCGTCACCCAGTTAGGCATCGACCGGATTCTCTTCAACCAGTATCGGAATTCCTGGGACAATTTCTATCAAAATTACATCGAAAAAATGGAAGATACCCTCCGCGATTATGCCGCGGATATCCATTCCTATTTCATCAACTTTGCCAAAAATAGTGGGGATTTGACACTGAAATTGCATTATTTCACTCACGATGAGAAAGAGGTTCTCTCCATGGAAGATCCTAATGGACCAGGTTATTCCATCGAAGGGGATAAGCTGGCGAGAATTGAGGAAATCCAGATCACTAAGAGCTACTTCCAAGAAGCTGCCGATATCGCTAGAGCCTCCCAAGGCTACACCAAGAAATTCGACGAGGTTTTCCAAAAATGCCTCAAGGAGAACCTCTCCAACAACTATCCTTCGATGAGCAGTGAGGCCCTCGATACCCTTTCAAAGGACTGCTATTCTCATTTAGTGGGTTTAGCCCAGTTTGAAGCGGTGGACTCCGAGATGGCCAAGAAGATGGCGAATCTCTTCATCAATTTCGCCAACAAAATCGCCGGCATCGGCTCCATCGCCCCGAAGATGAGCGACTATTTCAAGATGGTCGAATCCCTCTATAATTTCCAAACCGAGGCCGAAAACGAACTGAAAGCCTTCCGGACCAACGTCAAGCTTCTTCTTGATAAATTCGCCGGATTCGCCACCTCAATGTCCATCTTCTGCCCGGGCTTTGATAAATCTGAGATCACCAACGCCTATAACGAAGCCTATAAATATATCTATGGGAACACCAATCTCCGGGATATTTCCGCTAACGAGAATTACTCTTATATCATGGGCCGCCGGGTGGCGGGGAGAGTCGTTAGATACGATTATAACTTCTATTATGATCCGAGGCCGGTCGTGAATCTCGCCTTCTCGATCATGGATGAAGCGACTGGATACCACTTCTCGGCCGAAGATATGTCTTCAATGGTCAACGAGATGGAACTCAATACCATCTACAACCGAGCCTTGAACATCTTGAAGACGATGGGCAAAGACGTGACAGCGATCGATTATTACGAATATCTTAAGACCAACCGCCTGATAACCGTCAAAAACGACGATGCGGCCTATAAAGGCCACGAGGTCCTCGTTTCCTATGGAGGATTAAGCGACGCCCTTTCGACCACCGACTTCACCGTGACCTGCGAAAAGACCTATGAAGGGGACTATTTCGGGGTTGGCCAAACCTATCATTATCGCGGCAACCATAGCAGCGATTGCTGGAGAGGCAAGGAAATGGTAGGGGGCATCTATAACCTTGATAATAGAGGCCTCAGCGCAAATTACGTCAACCATTTCGCCCAATATCAGGAATCGCATTGGTACTGGTTTAACGATGAGAACCACGTCTTCATGCAAGATGGCTCAGATGCGCGCCTTCTCATGTTCTACAAGAAATAATCGAACCCCTTTGGAACCGGCGTGGACCGCCGGTTCTTTTGTTTATGTTGTTTCCTTTAAACAAACATAAACAAAAGATCAAATAAGCGCATAAAAGCAAAAACCATTTATTTTATGCTTTACGCATAAGATGCATAAATTCTTAGTAGCCTTAGGATACATATGCGTTGTCAATGTTGTTTTACCGACTTGTCTTGCTCCAGTAATTGCTACAGACTTAGAAGTATCAAATCTATTTTTTAGGATATCTTCAATCGCTCTAGTGATGTATGCCATCTTACCACCTCTGACTATTCTCAATTTCAATTTGATTATAGTCAACATATACTAATTTCTCGACCATCAAATACGAAATAGACCCTTAAAATGAAAACTTTGCCGGTCTGCCTCTTTCTCTTTTTATTGCTATTTCTCTTCCGCAATTAGGACATTTAACATATGAAACAATGTCTTTGCTTTATCGATAAAATCTTGGAGTGTTGAAACCCCCTTTCTCCGCTTTTTTCTCAATCGTATAAGTACACCATCGCGACTGAAGAACAACTCCACTATCCAAAAGATGAAAAAGATGGCTTGCCATGGGCATTTCTTTTAAGAAAAAAGTTCCCGACACCATGGTATCGAGAACCTATTTATCAGTTCTATTGTTTTAAGATGTTGTTGTATTCATTGATAGGCCGCGATATTTTCATTGACGGCGCTTAAAAAATAATTTCCAGATTTTAATAGATAATTGATTATTTAATGCGAATGATCGCAGCTAAACGTAGACCTAAAATATCGAGAGTCGAAGTGCTGCTTAATTTGATTGAACCATCGCTATCGATATATCCAACGCCCCAATAGGAATTAAGTTCTCTAAAATGGTTAATCCAATAAGCAATGTTCCCCTTATTATCTATAATCGCGGATAAATATTTAGAAGAAAGAAGCGCCACAATATAATCTGATGCTTTAGCGGCTTTTGATTCATCGTGAGCAAATGAACGATTAAATAATTCAAAGATGGTATGATCATCGAGGATATTTAATTTG
Organism: Bacilli bacterium; assembly: GCA_024683495.1. GTDB lineage: Bacteria > Bacillota_I > Bacilli_A > RFN20 > CAG-826 > UBA4951. Next base: position 10,953 of record JAIKYF010000093.1, read on the forward strand.
GCGGGTTTATCTTTAACGCGCATGGTTCCTAAACATAAGCTCATATCACCGGGGAAATATTTTTCGATAGAGGCATTCAACTTCGTTCTTAGTTTTGACTCGCTAAAATTAAGGCGATAATCTAAATTATAATTCATAGAATTCTCTAAATAGCTTATAACATTGATGATCTTTTCAGCGTAAACAACATAGGTGTTATCATCTAATTTCTTAAGGATATTCCATTCTATTGGATCAGCTTTAAACCAATATAATCCTTCCTTAACGGGTTCGCCATCCGCAAAGAATTTTTCATTTTCACCAATGGGAGAACATTCTACTTTACGGTATTTTTCCCCTTTATAGGTATAGCAATTATTTTCATCTAAATTTTCGCTATTTTTCGCTAAAGAGTTGAGTTTTGCAATGGTTTTTTCATCTTTGACACGCGATTGAGGATATAAACCGGCATAGATTTTTTTGTTTTTTTCATCGAGTAGAGGATGATAAGTCATCTTATTTTTCTTAAAAGTTACTTTATCAATTGTAAGATTAAGCAAAGAACAATCTAAAGTCTCATTAACAATACGGGGGATATATCCTCTAGCTTCTTGCGCTTTGGATAATTCCGCATATTTATCAAAGCATTCTTTGGCTTTAAGGTAATCAATTTCTACACCACGACCATAGTAATAATAATTGCCTAATGCGTAATAGGATTCATTATGATTAGCATTAGCGCCTAAAAGGAAATAATGAAATGCGTTTGCATAATCTTTTTTATTGTCATAAACGAGTGCGAGATTATATACCGCGGATACATTATCATCATGTTTTAATACGAGTTCGTAATATTCTTTAGCTTTATCGAGGTCTTTCTTTACGTGATAGCCATTTTGATACATTAAGCCTAAATAGAAATTGGCGTTTTGATAATCATCATTCGACGCTTCAAGAAAGAGGCGGTATGCTTTTTCACGATTTATTTCTACGCCTTGGCCAAATAAATAGCATCTTCCCAATTGCGTTTTGCCTTCAGGATTATTCATTTCCGCGCATTTACGGAAATAATTGGCTGCGACTTCATTTTCTTTTTCAATTCCATATCCGTTTTTATATATGAAGCCTAAAAGTAAACAAGCGAGGGAATTATCTTCGTGCTTTTTAAGTAACGCCAAAGCTTTAACGTAGTCTTTTTCCACACCGATTCCTCGATAAAAACAAACGGCGAGGATTAATTCGTCATCATTTAGACCATATTGATAAATATCTTTTGCGACTTCACCAACATAAGATACCTTTTGATACCAGCAGTGTTTCTCATAGATATATTGTTTAAATGATTCCACACTATCGATAATAATATCCATAAAACTCTCCTTTGAATTAATTCACGCTTAATGCATTGTTTTCATCAATTTTTAAATTGGTTAAAACTATTATTTTGTATAATATCATATTTTTTTCTCTTTTAGACGATTGTTATTAATTAATGGAATTGTAATCAATATCGCATTGAAGGGAGATGCGGACATTTTTTCGTACTTCTTTAATAGCTTAAAATAAGCGAAATAGCTCTATAAAATGAAAAAAGGACTGATATTTTGGTATCAATCCTATTTTTTAAAATGTCTAGAGGGGCTGCGGACGAAAAGTTGGACCATCCGAAATGGTAACACTACGTGTATAACGACGATCAAAAACTTAAGGCTGTACAGATGTATTTCAGGCTTAAGAACTATCCGGCAACTAGAGAAATACTCGGCTATCCAGATTCAAATACAACACTTAGATGTTGGGTAAGAGAATATAGAAAAACAGGCGATATTAAATCTATTCGACCAGATTATTCGGAA
>JAIKYF010000094.1 GCA_024683495.1 Bacilli bacterium
ATCTGGTTTTCAGGGTTATTGGCAAATGGAGCGGGGCCTTCCTTGGGGCCAGCATCGCCCATGCCGAATCGTCTGTCAGAAAATATCTAGGCATTGCCTTAATCCCTCAAGCCGGCGTTGCCATCGGTTTAGCCACCAGCGCCGGCGCCTCCTTGGCCAAAGCCAATCCTGTGGCGGGTTCCTTGATAGTCGCCGTCATTCTCTCCTCGACTATCGTCTATGAGATCGTTGGCCCAGGACTCACGAAATTCGCCCTCACCAAGGCTGGCGAAATCGCCCGCGAGCCGGCACCTGCCAATTAGTTGTCTTTCATATAAAATAATCACGAAGCAAAAACCGAACAATTTGTATTTTAATGTGGTTTTGCCAGTGATTTTTTATATTTTATCCTGATATTAGGTAATAACGACGCTTAAATAAGGCTCTTTTAGCTGAAGTTCAATCCTATAATTTCTAAGAGAATTATTTCTATGTTATCATTTTCCTACGATAAGGAGAGTTTCCTATGGAAAATAAGTTTTTCCCTGAGATCAAGAAGAATTTCGGTTTCGGCTGCATGCGACTACCGATGAAAGATGGCGATATCGATTACGATCAAGTAAGCGAGATGGTCGATGAATTCTTGAAGAAAGGCTTCAATTATTTCGATACGGCCCATGGCTACATCAATGAGTTAAGCGAGGTAGCCGTCCGCAAATGCCTCACCTCCCGTTATCCAAGAGACAAATATATTCTCACCAATAAGCTATCCGCCGGCTATTTCCATAAAGAGGAAGATATCCGCCCCTTATTCGAGAAGCAGCTGAAAGCCTGCGGAGTTGATTATTTCGATTTCTATCTCATGCACGCTCAGCAAAAGGAAAATTTCCCCCACTATCAAAGATGCCATGCCTATGAAGTGGCGATGGAACTTAAAAAAGAAGGAAAAATCAAACATCTTGGCATCTCTTTCCATGATACTCCAGAGATGCTTGACATGATTCTCAACCTCCATCCCGAAGTTGAAGCGGTCCAGATCCAGTTCAATTACATCGATTACGACAACCCTGTGGTCGCCAGCCGCCGGTGCTATGAGGTCTGCGTCAAGCATCATAAGCCCGTCATCATCATGGAACCGGTCAAAGGAGGGATGCTGGCCAACTTGACCTCCGAAGCCAAAGAGGTCTTCGATGGTCTTAAGCAGAATCTTTCCTATCCCTCCTATGCCATTAGATATGCCGCCTCACCATCCCAAGTCATGATGGTCTTATCCGGCATGAGCTCAAGAGAGCAGATGAATGACAATCTTTCTTTCATGGAGAATTTCAAGCCCATCACCGAGAAAGAAAGCGAAGCCATCAAGAAAGTGGTGGAGATCTACAACAATAAGGAAATCATTCCCTGCACGGCTTGCCGCTATTGCGTTGATGGCTGCCCGAAAAACATCCTCATCCCTGACCTATTCCACTGCATGAATTCCGTCACTCTCCTAAATGACTGGAATCCTAGAACCTATTATCGGACCGTCTACACCGTCAATAATGGCAAGGCCTCCGAATGCATCAAATGCGGACAATGCGAAAGGGTCTGCCCTCAGCATCTTCCCATCCGTAATCTCCTAAAGCAGGTGGCCGAAGAGTTCGAAAAATAATAAAATCCCCGTCAAATTCCCATTATCTCAGCCTCAAATCACTTGAGGCTTTTAAAAAATGACACGTTTTTCGTGCGTGTCTTTCCTTTTATCATGGCAGACTTTGATGTTTTTGATACAAAGCCCGGACCGGTTGAAACCAGTGCCCAAAAAGTGAAACCACCCCTCAAAAAAGTGAAACCGATTTTGTTTTTGGGTGAAACCACCAGATTTCATCGATGTTTTTCGGCAAGCGTCTCCTTTGGCCCCTGTCATTTTCCAAGAATGGCTTCCATAGATAGAACGTGGTAAAATAATTACACGAGGAAAAGGTATGAAACTATTGAAGATTCTCGTTCCGTTATTCATCGCTTCTTTTTCTCTTGCCGGTTGCCATCTCGATAACGTCAATTCCGAGTGGTATGCCTCCTCTATAAAAGGCATAAAGCTGTTTGATTATTGGATCGACGGAGAGGATTGCTTCGCCAAAGCAAAAGATGGGGTTTCATTGTCTGAATATCCTGACGTCACTTTCAAATATGACGAAAGCACGAGCGAATTGAAGGCAAACGAGGAAGTGATCCATTACGGGATGTTCTCTTTGTACGCCGCCGATTTCAATAACGATGGATACCGGGAATTATGCATCGGCTTCTCCGTCGGTTCGGGAATCATCGATGAGCGGATCGATATTTATGATTACCATAACGGCAAAATCATTTTCCAGTTGAATCATCGCGTCGGCTATCCAGACCAAGCCAATGATTATTATTTGTTTTTGGATGACTTGGACCAATTGTGCGTCAAAGAAACATTAAATATGAAGCCCGGCGAAGAAACCAGGACAGGTCGTTTCAAGGTCGACACGGATGGCGTGATTTCCGTTTCTTGGCAAAACCATCCCAATAACGGCAGCAGCGATGCCTCTTCATCGGACAATAATAACAGCAGCAGCGATTCCTCTTCCTCAATCGTCGACCCAGGCGAAATAAAAACAATCGCTAGAGACATTAATGTCGATTATGGCTTACACGTGCAAGGAAAATCAACTTTATTATTTGGCGATATGATTATTCCTTTTAACTACAAAGACTACAGCATAGATTATTTAGCCGCTGGTGATTATGTTGAAGTTAGTTATAAAGGTGAATGGTTAATTAGAGAAACATATCCAGCTACTGTAGCTTTAGATGGAGAAATAGTGGACGTTAAAGTCACCCATGGCCGTATTTTTGAATTTGAAGTAGCTGAAAATCCTGGCGGTGGAAAAAGTTTAAGGATTTTAGATTCTTCTATAACGCCAGGTAATCATTTGACTACAAATTGTATCAATCGTGATGGGACGTTTGATTATCTGACCAACTATTCGGTGGGAACAAGAATCTACGGGATAAACCCCGCTAGTTACAATTCCTTAAGCATCCTAGCCTTTTATTCCTATAATCCGAGCGAGCGCAAAGAAAGCATCGATTTGAAAGATTATTATCTGTGGATAAAAGACCTAAAAGAAGAGGATATAACGATGGTCATATCCGGCATAACCTGCGGATCGATAAGACCTCGTTTGGATATTTTCGACGAATATTATTACAGCGTTGGCGCTTCCGACTTTCATAGCGTTTACCAATATTTGAATACGACTAAGATTCTGTTCAATAATCCGGACTTAAGAGATGGCACCGGCTCGAAAATCCTTACCATTGTCACCGGCGATCAAACATACACCATCAACACAAACGCGGATGGCTGGCTAATGGTCGGCGACGAATACGCTACGGTTAACGTCAGCCTCCCCTCTTTTGGCTTGTCATATGGCAACAGCTTTATGTCGCACGCATTATTCGGCACGAAAATCATGGATATGTCTAGCGGAAGCGACGCCACCAGCGACTTTGCCAATCTCAATCGATTGAAAGATATGATCTTCATAGATTTAGGGGAAGCGGAATTCCCAGAAGAAAGCAACTCATACAACATCTATAAGATCGAGAATAGGTTGGGATACATTATTTTTGAGTCTTCCACCGTATTCCACGTTCATACAGAGGATGGGAAATACGCCGCCTATCAAGTCGTAAATGGCATTTCTTTCGATCAACTTCGCGGAAGCGAACAATAATCACATCCAAAATAGTTGATACGTCCCACGGTGTTTCGCCCATCGATACAAAACGGAATGGGGTTTTATTGACGCTAGATAGCATCTTTAAGAAGGCTATTTATAATGGTTATATCTTGCACAATTGGCCGAAATCGTGCAAAAAGGTGCAATTAATGATGGCTGAATATCTGCAAAAAGGCGCAATTATGTCAGTTTTCATGTGTGAGTGAAGCTTATTCATCTGCGATTGACCTTAGCCATGTGCGATTGACAATTCCAAAATCTACAGTCCTCCGGTACTTCTCCCCTCAAAAACGAAAAAGGCCTCCATCACGGAAGGCCTGAAATTTCAGAAAAGCCCGCATCATCAGCGGTTTTCCAAGAAAAAACGTTCCTGACGTTTGTATCAAGAACGTATTAGTCATGTGGCAGGCTTTGATATTTTTGATACATTTTGCCAAAGGAGATTGCTTCTATCAATCCTGGCGTGATACTGAATGCTTGTTCAACGTTGTCGTTTTTTCTAAGTTGAAGATTAAAGTTCCTTCCCTTTGAATCTGCCAAGCAGTTCTTTCTTGATTTTTCTCCTTTTTCCTAAGAACTTCTCTTCGCTGTGGGTGAATCCGCCATGGACAAGCTTGTAATCCAGATTGTCCAATACGCAAAGGAGATCCGCTACTTGCATGAACAGGTCTTCCCATTGCCCCGTCTTCACGAATGTGACCTTGCTGAGCGTATTCAGGAAAGCGCCACTTAGCACCTTGGTGCAGGTTTTCTGCCCCGCGTCGTAATGGACGATGATCTGATCATAGTCAACAAACAAAGAAGCGCTGTCTAGGAGGATTTTCATTACCTTTCCCAAAAGTTCCTGTTCCAAAGACGCAGGCGAGGTGAATTTGGTTTTCTGCGCCCTCGCGACCTTGAAGGAAAAATCGATTCCGCCCGCGTAGGAGACCAACGCGTAAAACAACGCCTGCCTACTCTCGCGAAGAACGCCTTCGTAGGGCTCCTCACCGCGAATCAAGTTGCCGCAATGGATGAAATGGTTGC
>JAIKYF010000084.1 GCA_024683495.1 Bacilli bacterium
GGATTCTCTGGATCGGCTCTCTTGGCAGCCGCGATGGCAGCCTTGTTGGCCATACATTCAGAGACGCAGAGACCGCAGCCAACGCAGTTCATGGAGCTGACTTGGATACGATACTTGAGGCCTTTGGCGGCTGGGGAGCCGATAGCATCCTTTAAGCCGTTCTTGACGACTTCTGGAGCGGCGGCCACTTCTTCTTCATTGAGTAAGAACGGACGAATGGTGGCGTGTGGACAGACGAAGGCACACTGGTTGCACTGGATACAAGCCGCTGGGTTCCATTCTGGGACCATATCGGCGATGGCTCTCTTTTGACGGAAGGTGATGTTTGGTTCCATCGTGCCATCTAAGAGTTCGTACTTGGTGAATTCGCTGGTTGGGAGATCATCGCCATCGAGCTTATCGATAGAATCGACATATTCATCGAAGTAGGTATCTTCGCTATCTTCTTTGCGGGTAACCTTGTTGACTGGGAGTTCGACCCACTTTGGATCGACTGGGACTTCACGAAGTCCTTCAGCGCCCATGTCGATGGCTTTCCAGTTGAGTTCAACGATGGCTTGGCCTTTCTTGGCATAGCTCTTCTCGGCGAACTTCTTCATCCACTTCTGAGCCTCTTCATAAGGCATGATCTGCGGAGAGAGATAGAAGAAGGAAGCCTGTAAAGTCGTATTGGTGTGACGGCCCATGCCGATGTCGTGGGCGATCTTGTTCGCGTTGATGACGTAGAACTTCGCGTGCTTTTCGGCTAAGAGGTGCTTCATACGATTTGGCATGACCTTGTATAAGGTTTCATCGTCCATATCGGTATTGAGCAAGAAGGTGCCGCCTTCTTTGAGGTTCGCGATGATGTCGAATCTCATGATATAGGTATCAAGGGAGCAAGAGATGAAGTCCGCGTTCTTGACATAGTATTCGCTATGGATTGGCTCATCGCCGAATCTTAAATGAGAACGGGTGGTTCCGCCGGCCTTTCTCGAGTCATATTGGAAATAGGCTTGAGCATATTTGCCAGTCGCGTCGCCGATGATCTTAATGGAGCTCTTGTTGGCGGAGACGGTGCCATCAGATCCTAAGCCATAGAATAAGCAGCTGGTGTAATTGTGGGCAATCTTGAAGGATTCATCAGCAGGAATCGAGAGATGGGTGACATCGTCGACGATACCGACGGTGAAGCCATTCCAATTCTTCTCGGCATTGAGGAAGTCATAGACGCCTTTAACGTGCTTTGGCTGAGTGTCTTTGCTGGATAAGCCATAACGTCCGCCGATAATGGTGTCGAACTTGCGGCCTTCGGCAGCAAGGGCAGCCACGACATCGAGATAGAGAGGTTCGCCAGTCGCGCCGGGTTCCTTGGTTCTATCGAGGACGGCAATCTTCTTGACGGAGGCTGGGATGGCCTTAGCAAGGAGCTTGCTGGAGAATGGACGATAGAGGTGGACTTTGACAAGACCGACCTTTTCGCCATGTTTATTCATCTCATCGACGACTTCGCCCGCGGTTTCGCAGACCGAACCCATCGCGATGATGATTCTTTCAGCATTGGGATCGCCATAATAGACGAATGGGGCGTATTCACGTCCGGTGAGTCTAGTGGCTTCGGCGAAATACTTCTCGGCGGCAGCGATGGCATCATCGATCTTGCCGTTTTGGGCTTCGCGGCCCTGGAAGTAGATATCGTCATTTTCCGCACCACCTCTGGTGACTGGGTGGGTATGGGGGTTGAGGGCTCTGGCTCTGAATTCCTCGACTTTCTCCATCGGGAGAAGTTTCTTCCATTCGTTGTCATCGACGAATTCGACGTTCTGGACTTCATGGGAAGTACGGAAGCCATCGAAATAGTGCATGACTGGGACGCTGGATTCGATCGCGGTTAAGTGAGCGACTGGAGCCAAGTCGGCGATTTCCTGAACGGAGTTCGAGCAAATCATCGTGATACCGGTCTGACGGCAAGCATAGATATCAGCTTGGTCGCCGAAGATCGATAAGGCACGGGTGGCAAGAGAACGAGCCGAAACATGCAAAACGGCTGGGAGTAATTCGCCAACCCATTTGTAGATGTTTGGAATCATTAAGAGCAAACCCTGGGACGCAGTGTAGGTGGTCGAGAGAGCCCCAGCTTGGAGGGCGCCGTGGACCGCGCCGGAGGCACCGGCTTCGGACTGCATTTCGACTAATTTGACGGGGGAGTCAAAGAAGTTCTTTTGGCCTTTGGAGGCCATGACATCAACCAATTCGGCCATCGGGGAAGATGGGGTGATTGGATAAATGGCCGCTACTTCGGTGAAGAGGTAGCTTTCCATCGCGGCAGCAGTGTTGCCATCGACGGAATGGAAAGTCTTTTTAATTTCGTTAGACATATTTCCTTTTTTATCTCCTTGATAATCTCTTTTAGTATAAGGATTTATCGCCACAATAACAACGCGAAGTTGAAAAAAGCCCCCTAAAGGGGGCTAGTTATACGAGTCTAACTGACTAATCTTCGTAAGTAACCTTAAAATCGACACCTTTTTTCGCTTTATCGACGCCCGAAAGGCGAATCTCATCAAACGATTTAAAGAGTTTCTGCCCCGAGGTATCCACCTCTTGAATACCTAGCATATAATCGGGGAATCCCTGCTTCTGCTTCGAAAAGGCCATCATCGAGAAAGACACTAGATAAGGAATCCCAAACGTCACCATCGATAAGACCAATTCGGCAAAATAGAAAATCGCGAATCTAGCCAAAAACTTCTTCGCGGAGATCGCCAAAACGTTATAATCCGCCAAAGAAATATGGTACAAAAGCTTCCCTAAGGTCATATGACCCCGAGGATTGCATAATGGAGGAAGCAAATACACCAATAAACCCGCAACTAAATAGGCTGGCATAATCTCCGCGAAAATCAGCATCATCGACTCAAAATAGAGCAAAGAATGATATTCCGGCACCAAAGTCACGATATAACCTTGGCATCTATCATCGATGTATTTAGCGTAGACGTTATTGAAATAATCTTCATCTTTGGCCTTGCAGGCGGCATTCTCCACCACTTCATTATTATCCAAAACGAAGTAAGTCACCCCTTCATAGGTCAGAGAGGAATTAAGACGATAGTCGCGATAATTATCGCTGACGATCTGACCCGCCGAGGGGTTAACATTAACGCTTAGATAATTTATGAATGTGTTAATCGCCGTCTTGGCTTTTTCCTTCTTCGCCGAGGCGGCCAAATCAGTCGTTGAACTCGTTAAATATGAGACAATATCGTCATTTTTTCCGTTTACTTCCACATAGAGGCCCGACTCAATCTGAATCGTTTTTAACCGTTTGGTCTTAGCTTGATAGCCCTCGCTATTTTGAGCGA
>JAIKYF010000137.1 GCA_024683495.1 Bacilli bacterium
GAAGGAAGCGATATCAAAATCCATGGCAATTTCCGTTCCGATTGCATATTTTTCCTTATCGACGCCAGCAAGATATTTATCGATATAGAAGAAGCGGCCTTCCTTTTGGACGCTTTCTTCGAGGTCATAGGGCTTAGAGATCGAAGGGAGTTCAGGCGAGACGGCGCAATAGACGTTATTCCTCCCGATGCGTCCAGGAACATAGAAACGATCTTCTATAAGACCATCCTCTTGGATGACATCTTTGATGGAGGGCAAATCATCTTGATCATGGACGTTGGTCGTGACCCAGATATCGGCCATATTGCCAGCATCGAAGCATTCGTTGACCCGGCTTTCGATTGATTGGGCATTGGCCATCAAGCCCACGAATAAAGTGACGGCTATTCCGCCGATGCCGATCATGGCCAAATATTGAAGAAGATTATTTTTCACCTCCCTCGCCGATGTCTTCATCATGTAGCGAAGGGGTCGCTTTTTCATTAGTAGACGATCTCCTCGGGCTTTTTGGGATTAAGGACTTTCTCATCGAGGGAGATCTTGCCATCCGCGATTCTGATTAAGCGGGAGGCACACTCCGAGATGTTGGCGTTATGGGTGACGATAATGACGGTTTTCTTGTATTTTTGGGAAATATCGTAGAGCAAGGAGATGATGGAGGAACCGGTTTTGGAGTCTAAGGCCCCGGTTGGCTCATCGCAAAGAAGCAACTCAGGGTTTTTGACGATGGCCCTAGCGATGGCCACTCTTTGTTGTTCCCCACCCGATAATTCCGAAGGGAAATTATTGAGACGGTGGCCTAAGCCCACCATCTCCATGACTTCTTTGGCGTCAAAGGGGTTATCGACGACCGAAGCGGCCAACTCGACGTTCTCCAAAGCCGTCAGATTCGGCATTAGATTATAGAATTGGAAGACAAAACCAACGGCTTTTCTTCTAAAGACCTGAAGCTCTTTTTTGTTATATTTAGCAACGTCTTTATTATCGACGATATATGAGCCGGAAGTCGCTAAATCCATCCCTCCTAAGATATTGAGGAGAGTGGATTTCCCAGCGCCTGAGGCTCCGAGGATGACGGTGAATTCGCCTTCATCCAAAATAAAAGAGGCCTCATTAAGGGCGATGACCTCATTATCCTTACCCTGATTGTAGATTTTGGAAATCTTGTTAACTTCAATGTTGCTCATGGGATAAATCTATCACTTCTTTCCATATAAGGAAAGAAAGGGATGCCGATTTATGACATGATGGACAATTTAGGGACTTTTATTCCACGATGGAGGTGAGCTCGCTATAATCGGTCCCATTTACCACGAGGGAACCGCTGATGGAGATGGTCAAGACGGAGGCGCTTTGGCTGATGATAGGTTCATCGAGAACGGAGGTGGCGACCACTTCTCCCCCGATCGAAAGGGAGATGTTGCACTTAAAGACATTGGATCCGCCATAGATGGTGAAAGACCCACCTTCAGCGATATTGATCGATCCTGAATATGGATCAGCCTCGGTCCCAACCCCATCCACAAAGTCGAACGCTTGCTCGCCTTCTCCTGGATATAGGGCACATTTGCCAGTGAATTTTGCATAATTTGAGTCCGAGTCCTCACTAAATAGATCATTGCCATGAAGGGCGTCGCCTTTCGCGTAAATGACAAATTCCACACCGCCGAAAAGGGTGATGGTTTTGCCTTTGACCGCGGAGTTACGGACGGAAGTGATTAATAATTCGCCTTCTCCGCCAAGCTTCACATCGCTCTCGCTATTGACCACCACTTTATTCGACCGAAGATAATTCGAGGTCTCGGCTAAGGACTCGATGCAGATAAATCCTTCTTCTAAGCCGTAATAGAATAGAGGCTCCGAAGATTTATTCTCTAAAAAGGCATTGTTCAGTTGAATCTCCACCGCTCCATATTCTTCTAGATTTGCTGGATTGGCGATAACGAAAGTCCCTTCGAAATAGCCGCTTAAGACAAAGGTGGATTTATCAGAGGAGACAGAGATCGTATAGATGTTGGCCTCACTATCGAAACTAAGGCATTTTTCATTGCCGGAAATGGAGAATTCTCCATATTGGCTCCTCACGTCGCTTTGGCTTAGTTCATTAGAAACCGCTTCCTCGGAAAGGGAGGTTGAAAGACTTGCAGAAATTGACGAGGAAGCGGCCGACGTAGTGCCGCATCCAGCCAAAGCGAGTAAGGAAATTGCCAATAAACAAGGGTGTTTCATAATCAAGTCTTTCACTATATAAAGAACTTAATTTGCTACTTTATTGGCAATTATTGCAATAATTAAGAAAAATAAAGCCCCGAATCCAATTGAATTTGGGGTTTAATATGACTAAATGATTAGTCGGCCAAGGTTCCCATCGGATCCCAAGGATGGAGCTTAGTGGCCTCACCTTTGGTGGCTTCGATTTCCTCTTCGGACAAGAACTTCTGCTTAATGACCGCCTGATAGACGAATTTCTGGAACCATTCTTCCGATTGGACATAATAGCCGGCGTGGCCATTATCGGTCCCCCAGGAGTTTTCGATCTTCCAGCGGATGGGTTTGCCATTATCGTCAAGATGGACGCCGACGATGACCATGGCATGGTTCATGGCGCTATGCCAATAATCGAGCATCTGGTCTTTTTCGAAGGCGACTTCGATGCCAAAGAGAGATTCATAATTGGTCTGTTTGGAATCCCAGGCGGCCCCCACTCTATCGCGGTAGAAGCTGACGTCACTGCCAAACCAGACGACATCACCAGCCTTTAACTGGGCGATGATAAGCTCTTCGATTCTTTCCATCGGAAGATTGAGATGGTTGATTGGTTTGCCTTCGACGACATTGCCGAGATATTCGATGGTGTAGTTTTTCATGAAAGGCTTATCGGCGGTTGGGGAATTGATGATCGATTGATATTCATCGATGACGTTTCCGATATATTTCTCGAAGAAGGATTGCGGGGTTAAGCCACGTTCGACCTTGACTTCGTCTCCAACGGCATATTCGAAATCGAATTCGGTCGGAGGAACGCCAAAGGCGGAGATGAACATATCATAGATTCTCTCCATGACTTCGTTTTTGAGGGCTCTGGCTTCGTTCATTTTCCCTTCTCTAAGCAGAGGAGCGGCATCGGCAGCGAATTTCCTGATGGCCGCGTTGACTAAGAAGTTGGTTTCTCTAGTGTGGTCGGAATGCCAGGTTTCATGGAAGACGGATTGAGGGACGACGCCATATTTCTTGACGAGGTTGACGAACATATCCCATTGTCCGCCATCGCTCACTGGATCGCTTAAGATGTGGCGAAGCTCACGGTCATCATGATCGCGCTCGCCTAAAACCAAAATGGTTTCCAAAGCGAAGTTGGCCTTTTCGATTTTATCGAAGAGGGAAACGTAATTTTGCGATAATTCGAACTTCTTTAGCCCAAGTTCTTTGGCGACGATCTCTCTTAAGACGTTCAATCCGGCGAAGATCCAGCAACGTCCGGAATTCTTCTGGTTGCAAACATCCATCGTCTTGACTTCGACGTTGAAGACATTGTTGGTTGAGGTGAGGGCATCGGCCTCAAAGGCAATGTCGACGATCGAAGAGCGGGAAATTGCCCGACGGATAATCGCATTTTTCGGATCGGCGTTATAACGATCCCTGATTTTCTTTTGTGCTTCTAAGTCTAGCGCACCAACATGTTTGGCCATAGGTGATTCTCCTTATGAATATGTGAAGTTTTAACAAGAAATAGTCTAATCTTCCTCTAGAGGAAAACAAGGAAAATACTCTCTTCGTTAGAAATAACTAACTTTTGTTTTCCCCAAAAAATCAATGTTTTAGAATTCTTGGGCCTTAGAACTCAATAGATTCAGGACCGCAAAAAGAAAACCGTGCGGGATTTGCACGGTATTTTGATAAAATAGGTGGGTTAAGTCATCTTCATCTATGATTCCCATGAAACTAAAAGAAAGGAAAAAGGGAAGAGAAGATGACAATAGTTCTTCACTCAGTAAACTACCCCACCGCTTTATAAAGTGAGATTATTTTGATTTTGTTGGTTATTCACCTAGATAATTATTGACTGTGGCGGTTTTCGTGAGGATGTAATTCAGATCGGCGTCGCGGTTGACTTTCACATCATCTGGGGCGAATTTATAAACGTAATCAAAACCATCTTGGGCAAAGGTCTTATTCTTGATGGCCTCTTTGATTTGATCTTCATAGGCTTTTTTGATATCGGTGACGGAATATTCTTCGCTTTCCGGGGCCAAAAGGGTGACGAAATAGAGATTATTGCTATTTCTCCTGCCATCCAATTCTTTCGTGTAATAAGGATTTTCGGTTGGAAGATTATCGGCATTCCCTTCCCATTGGCCCAAGGCCCAATCCCAGTCATAAGGGATGTAGATAGCCTTTCCATCGCTTGGGCGGAAATAGATATAGTAATTGTTCGCGTTATGTCTTTGATCATCGAAATTCCCTAATAGGTAAGAGATGGCTTCCATCTTCGCGAAGCTAGAAATATCTAAAACGCTGTCTAAAACATCACGACCTAGGCTCATATAACGGATATTCCAAAGAGTGTTGATGTAATTGGCCATCTTGGAGAAATCCGAATCTTCTCCTAAATCATCGTTGGTCTTCAAAGCGTAGAGAGGATGATAGCCAGCATAGTCATCTTCGACGCCGATTTTGCCATTGGCCACTCGACCACCGATGGTGTGCCCGGCTTCGTCATAGACTTCCTCCACCGCTCCATCGCGGTTGAGATTGGCTTTGCCCATCGCTAGATAGCGGCATTTATATAAATCGCCGCTGACTTCCGAAGTGGGCAATCTTCTCTTTAGGAAGTCCTTGTCTATCGGCTCGATCAATTCATATGAGCCTTCTAAAGTGGAGACTCCATTATCGAGAGTGACACTCGCGAAGTTCGAATTTGGGGCAAGGACCCCATTCTTTTGGAAAAGATAGTTGGCATAGACCGATTCGATCCCGCATCTACCATGGTTGCGGGGAAGATATTTGAGATCGAATTTCTCCAGCCCTTCGTAATTTCTCTTCTTCCTTGCCTTTCTTCCGGCGGCATCGCTAGACCAATCATGCTTAAACTGGGTGAATTCCTCTAAATCATAAAGATAATCGTCAAAGGTGGCCTTCAAAGAAACTTTGAAATGGCAAGGCTGATAGATATTGCCTTCGCTATCGACCACTTCTCTTCTAGTCGTGTTGCCTTTCATCTTGACTCCGACTTCCTCATAAGAGGAGGTCACCCCATTGACTGAAATGGTTAAGTTAGCAGGGAAATAAACGTCTCCATAAGTCTT
>JAIKYF010000145.1 GCA_024683495.1 Bacilli bacterium
AACCATTCGGAATTCGCTCCCTCCAATATCGAGGGAATGCTCCACTATGGAGGGAAAGACCCCATTAGAAAGCTCGATCTATTCAAAGAAAACAAGATCTATGCCTCCCGCTTCGCGGCCAAATACCTCATCGACAAATATAGAGTCAATGACCCTTGCCAAGTCCTTTTATATAATTCCAATCCCAATCCCTATCTTTTAGACGAAGTCATTGAGAATTACGATAAGGACGTCGCCCTCAATATCGGAGTCCCATCCTTAGACACCTTCATGGATGAGGTCCGTTACGTCGAGAAGAATCGCCTAAAGAACATCAACTTCTTCGCCGCCGATCCTTTGGCGATGTCTTCTTACATCTCTAAGCCCCAGGACTTAGTCATCGCCTGCCCCGATTCCTCTTCTTTCGATGAGATCTCCTCTCATCCGGATTTCTTCATCCATCTAAGAAACGAGAAACTCGATCTCCTCTTCAAGAAAGAGAAAGAGGTCCTCGAAGGGGCCTCCAAATTCGTCGAGGAGAAGGGGACACTCATCTATTGCGTCTTCACCATCAGCAAGAAAGAAACCCACCAAACCGTCTTCGATTTCTGCAATAACCACAAAGAATTCCACCTCCAAAAAGAGGTTCAGCTCTATCCTTATGATGAGACGGGCTTAGGCGTCACGATGTATTATGCCGTCTTGATCAAAGACACCGCTTTAGCCAAAGATCAAGCCCCCATCGGAGAGCTTCCTCTCACCCCAAACGAAAAAGAAACCGCCATCTCGGCCCAAGAAAACAAATAATGAGCGAAACCATCACCCCAAAGAAAAAGAACATCCTTGGCTATTCTCTATCTCAGCTTGAGGAAGAGATGGTTTCCTATGGCCAAAAGCCCTTCCGGGCCAGGCAACTCTACGAATGGATCTACGTCAAGAAAGTCTATGACTTCTCCCTCATGAGCGACATCTCCAAATCCTTTAGGGAAACTCTTGATAGAGACTATTATTTCTCCTTGCCTTCCATCTTTAAGGAGCAAGACGCCAAAGACGGGACCATCAAACTACTTCTTGAGATGGAAGACGGGGCCAAAGTCGAGACCGTCTTGATGCGTTACGACTATGGCAACGTCATCTGCGTCTCCAGCGAAGTCGGCTGCTCGATGGCGTGCGAATTCTGCGCCTCGGGGCTTCTTAGAAAAGAAAGGGGCCTCACCTCCGCCGAAATGGTGGGAGAGGTCCTCGTGATGAATGATCTCCTTTCCAAAGAGATGGAACGAGTCACCCACATCGTCGTGATGGGGACTGGCGAGCCCTTCGATAATTACGATAATGTCCTGACTTTCGTGAAAATCGCCAATGAGCAACGAGGCTTAGCCATCGGGGCCAGGCACATCACCGTCTCCACCTGCGGACTCGTCGAAGGCATCAAAAAATACGCCAACGAAGGCCTTCAGATCAATCTTGCCATCTCCCTTCACGCCCCCAATGATGAGATAAGAAGGAAGATCATGCCGATCGCTAGGCGCTACTCCATCGATGAATTACTCTCTGCCGTCAAATACTATATTGAAGTAGCGGGGCGCCGGGTGACCTTCGAATACATCATGATCAAGGATCTCAACGACACCCTCGAATGCGCCGATGAATTGGCCTCTAGGCTTAGAGGCATCCTCTCTTACGTCAATCTCATCCCCTTCAATCCCGTGAAGGAGAAACCCTTCGAAAGAAGCGACAAAGAAACGATCAAAGCCTTCTCCATGAGACTGAATTCCAGAGGCATCAACTGCACGGTCAGAAAAGAATTCGGGACCGACATCGATGCCGCCTGCGGACAACTCCGCGTCAAATACCAAACCAAAAAGAAAAAATAACCACCATGAAAACTAAAGAGCGCAAACTGAAAGGAACCTTCGCCTTCAAGACGGATATCGGAAAAACCCGGACCGACAACGAAGACCAAGCCATCGTCGTCCTCAATACGAGCGATGAGGTCTTCATGGCGGTCTGCGACGGCATGGGTGGGGCC
>JAIKYF010000025.1 GCA_024683495.1 Bacilli bacterium
ATTCTCCAATTCCACGATTAATTCTAGATATCGATATGAAAGGTAATTGCCTAAGGATTCATAGGTTCTTTCGATTCTTAACTCTAGGCAGATATTGGCCATCGTCGAAAAGGGAATTCCCAAAACGATCTGCTCCTCCTCTAAAACGCTCGGAACCTCAGGATAGATATCCTTCTCTAGGTATTTATCTAGCCAAAGATAGTCATTGACCGTCCTGATGGAGAAAGAAGGAATAACCGATCTCCTCCCCCGAAGTTCGAGGTATCCTTGGTTGCAATCAGAAAAATAATTCTCGAAATTCGCGAGGTAAGTAATTCCATAATCTTCGACTTCCGAAGGAAATTTCCCTTGCAAAACCTCAATATTTTCCTTTTTAGCCGCGGAGACGACATCAAAATAATTGTCGCTGGAAGTCTCCTTCTCCATCACTAGATTCCCCTCTCCCGTCAAGGAGGTGAAGGCGTTCTTTAGCTCATTTTTCAAATCCCTAGAGATATATAGAGATAGGCCAAAGGATATCAAAGAGAAACTTAAAACGGAGATTGATAATAATGTCCTCAGTTTCTTGCTTTTCAAGACGCTTAAGGAATGATTGAACCAAGTCGAGAAGCAGGACTTTTTCTTATCGCTTCGATCGGAGAAGTTAGTTTGAAGCAAATTCCCCTCCTGCACCAAAGGGGAATTATCCTCGCTCCGAAATTGCTTTTGGGAAAGTATGAGGATCTTCTCGGCATATTTATGGGTGAGGTTCATGTCATGAGAGACGACTATCACCAATCTATTCTTGGAGATTTTCGCCAAAGTGGAATAAATCAATTCGGCATTCTCTTCATCAAGGGCCCCTGAAGGTTCATCGGCCAAAATAATCTTCGGATCATTGATGAGGGCCCTTGCCAAAGCCACCCTCTGTTTCTCTCCACCCGATAAAGAGGAGACTCGACTTTTGCATTTATCTTTTAGCCCTAAGGAAATGAGCAAATCCTTAGCCTTCCTTTTGGCTTTATAACTTCTTCCTTCCCCCGAAGAGGCCAAAGGCAAGATGACGTTGTCAAGAGCGTTGCCTTGCTCCAATAAATCGTAGCTTTGGCGGATATACCCGATGTTTTTCAAACGGAAGAAGGCCGCTTCGCTTTCATCCATACTTCTCATCTCACGCCCAAGGACTCGAATGTCGCCGCTATAATCGCGGTAAATCCCGGATATAAGTTCTAGTAAGGTCGATTTTCCCGAGCCGGAATCCCCGATTATGGCGTAAAAGCCCTTGCTTTCGAAATCGAGATTCACTTTCTCATAGAGCAAATCATCCCCAAAGGATTTTTTGAGATTGCGGATTTGAATGTCATTCATCTTTCAATTCCTCCACCAAAGAGGATTTCCGGGCTTTTAATAAGGGTAGACCCGCCCCAATCAGGGCGATTATCGCCGCGAATAGAGGGATGACCAAAAAGACGAAGAAAGGTATTCCATATACGCTCCCTAGAGGGATGGTGATCATCCTCTCGATACCCACTAGATGAGATATCAATAACGAACCGTACTTATTGAAAATGGGGATTAAGGCAATGCTTAAAATAGCCGCTATTAAGGAATTTATTAAGCTCGGCATCTGATATAGGGCTTTGGTATCTCCGTTTCTAGCGCCCATCGCGAACAAAATCGCCGCTTGTTTCTTATTCGATAGAAACGAAGAGTAAGCAAGGAAGGAGATGATGAAAGCCACCCCGGCAATCTCAATCGCCAAAAATGGAAGAATTGAGGTCAGGAAAGCGCTGGTCAAGGATTGATAGGAAGTCTCAACCGCATAAGCCGCAGAAGAAACCGAATATTTGTTCTTGCTATTTTCAAGCTCTAAAGAGAGGTTTTTTAGTTTGTCGCCGGAATCTTCGTTATGGGCAAAAGCCCAATATGCATAAGATGAATATGGTGAATTTCCTTGGCAAATCTCGCATAAATCATATACGCTGACCTCCTTTCCTTTGGCAGAGGATATCTTTTCTAAGATGGTGGATTTCATCAGTTGATCGAGCCCAGAATAGGAATAATAGACCTTCGGAGTGTTCAAAAAGGAGAATTCCTCCACCACGGCCGAAATATAAAATCGGTAGGGAAGGGAGACATAGTCCCGGACTTGGTTATAGGAGACTTCGAAATCCCGGTCGAAGAAAATGGTTTTGCCAATCGGGGATTCCTCAAATTGATCGGCGAATTGCTTATTGACGATGACCGAATCCAAATCATTGCTTTTTGGGAGCCTCCCCTCAATTTTGAAGATATCTTTTCTCTCCCTTAAAGTGATGTCGAAAACCGGATAGAATGAGACCTCTTTCTGCAATAACCCATTTAGGGAATATGGGCCATAGATAGGAAAGAAATAGGAATAATCCGTTTGGATTGTAACCCCACCTATATCTTTGACGAGATTATAGGCATCGTAGTAATCTGGCCTTCCCTGCTGAGTCAGGCTTAGGGGTGAGCCTTCGATTTTCTTGCTTTCCTGAATTGAGACCGACGCCGAAAGGTATTGAAGGTTCCTCCTCTTCTCGCTCTTGATCGTATTTTGAGAGCCAATAAGAAAGCCAAATGATAGCAACAAAGCAGAAAACCCAATAAAAGACGAGACAATCGATAAGACATTCTTCACTCCCTCCCGTTTGTAATTCTGAAATAGCAGAGCTTTAAGCCAATTTTTCGATGATTTTCTTTTTGGAGGCTTAGCCTCATTCATCCCTTCGATGATATAAGGGACGTTCCCGCAATTGATTTGGCCATTCTCCAATAAGAAAACATGGTCGGCATAGGTGTCGATTAGTCTTTGATTGTGGGATACCAAAATCACGAGGCAGGATTTAGAGATTTCCTTCAGAGAATCCATGATGATTTTCTCGTTATGGAAATCCAAAGCCCCGGTTGGCTCATCAGCGAAGATGATTTTCGGATTCGAGATCACCGCCCTAGCGATGGCGACTCTTTGTTTCTCGCCGCCAGATAGAAAAGAAGCTTTTTTGCCCTTAAGTTTCTCAATTTGGAAAAGCGAGAGATATTTATCGACATTATTCGTAATCTCTTTCTTGCTTTTGCCTTGAAGCGATAAGGGCATCGCAACATTTTCAAAAACGCTTAATTCCTCGAAAAGATTGAAATGCTGATAGATGAAGCCACAGGAAAAACAGCGATAATCCTCGAGTTCTTTCTCGGAGAACCTATGGAGTTTCCGTCCATCAAGAAGAATTTCCCCTTCATCTGGTTTGAGGGAACCGGACAAAAGATTCAAAAGCGTGGATTTACCCGAGCCGGAAGTCCCTTTGATGGCGAATAAGCCTTTCGAAGGCAAAGAAAAACCAACATGGCGAAGAACCCATTTGGTTTCGCTAGAAGTTACGAACTTCTTGCCTAGATCTTTGACTTCGAACATAAAAACCCCTCCTATATATAAATGGAGAGGTTTTAGGATTTTTTACGAAATTTTTATCAAAACTTCATTATGGGAGATGACTTTCTTCACTCTGTCATTGAAGGCGGCGCGTTCCATCATGATGAGATTGCCACATCCTAGGCATCTGATTTTGATATCAGCCCCAACGCGGACAATCTGGAATTGCTTGCTTCTTTTTTGGCAGGGATGAGGACGTTTCATCTCCACCACATCATAGAGGCAATAATCAGGGGTTACCATGGCTTATCTTCCATCTTGATGGCGGCTGGAACGCGTGGGAGACCTGGCATCGTCATGATCATTCCGGTGAGAGGGACCACGAAGTTGGAGCCGGCCGAGAGATTGACTTCACGGATGGTGATCTTGAAGTTTTTAGGAACGCCGAGGAGTTTCGCATCATCGGATAAGGATTGCGGGGTCTTGGCCATGCAGATATAGGCGTCGGAGAATCCCATCTTCTCATATAAGGCGAGTTGCTCGAGGGCTTTATCGCTATAGATGACATCGTCTGCGCGATAAATTTCCGTGCAAATCGTGTGTATTTTCTCTTTGAGAGGAGATTTTCTATTGTAGAGGGAATGGTAGTCGGATTTGGTTTCATCAAGGAGGGCGACGACCTTTTTGGCTAAATCAACGGAGCCTTTTCCGCCTTGGAGGAAGCCATCGAGGAAGCTATAGCGATAGCCTTTCTCTTCGCACCACTTCTCGAGGAGCTTGACTTCGGCCTCGGAATCGGAAGCGAAATGGTTGATGGCAATGATGACGGGTAAACCGTATTTGCACAGGTTCTGATAATGGACCTCAAGATTCTCAAATCCTCTTTCAAGGGCTTCAAGATCTTCGTTTTCCAAATCCTCGAAGGCTTTGCCACCGTGCATCTTAAGCGCGCGGATGGTGGCGACTAAGACGGCAGCGTCGCAATGGAGCCCACCTTCTTGGCAAGCGATATCAAGGAACTTCTCGGCGCCTAAGTCAGCGGCGAAGCCAGCCTCGGTGACGACGATTGGGGCCATCTTAAGGGCCATCTTTGTGGCGATTAAGGAGTTGCAGCCATGGGCGATATTCGCGAAAGGCCCGCCATGAACGAGAACAGGATTATTCTCTAAAGTCTGAACTAGATTTGGCTTAAGGGCCTCTTTCATGAGCTTCATGACCGCATGGGAGCAATTGAGTTCTTTGACGGTGATGGGTTTTCCTTCTTTATCGTAGGCAACGATGATCTTAAGAAGTCTTCTGTGGAAATCTTCGGCATCAGTGGCTAAACACATGATGGCCATCATTTCGCTGGCGACGGTGATGACGAAGCCATCGTTGCGGACCACGCCATTCTTATTGCCTTGGGCGATGGTGATTTCTCTAAGGGCCCGATCGTTCATGTCCATCGCTCTTTTCCAGACGACGCGTTCAGGATCGATATTTAAGGGATTGCCGAAGTTGATGGAATTATCAATGACGGCGGAGATGAGGTTGATGGAGCTAGTCAAAGCATGCATATCCCCGGTGAAATGGAGATTGATGTCTTCGGATGGGCCGATGGAGGCCAGTCCCCCGCCGGTGGCGCCGCCTTTGATGCCAAAGACTGGGCCTAAGGCTGGCTCACGTAAGCAAAGCATGGCTTTTTGGCCGATTTGGCCAAAGCCTTCGGTTAAGGCGATGGAGGTTGTGGTTTTCCCTTCGCCCGCCTTGGTCGGCGTGATGGCCGTGACCAAAACGAGTTTCCCATCGGGATTATTCTTCAACACCTCATTATAGGCGGTGTCGATCTTCGCTTTATAGAAGCCATAGGGCTCAAGGTAATCGCTTGGGATACCGGCTTTTTGGGCAATTTCGTTTATTTTTAAAAGTGACATACTTATGCCTCCTCTGAATGAATGCAGTCAACAATGAAACTATTATCTTTTTTTAGAGAAGTTTTTCAATAGAAAAAACCATTATTTTTATCGTCCTAAATCTCTTAAGCGTGAGAAACATTCGAAGACCTCTAGAAAAGAGGCCTAATGTTAAATATTTTTTAGATCGGAGATGATTTCCTCAAGGGAAGAGACTTCCTTCAATTTGAATTGGTAACGGAAGAAGACTTCTTGCCTCTTGATGTAATGACGGGTGTTGAGTTTGATGAGGTCCTTAGTTTCTTCTAAGGTGGCCTTCTTATCTATATAAGGGAAGAGCTCTTTGACCCCGATGGCTTTGAAGGCGGGAGCCTCGCGGCCATATTTCTCAATCAAAGGAAGAGTTTCTTCTAATAAACCCATCTCAAACATCTTGTCGACCCGTTTTTCCACGCGGGGATAAAGCTCTTCTCTATCCATGCTTAATTCATAGAATCTAGTCGGGAAGATCGGCTCATGGTTTTGTTTGGATAATAGAGAGGTCTTACTTTCTCCAGCAGCTAGACAGATGGCGATGGCCCGAAGGACTCTCCGACGGTTATTCTGGTGGATTTTCTTCGCCTCTTCAGGGTCTAATTCTTCCAAAATCCTATGCAAATCCCCGTTATCTTTCTTTTCATACTCACTTAAATCAATATTGGAGGTATCGACTGAGAAGTCATAATCATAGAGGGCGCTGCGGATATATAAGCCTGAGCCGCCGACGATAATCGGGGTCTTATTGCGAGATAGAATCTCTTTTAAAGTCTCTCGGCAGTCGCTTTGGAATCTAGAGATGTCATAGCCTTCGGTCAACGGGACGAAAGAATAAAGATGATGAGGGACCGCCTTCTTCATCTCTTCGTTTGGGGCGGCTGTTGCGATATAGAGCTCTTTATAGACTTGGAAGCAGTCGGCGTTAACGATCTCACCATCGATCTTTTTGGCGAGTTCCACCGCTAATTCGGATTTACCAGATCCGGTTGGTCCGGTCAAAACGATGATCATTTGAGGATGTTCCTGATGGTGATGAGAAGATCTTCCACTTCGCTAGAGAGATTATCGCGGTTATTGAGGAGAGGATGGTTTTTGATTTCATTAAGGACATCCTCATAATCCTTTTTGGCGCTAGGATAATTCTCACTCCCCTTAGAAAGGACCATATTCTTTTTAGCGAGGACCAATTTATCGCCTAAGGCTTTGATTTCATCGCTATTTCTTAAGGTTTCATCAAGCCTTTGGTATTCTTTGACGACGGGGTCAAGAGAGATAAGATAGGCGACGTCTCTAGCTTTGGCGATGATTGGGTCTTCGGCTAATTCGCCTTTGATGTAATAGACGTGAGACTCCACCATCTTCACTTTGACGATGCAGCCGGTGAGATATTTAGGACCCGGGAAATTGACGAGTTTGCCATTTGTGGCATAGCCAGAAAGGATATTCTCATCTTTCTTTGAAGGGCCATCGACTAAGATATCGTAGATCTTTCCAACCATCGAGGCGGAGTGTTTGGCGGTTGAATCCTCAATCACGGCCTTGAGACGGTCGAATCTTTCGTGCTGGATTTCTTCCGGGACCTGTTCCATCCTCGCCGCGGGGGTGCCGCTACGTGGGGAATAGATGAAGGTGAAAGCCGCCGAATATTCAATCTCCTTACATAAGGATAAGGTGTCTAAGAAATCTTCTTCGGTCTCTTTCGGGAAGCCGACGATGATGTCGGTGGTTAAGCCGATGTCAGGCATCTTGGCTTTGATTTTCCGGGCAATTTCCACATATTCTTCTCTCGAATAGCGTCTTCCCATCTTGGAAAGGACATTCGTTGAGCCAGATTGGACGGGGAAATGGAGCCAATGGACGATATTAGGATATTTCGCCATGATCTCAATCATCTCATCGCTGAATTGAGAAGGATAGGAAGTGAGGAATTTAAGTTGGGGAATCCCAGTTTTGGCCACCGCTTCAAGAAGGTGGGCGAAAGTGGTCCCATCTTTGAAGTCTAGGCCATAGGAATTGACGTTTTGGCCTAAAAGGGTGATTTCCTTATAGCCATCGTTGACGAGTTCCTGACATTCTTTGAGGATGTCTTCCATTTTTCTAGAACGTTCTCTGCCTCTGGTGTAAGGAACGATGCAATAGGTGCAGAATTTATCGCAGCCATAGGAAATATTGACATAAGCCTTATAGGGGGAGATTCTCATCGACGGCATATTCTCCACCACTTCGCCGGCGAAGCTCCTGACGTTGATGATGTTCTTTTTGCTCTTGAGACATTCATCTAATAAAGGAAGCAAGTTCGGAACATCGTGGGTGCCGATGATGAGACTGATCCAGGAATAGGTCGCCATAAGTTCTTGGGCGACGCCATTTTCTTCCATCACGCAGCCGGCGATGACGAGCATGAAGTTCTTATTTCTTTCGTAATTGGCCTTAAAGGAGCCAATCTCCCCATAGATCTTGGCTTCGGCATTCTCTCTCACCGCGCAGGTATTGATGATGGCTAAATCGGCCTCTTCGGCATTGATGGTTCTTTTCATCCCGATGCGATTTAAATATCCCGCCATGATCTCCTCATCGCGGATATTGGCTTGGCAGCCATAAGTACGGATATAGAAAAGCTTATCTTTCCCAAAACCTAGTAAACGTGGGGTGACTTTTCCATCATCAACAATACGGACAGGATTCTCGACTTTTTGGGTCGCTTCTTTTTGATTGGCGAGAGATTTGACAAGGATTTTGCTCATTTGCTGACCTCCTGGGAGATATGGAAGATGTTCGTGCACTTATGGGTGAGGTCATCGAAATCCATGATGACGGCATCGATGAACATCTTCGCGGATTCGTTGATGCTGAAGTGGGCATTGACGCCTTTGACCATGATATTGACGGTCGAATCGCGGTCATAGCCGATGATCCCCCCGTGGTCGCCACAGCAACCGACATCGGTCATAAAGCCCGTGCCATGCTCCAAGATTCTGGAATCATTGGTCTGGACGTGGGTGTGGGTCCCAAGGACCGCGGAGACCCGTCCATCGAAATAATTCGCGAAGATGGCTTTTTCCGAAGTGGAATCGGCGTGGAAATCGACGATATGGATGCAAGGCTCATAATCTTCGGAATGAAGGAGCTCTTCCATCGATTGATATGGGGAGATGACGGTCTCTTTCATGAAAGCGACACCGAGAATATTGGTGACTCTCACCTCGACCCCATTGATATCGAAAGCGATGCTGCCTTGGCCTTGCTCATAATCAAGGAGATTAAGAGGGCGGACCAGGATTTCCGCATCGTCGACATAATCGTCGAAGTCGCGGGTATCGTGCCAATGATTGCCTAAAGTGATGCAATCGGCCCCGCTATCGACGAGGAAATTATAATGCTTTTCGTTGAGGCCTCTTCCATGGGTGGCGTTCTCGCCATTGACGATGACGAAATCAACCCCATATTTTTCGACTAAATGAGGCAAGGAAAAATGGACCGCATTACGGCCCACCTCTCCAACGACGTCTCCATAAAAGAGGATTCTCATCGTTTAGCTCCAAGTTATTTTGCAGTTTCAGTCCAACGGTATTCGCGGAAGACCGTCACTTTGATTTGACCAGGATATGTCATGTTTTTCTCGATCTTGTCCTTCATCTCGATGGCCATTCTCACGGCATCGGCATCGGAGACCTTTTCAGGGATGACCATGACGCGGACTTCACGTCCGGCTTGGACGGCATAGGCTTGCTGGACGCCATCGAAGGATTTGGCGATCTCTTCGAGTTGGGCGACACGCTTGATATAGGTTTCCATCGTCTCGCTTCTAGCACCTGGGCGGGCAGCGGAGAGGGTGTCGGCCGCGATGACTAGATGGGAGATGACATATTTGCATTCGACGTCGCCATGATGGGCTTCGATGGCGTTGATGACGATATCGGGCTCATTGTATTTTCTAGCAAGGGCGGCGCCTAATTGGACGTGGCTGCCATCTTGCTCGAAGTCGACGGCCTTGCCGATATCATGGAGAAGTCCGGCGCGCTTAGCGACGCTTTGGTCAAGGCCAAGCTCAACGGCCATAATGCCACAGAGATTGGCGACTTCCATCGAGTGGGCCAACATGTTCTGGCCATAGGAAGTACGGTATTTGAGACGGCCAAGGTAGCCAAGGAGCTCGCGGTTGATGCGTGGGAGTCCGAGTTTGAAGGCGGCTTCTTCGCCGGCTTTCTGAGTCTCGACTTCGACTTCGCGCTTCATCTTAGCGGCGATCTCTTCGATTCTGCCAGGTTGGATACGTCCATCTTTGACGAGGGCTTCCAAGGTACGTCTAGCGATTTCACGTCTGATGGGGTTGAAGCAAGAGACGGTGATGACTTCAGGGGTGTCATCGATGACGAGGTCAACCCCTAAGGTCTGCTCTAAGACACGGATGTTTCTGCCTTCGCGGCCAATGATGCGGCCTTTAAGCTCATCGGTTGGCAAGGCGATGACGGCCACGGTTCTTTCGGTCGTGACCTCTTGGGCGTATTTGTCGCAGGCTAAGGCGAGCAAGTCGCGGGCTTTGGCTTCCGCGGTCTCTTCCGCTTCATCTTCTTTATTCTTGATATAAGCGGCGATTTCGACCGACATCTTGTTCTCGACTCGGGCCATGATCTCGTCATGGGCCTCTTGCCTAGACATTCCAGCCACCTTCTCTAATTCGAGAATGATGGAGTCAATCTTCTGGTCGAGCTCTTTCGACTTCTTGTCGCAGGCTTCAATGCGTTGGGAGAGAAGGTCGCCTTTCTCTTCTAAGCTGTTCTCTTTTTGAATCAAGGCATTGTTTCTTTGATCTAAGGTCTGCTGCCGAAGATCGAGTTTGTTTTGTTCGGCGATGATTTCCTGCTTCATCTGTCGAATCTCTTCTTGG
>JAIKYF010000051.1 GCA_024683495.1 Bacilli bacterium
GGCGAATAGAATAAATAGATGTTGTAGCCTGAGGTGCCGAGGAAATTATGCCCTCCATTCAAGCCAAAGAAGCCATTCCTCCAGCCATAGACCAAATCGAAGACGTAGCTCTTATGCCAAATGGCATCGTCGCCATTAGGATAGCCGTAATAACGGAAATAGACGATAAAAGGAATAAAGGTAAGAAGGATGAGGAAAAGCGGGAAGATATCTATCTTCCGGATTTTCATAAGGAGATTATCTTTTGTGAAGAAGTCTTTGATTTTAGCGATGATCATTCGCGTTTCTCTCCTCAACTGCCAGACGATTTCTCTCGTTTTGGAAACGCATCTTATCGGTCTTTCTGAAAGAGTTCAGAATCATGCCAAGGAAGATAAGTAAGATGCCCACCAAATAGACGAATGCGCAGACGATGAGGGTTGGGAAACGGTCGACTTGCCCAGTTTTCGCATAGTCGATAAAGATGGGGATGATGAACCCTGTGGCAACGGCGAATAAGATGAGGGAATAGATAAAATAGTGAGCAAAAGGCTTATATTTTCTATGGAAGCCATAGATCGTTCTTAAGACTTTGAAGCCATCTTTGAAGGTATTTAGTTTCGAGACGCTGCCTTTTGGACGGTCACGATATTCGATGGTCATGGTCTCGACGCGGAAATTCTGATCGAGGGCGAAAATCGACATTTCGGTCTCGATCTCAAAGCCGCTGGAAAGAACGGGGAATGATTTGACAAAGGTATAGGAGAAAGCCCTATATCCAGTCATGATATCTTTGATCTTGCCATGGAAGAAAGCGTTGACTGAGCCTCTGACGAGATTGTTCCCAAAATTATGGAAAGGCCGCTTATTCTCGGTATAGTAGGCTCCGGATAGACGGTCTCCGACGACCATGTCGGCTTCTTTTTTGAGAATTTTGTCGGCCATTTCTCTGGCGCTACTTAATTCGTAGGTATCATCGCCATCGACCATGATGTAGCAATGGGCGTCGATGTCCCTAAACATCGATTGGATGACATTGCCCTTTCCTTGGCGGGGTTCCCTTCTGACGATGGCCCCATGAGCGGCGGCGATTTCCGCGGTTTTATCGGTGCAGTTATTGTCGTATACGTAAATAGTGGCCTCAGGGATGGCCATTTTTGCATCATCAATGACTTTGCCGATTGTCAGCTCTTCATTGTAACAGGGAATTAAAAATGCGATTTCTTCCATAGGAACAATTATAATAACACTTCTTGTCCTTTTCCATATAAAGGAAAAGTGCCCATAGATTATCACCTAACAAAGTAGGGTGTCTATGTTAATTCAAAGAAACGATGAAAAACAACGCATTGATTTTTTTCGCTTTTAATTCGATAATTTCTTTACAAAAATAAGGAGATACAGAT
The DNA here is from genome assembly GCA_024683495.1 of Bacilli bacterium. Lineage (GTDB taxonomy): Bacteria > Bacillota_I > Bacilli_A > RFN20 > CAG-826 > UBA4951. The sequence goes on from JAIKYF010000051.1 coordinate 1,386, forward strand.
ATGCCAGCTAAGAAGCCAGCCGCCAAGAAGGCGCCAGTTAAGAAAGAGGCCCCCAAGAAAGAGGCCCCAAAGAAAGCCACTGAGAAAAAGCCAGCCAAGAAGGCCGAAGTCAAGAAACCAGCCGCCAAGACCTATCATGTCGCCAAAAGACCTGATGGAAAATGGCAAGTCAAATTAGCCGGTGGCCAAGTCGCCATCAAGCTCTTCGATACCCAAGCCCAAGCCATCGAATACGCCGATTCCTTAGCCGAGAACCAAGACGGATCCGTCAGAGTCCATTCCCTCAAGGGCAAAATCCGCAAGGCTTAATCAAATTAATACATAAGGCACGAGTAATTTTTGACATCTATCATAGATAGTGGTATCTTACTTGTGCCTTGAAACGCATCTGTAGTTCAATGGTAGAACACCAGCTTCCCAAGCTGGTTACACGGGTTCGATTCCCGCCAGGTGCTCCACTAGGAATTAGCGGCATTCGTTCTGGTGACGAATGCCGTTTTCTTTTGCTTTCCAAAACGGTTTAAAAATTCAAAAATCCCCGTCAAAAACCGCATATGTAGAAAAGATTAAAGAAATGTGTATTTCGCAAAATTTAATTCTTTACAAGAATAATCTTGTATTCGTAAAATAATTTAATGAAATTTCTATCCATTTAGGAGGTTTTTATGAAGAAACACCCCTTGCTTGGCCTTTTGGCCATTCCGATGTTATTGACCTCATGCGGCGCCGATAATTATGTCGGCTTATATTCATTTCAGCTCGGCAAAGATAGCGGCACCCATTTTGGCGTGAAAATGAATCTCACCAATGACGACTACATCAATGTCGATACCGGCGATTCCTCCGACTCTTCCGGCCCGGTTGGAGTTCTTGGGAAGCGTTTCAATCTCAATTTCTCGATCGGAATGAGCAAGAGCGGCGAAGATATCAAGGATGACGAATTCACCGCTTTGATCAATTTCTTGAAATCCCTTTTCCCCAACGGAATCGATGGCTTCTACCAAATCGGCGCCGTTCAGGAAAGCGGGAGACATCTTTTCAAAATCGGATTTGCCTCCATTTCATTCGGAACGATAATTGCCGCCCCCGAAACCATCAGCGAAGTTCTTTATAGCGAGATTGACAGCTCCACTTTGACTATGTCGATTCCCGTTTCTGAAAACGATCTGATCTTCCAACTCTACTGGTATGGTCACGATTTCAAACCCGGTAAAGACGAAGAAGGCGAGGAGATCTACATTTACTCCAAATTGCCCAAAGAGCAATGTCACCCCGTCAACACCCATCCGACAAAAGCCGAAGTGGCCGCAATCAATAAAGACGATGCCTATGCCAATGCGCACGAAGGAGTCGTTTACCGCGATTGGCACACCCTCACCCTTGGATTAGCTAGACAATAACTTATGGAAGAAAAAGACATCATCATCTCCGTTGATCACCTCACGAAGGACTATGGTTACCATCGTGGTGTTTTCGATGTCTCCATCAAGGTCCACAAAGGCGAATGCTATGGCTATCTTGGCCCCAATGGGGCAGGTAAATCCACGACCATCAGGCACATCATGGGTTTCTCTAAACCCCAAGAAGGCTCAGTCAAGATTTATGGAATCGATAGCTTTGGCAATACCGAAAAGATTCTTGAACGCGTCGGCTACCTCCCAGGCGAGCCAGCGATTCCGGCCGGATTAGATGGAATGGGCTTCATCCGCATGATGCAGGATATGCGCCACGAAAGAAATAACGAAAGGCTCGAATACCTTCTGAAGACTTTCTCTCTCGACCCCAACGTTCCAATCAAGTCGATGTCCTTAGGCGAAAAAAGAAAACTTGCCGTCGTCGCGGCTTTCATGAATGACCCCGAGGTTTTGATTCTCGATGAGCCAACCTCCGGCTTAGACCCCATCATGCAGCAGGTCTTCATCAATTTCATCATCCAAGAGAAAAAACGCGGCAAAACCATCCTCCTTTCCTCTCATATCTTCTCGGAAGTCGATGCGACCTGCGATACGATTTCCATCATCAAAGACGGCATTCACGTCTCCACTTTCAAGGCCAATGACCTCAAAGAGCCAGACGTCGCCACCTATAATTTCTATTTCCACAACCTCGAATCGATTGAGGAATTCAAGAATAGAAAGCCGAACTGCGAAATCATCGCCGAGAATAAGAATAGAAAAATCGTGACCGTGAAAGTCAAAAGGGAGAATTACCGGGAATTCTTCTCTTCCTTAAGTGGCTTAGCCATCAGGGAATTCGATGAGAAACCCTTCACTCTCCAGGATTATTTCATGTCCTTCTATAAAGAAGAGAAGACTTTCGGTGGCCTTTCAGGCGTGGAGGGCAATAAAAAATGAGCAAAGAAGTAATGGAAAGACTTCAGTCCCTCGATAAAGACGTCGCCATCGAGATCAATCACCTCACCAAAGACTATGGGCATGGAAGAGGCATTTTCGATATCTCTTTCAAGATCCCCAAAGGTTCCGTTTTCGGCTATTGCGGAACGAATGGAAGTGGCAAAACCACGACTCTCCGCCACATCATGGGTTTCTTAAAACCCGACTCCGGAGAAGTCAAAGTCAATGGCTTAGATCCCTGGAAGAATGGGGACATCATTAAGAAAAGCATCGGGTATTTGCCCGGAGAAATTGCTTTCCCGCCAGTCGACACCGGTTCCGATTTCCTTAAGAGCCAAGCTGATTTAATCAACCTAAAAGATATGTCGAAGGCCGAGAAAATCATCAATGCGATGCAGCTCGACCCGACCGCGAACTTAAGAAGAATGTCGAAGGGCATGAAACAAAAGACCGCGATCGTCGCGACCTTCATGCATTCGCCTGACATCATCATTCTAGACGAGCCCACCACCGGCTTAGATCCCTTGATGAGAGAATCCTTCATCGAGATCCTCGAAGAGGAAAAAGCCCGCGGGGCGACCATCTTGATGTCGAATCATATGTTCGACGAACTTGATGAGACCTGCGACTATGTCGCTTTCATCAAAGATGGTCGAATCATCGATATCGTTGATTTGGAGGAAATCCATAATCGGCCTTATCGAGACTTCATCGTCGGCTTCTACAAGAAAGAAGATTGCGAGAAAGCCTTCGCGAATGGCTCCCATAAGGTCCATAACCGTAACCTCAATACCCTCAAGATCGTCGTGAGGGTTGAAAGAGCCAACGCCAAGGAATTCCTTGAGGAAATCAAGAATTACGAAATCAAGCAGTGCAGCGAAGTCAAATACACCTTAGAAAGATACTTCTTCGATAATTTTGGAGGAAAAGACAATGGAAGCCGTAATAAACGATAAGAAGAAAAAGAAAGAGCTGATCTCAAAGCCTCTCTTTGTCCAGGCCATCAAAGCCAATTGGCTGATGTTCCTTTTGATGACGGCTGGCTGCGCTGCGATCTTCTTTGTCATCAACATCGTCGTCTGCAGCCGCAACATCTTCACCAAACTCGATATGGATAGAGTCAGCGTCTATATCGTCGATGAGAATCTTTCTTGGCTCCAAATCCTCGGCTTATTGGAGAAGATGGGCTTCTCTCTTTCGAGAATCTCTGTCATGTCGAGAATCGACCTTAACACCATTCTTTCTGATTTGGTCTATAAGATCGCCGGCGTCTTGCTCCCGATGATTTATGTCATGGTCGTCTCCAATAGCTTAATCGCCAATCAGGTATCAACTGGTTCGATGGCCTATGTTCTATCAACGCCGACGAGTCGAAAAACGGTGATAAGGACTAATTTCCTCTTCTTGGTCTCCTCCTTGCTTTTGATGTATATCATCATCACTGGCGCGGCGGTGGCGAGCGAAGCGATCGCTGGAGCGATACGACTGTCTAGAGGAGGCGGGGCAAATATGAATCCGATTAGGACTCTCCTATTATGTTTTGCCTCATTTGCTGCGATGTTCGCCCTTGGCGGAGTTTGCTTCGGGGCCTCAGCCTTCTTCAATAAATCCAATCAAAGCATCGCGGTTGGCGGTGGCATCTGCGTCCTTAGCTTCCTTTGCGCCATCCTTGGTCTATTCGGCAATAAGGCCTTCGTCAGCACTGGCGTTGGCGTCGAATCAATGGCCATCTTCAATCTTGCCTCCGTCTTGACTTTGATAGATGCCGAAAGCATCGGCAATTTCTCCAAAGCCATTTATGGCGCGACCGACGTCGCCATTTCCTTCAATTGGATTTGGGAAATCGGCATCCTCTTTGGCATCGGCATCGTCTTCAGCGTCATCGGCTCAATTAGATTCCTCAAGAAAGACTTGCCGCTATAATAATTTCGCTTTTGGATTAATGGGCATCATATGGTGCCCATTTTCTATGGCAAAAGCGACATATTTTTGGTTTTGATGTCTTAAAAATCGATATTATTAAGCATAAAGATTTTAGGTAAGGTCTCCTTCGATTATAATAGTTTTAACTATTAAGGAGGATGCTATATGTTTAAGAAACATCTCGCGTTCTGGATTGCCTTCCCGATTGGTTTTTTGTTGCTTGCCGCTTTTTTGATTTTCCTATTCGATCTCACTAACGGTCCGTTGGTTCTATTCATCTTAGAGATGGTGGCTTTGGCGGCGTTGGCCGCAACTTGCATTATCTTCATCGATAAGAAAATCCCATTTAGATTGATCCCATGGGGTGCTTTCATCATCACCTCCGCGATTCTGATCAGTCTTTCTAAGCCAAGCTCTGCCCGCATTTCCGCGACCTTATTTAATAATCCTGAAAAAACCTCCGTTTTGACTTTGGCGAATGGCCAAGTCCAAGGCGCCTATACGAAAAATAAAGATGTTGAAGTCTATGCCGGCATCCCTTATGCCAAAGCCCCGGTCGGGGATTTAAGATGGAAGCCCACTCAACCGGCGGATGATTGGAACGGAGTCAAAGACTGCACCTATTTCGCTCCAAAATCCATGCAGCCAGCTTCTAACCCCATCATGAGCACTCTGGTTGATATGTATGCCGAAGGAGGATGGCATCCTGACTACAACATGCATCCGACCGAGTACGTCAGTGAAGATTCCTTATATTTGAATATTTGGCGTCCAGCTGGAATATCTCCTAGCGAAAAACTCCCAATTCTTGTCTATATCCATGGCGGTTCCTTAACCACCGGCTCTTCTGCCAGGAGCGATTATAACGGCGAAAGCATGGCTAGACAGGGCGTCATCATGATCACGATCGCTTATCGTTTAGGCGTATTCGGCTATTTCGCCCACCAGGATCTGATCAACGAATCTAGCGAGCATACGACTGGCAACTATGGTCTCCTCGATCAAATCCAGGCCTTAAGATGGGTCAATGAAAACGCCTCGTATTTCGGCGGAGACTCCTCTAACATCACGATCGCTGGAGAATCCGCTGGCAGCAGCAGTGTTTCTGCTCTATGCGCAAGCGAACTTGCCAGCGGTCTCTTCCAAAAGGCAATTGGCGAATCTAGCTCTGTTGTCGGTTATCGCGCTCCACACACTTTCAGAAAAATGTCTAAAGCCCTTGAAACAGGCGACAAGATCATGAAAGAGATGGGTTGTTCTTCGATTGAGGAACTCCGGAAGATTCCAGCCGATAGATTAGTGCAAACAAGTTATTCGAACGATTCGATGACGGTTGATGGCTATGCCTTGACTAAGACCCCGCATGAGATTTATCAAGAAGGCAAAAACAATGAAGTAGCCTTGCTTAATGGATATAACGTCAAAGAAGCCGATGCCTTTGTCGTCCCTAGATTCCTCTTCAATCCAACCAATTCCTCCAATATCGAAGCTAGGCTCATCGACTATTTCGATGAGAAAGCCGCGAAAGAATTAATGGCCGCTTATGAGACCGAAATCAAGAATGACGCCTTCAGCGCTTTCAATGAAATCATCTCGGCTTATTGGTTCATGCAACCTCATATGGATTGGTCGGCGGCTGCTCTCAATAACGGGGAAGATGTCTATCGTTATCAATTTACGAAAGAGAATGGATTCTATGGAACCTATCACTCTGGCGAAATGATCTATTGCTATGGGAACATCGATAAATCCATCCGTCAGTTTGCTTATAACGATGAAGATAGGGCCTTATCGAAAACGATGCTTACATACTGGGCTAATTTCGTAAAGGCCGGTGACCCCAATGATGGAATTCAACCCAATTGGCCGAAGTGGACTTCAACTGACGATAAGATTATGGAACTAGGCACCAATCTTGGCTTGATTGATGAAAAAGATAAGAAGGCCTATGAGATCTTAGATGCCTGGAAAGTCCGTGAAGAACAAAGAGACGCCGCAGCTTAAGAATAAAAAAATAATAGGGTTTTGCACGATATATTTATGCAAAACCCTATTTTTTAGTCCTTACAAATCTCTGCTAATTTATTTCTTTCCTCTTTGATTTTTTCAATGAGGGGAGAATAATCGGCATCGGTTTTATTTCTCAATAACTCAGTTATCTCAACGACTGGATCGAGTAGTGGGGTGATGGAGAGATTGGCTAATATGCCCTTTAATCCGTGGGCGGCTTGGAATCCGGCTTCAAGGTCTTTGGCCTCGATGGCGGCATACAATTTCTCAAATCCGTCATTGATCGGGACCATCTTCACCAACCGAAGATAGAGAGTATCTTTATTGGCGCATCTAGAAATGCCGGTGGCCGTATCGGCCCCATAATTCTGCATTGCTTCGACTGTTAGCATTTTTTATTCCACCTTTCATAGAATTCCTCAAACTCCTTGGCTGGCAATGGTTTGGAATAATAATATCCTTGAACCATCTCATAGCCGAATTTTTTGAGTGTTTCCATTTGTTCTTTGGTTTCACATCCTTCTGCCACTAGAGGAACGCCCATGGATTTGGCGATTTTCTCAATGATCTCAACGATTTTGACCATCTTGGGATTGGAATCCATCTCTCTTACGAATTTCATGTCAAGTTTTAGGACATCAAATGGAAGAGTGGCGATGGCGTTAAGCGAAGAATAGCCGCTTCCGAAGTCATCAACTTCGATTCTAAATCCTTTGGCCCTTAAGTCGTTGATGACCTGAAGCATCTGGGCGGTCTCGGAATTATAGGCGGATTCGGTAATCTCTAAGGAAAGATTATTTGGGGATAAGCCGTGTTTTTTGGCTATCTCACTGACGAAGCTATTGATGTTTGGATCATACATATCGATACGTGAGACGTTCATCGAGACATAGAAATCATCTCCGAATTTAGGGAGCCATTCTTTGATTTGTCTAGCCGCCTCATTCCAAACGTAGCTATCGACTTGTCTTACGACGCCATTTTCCTCAAGGAGAGGAATGAATAATCCAGGCGGAATGAATCCGAGAGTCGGATGGATCCATCTGACTAAAGCTTCGGCGCCGACGATGCGGGGTTTATCGGATTGAATATAGACTTTCGGTTGGAAATAGACTTTGAATTGCCCTTCTTGGAGAGCGGTGGGGAGATCAGCAAGAAGTTTCTCGTTGAAGAGGGCTTTCTTGTGGGCTTCTTCGTCATAGACTTTTATGTAAGTGACTTGAGAGTCCATTGCCTCATCGCAGATGTCCTTGGCTTTGCCGACTCTGCTCTCTGGGCTTTCGGTTTTATCGGTGATGGTATAGACGCCAAAACTGAGCATCATCGAGGAATCGACTTCGTTTTTGACGGCCTCGATGATTGCAGAACTCATGATATTGGGATTATCGACATGAGTGGCGTATAAACAGAAATAGTCGTGGACGATGCGTCCAACGATACCTTCGTTATCGCGGACGATTCTCTTAAGGATATCTACGAATTTCCTAAGGTTTTTATTGGTTTGCTCAAAGCCGTTGAGTTCACGGTAGATGAGGTATTTTTGGATTCCGATAACCACCAAATCGTTGACCCCATCCGGGTTATATTTGTCGATTTTCTTCATGTATTGATAGAACATGTGCTTGTTGTAAGCGCCGGTCGCCTCGTCTCTTTCGGATTCGGTGAGGATCGTTCTATCTTCTGAAAGCTCAATCGCACGTCTGACTCTGACTTTGATGATTTCAGGGAGGTCATATGGTTTGGTGATGAAATCGACCGCCCCGAGATCTAAGCTCTTGATCTCGCTAGATTTCTCCCCGGTCAAAACGATGATAGGAATACGCTTATAATCATCATCGGCCTTGATTTCCTGAATGAATTCAAAGCCATTCATTATCGGCATATTGATATCAAGCAAAATCAAAGAAATAGGAGTGAGACTAGCACGAACGACGTCTAAAGCCTCTTTGCCATTATCGGCCGTGATTACATCATAAACATCACCCAAAATCTCTTTGAGAATCTCTTGGTTGATGAATTCATCATCAACGATCAGGACTGTTCTTTTAATTTGTTTGATAATGTTGTTTTCGTTCATAGGGGCTTTCTATGGTTTTGTAATCGGCGGTGTTAATTTCCATAATTATATTATGAACGTAAAGATTTCCTAAAGAAAAAAATGACAATCCCATCCATTTGTTCATCTTTGCAGGAATATTCATCTTTACTATAATCAAAATATGAAAACAGTCATCGCCTACCGCAGCACTTCGAAAATCATCCTGGATTTTGTTTTCGCTCTTATCGGAATTGGCTTGTCCGTTTTGTTCTTCTTTGTATTGAATACCTATGCAAAGCCCGCCTCAAAGGAGTTGATGTGGACGGTGATTTATATGATCATAGGCTCCGTTTTCGCCTTTCTTTCGCTCTTATTCATCTATATCGGAATTTCCGATTTATCAGTGAAAAAAGAGGCCATTATCGCTCACGAAGATGGCCTAGAGCTTCACCTTAGTTTTAACAAACGGGTCTACATTGGATGGGATGATATCCTTATATTAAATAGAAACCATTCATTCAGTGGCCCATTGATCAATCGATTCGGCGGAGAAATTACCGTTGAGACCAAAGACAATAAAATCTATTCGGTTAGGCCAATCGGAGAGGTTGCGGTAGCTTTTAAAAAATTGGTTGATGAATGCAGTCGCCGTTCGAAGGGTTTCGATATCTCTAAAAACGTGATGTATTTTTAAAAATTACTGGCAAAAGTGAGGTATTTTATCGATGGAATTGTTTAACAAGAAGCGTGTTGAAGCGGTTGTTGGGATTGCTAAATGTCCGAAAACCGGAAAGCTTTACGGGGTCAGAATCGATAGTTCTCGCCCAAAATGGATCGCGACCTGGGCTTTTGAAATCGACGATGCTGAAGCCAAGCGAGAAAAATATACCGCGAATGTTTTTCCTCCTGACCTTCAATACGACAAAGAATATCCAGGCTGCCCTTATTGCCATACTCATGAGGACCTATTCAAAATCTCCCAAATCAATGCGCCCGTTGTCGATAAAAAGCCTAAGAAGGCCCCTAAAATCTATGTGACTACTGCCAATTACGATAATATCGGGGCAATCTTGCATGAAATGAAGATTCCTTTCTCAGGTTTCAATGGAAAATTTGACTGCGACATCCTCTTCATCAACTGTGGCACAAATGATGATTTAGATGTCATGAAATTAAGAGATTTTGTTAAAAGAGGAGGATGCGTTTACGCTTCTGATTTAGCCAGCGGATTCCTTATCGATACTTTCGGAGAACTATTCGATTTCGAAGGAAATATCGGGGAAGTTGGTACTGTCCCAGCTAAGATTCTTGACCCCGAACTTAGAAAAGTAGCCGGTGACCATATCAGCATTTATTTTGATCTACCTATTTGGTCAGTTCTAAGAGAAGTCAAAGGCGAAACTTTGATTTCCGGAGGGTTTGGTTCCAAATATCATGGAGTCCCAATCATGGTTAAGGTGCCGTATGGGGAAGGTACGATTTTCTATACCTCGTTCCATAACTATGCCCAAGCCTCAAAGAAAGAAAAAGCCTTGCTTGAATTGCTTATCCTCAAACAGATCGGCAGCCGCGATGGAACCGATATCGAAGAAGCCGGAAAAGCGGTTGGATTTGATATCGATAAGATCAAGGCCACCTTCAAAAAGAATTTTTAAATTCCCTTGCAAAAATATCTTTTTTTGAAATTTCGGAAAAATAAATTTTTTCCATCGAAATGCACATATTTTGAAAAATATGCCACTTTTGACGGAGATTTTTTAACTTTTCATATTTTCTTTTAAGTTGAGAGGGTGTAAACACCCACTCAATTTGCTTTCATTTTGCTCTAGTGCTTGTTATTATTGTTAACTCGGAAGGGGATATTAGGAAAAGACAATGCAATTCGACATTCAATCATTCAACAACCTGAATACAATTTTGGAACTCGTCTTCACTGTTTTAGCTTTTGCAGGGTTTGACGTCGTGATTTTCATGATTATGAGACGGAGGTTCGTCCGTTATGGTCTCATCATCTCTCAGATTCTTTTCCTCGTCGCTTGGCTTTTCAAACTCCTCGTCTTCGAATACGTTCTCCTGTTCGTCATGACCGTTCTTGTGTTGGCGTCTCTTGCCACCAATAGAACCGAATATCGTTCCATCACTCAGAACTCCTTCCAAAGCGGTACCTTCGACTTATTCCGTAGAGGCAAAAAGGTCAATGGGGAAGTTCTCTTCGACCGCGATGCCGTTTATAACGAAGTCAATAATGCCGTAATCTTCCTCTCGAAGAGCATGACCGGCGCCATCATAACTTTCATGAAGAGAGATAACATTCTCGCCGATGAAAAATATGGCCCAGTCGTCACTCAGAGAGGCTTTAAAGTGGACGCTCCTTTGACCGCTCCGCTTCTTGAAACTATTTTCTACAAGGGCACCGCTCTTCATGATGGTGCCGTTGTTGTAAAAGATGATCGCATTCTTAGGGCGGCGGTTTTCTTCAAACCGACAAACACCCCAATGCCTGGAAAATTTGGTTCTCGTCACCAGGCTGGTTTGGGTATTTCTGAGAATTCCGACGCCGTGACTGTTGTTGTTTCTGAGGAAAATGGTGGAATCATCATTGCCTATCAGGGCGAATTGCATCATTGCAATCACGCAACATTTTTGCCGAAGTTTACTTCCTTAATGTTGGACCTTCCTAAAGACGAGACCGATAAAGAAGACTAGTCAGGTATCATCGAAAGGGGGCCATATGGGCAAATATTTTGGCACTGATGGAGTTAGGGGGGAAGCAAATCGCAACCTCAACGCCGTCATGGCATATAGGATTGGTAGATACATCGGCCAATTTCCTAACGGCCACAAAAACAAGGTTTTGCTTTGTCGCGACACTCGCTTATCTGGCGATATGTTCGCTTGTTCGGTCACTGCGGGTTTATTAAGCAGTGGCTCAGACGTATATGATGTCGGAGTGAGCACCACGCCATCCGTTTCTTATTTAGTCGCTAATCAGAAGTTCGATTTCGGGATCATGATCTCGGCTTCCCACAATCCATATACCGATAACGGAATCAAGGTTTTTAACCGTTATGGGGAAAAACTTGATGAATCCATCGAGAAAATGGTCGAGGAATATATGGATTCGGAAGATGATAACCTTCCATTGGCCCAAGCCGATAAAGTTGGCCGATTAATCGATGGCAAATACCTTCTTGATATCTATATCGACTGGTTGGCCTCCAAAGCCAAAGGCGATTATGATGGCATCAAAGTGCTTGTCGATTGCGCTAATGGAAGTGCTTCCCCAATCGCCCCGAGATTATTCGCTAAGCTCGGCGTCGAAGCTACTTTCATGTCCCGTGAGCCGGATGGCTTAAATATCAACCGCCACTGCGGAGCCACCCACTTAAAATATCTAAAAGCCCGCATGGATGAGGGCGATTTCGATTTAGGTTTCGCTTTTGATGGCGATGCTGATCGTTTCATGGCCTTCTCCCGCGATGGAATCTTGATCGATGGCGATCTATTTATCTATTTAAACGCCATCAGGATGAGAAAACGTGGAACCTTATTCGATAACCGTGTCGTCATCACCGTCATGTCCAACTATGGCTTACGCAAAGCCTTAGAGAATGAAGGCATCGCCTATGAGACGGTGGCCGTTGGTGATAAGAATGTCCAGTTGCGCCTCAAGGAAAGAAACCTCAGCCTTGGCGGAGAACAATCCGGACACGTCATCTTCCTTAAGGATTTAAATACCGGAGATGGCCTATTAAGCTCAATTAAATTATTGAATCTATTCAAATTTGACTCAGAGATTTTCGATAAGATTCACGAATACAAAGCGTATCCGCAGATTTTGAAAAATGTTCGTTTCTCTTCCAAGGAGGCTCTTGCTAGCTTCTCGAGTAGCAAGCGTTTAGCCGATCTAATCGCCGAAAAAGAAAAAGTTCTCGGAGATGGCCGCGTGCTAGTCAGAAGTTCGGGAACCGAACCCTTGCTCAGAATCATGGCTGAATGCATGGACGAAGACGTCTGTGCGAAAGTGGTAGATGAGCTTGTCGAATACGCTGAAGAAGAAGCGAAGGAGTAATTATGTGTGGAATCGTAGGTGGAGCCGGCAAAGTCGACTTCAGATCATATTTAATCGGAGGGTTGAAGACCCTCGACTACCGCGGATATGATTCCGCGGGCTTAGCCTATCGGAAAGATGGCAAAGTCAATCTTTTCAAAACCGTCGGTAAGGTCGAAGACCTTGATAACATCACCCCTAAATTCACCGATGCCACCATGGGTATCGCCCACACCCGTTGGGCCACGCATGGTGAGCCAAGCGATACGAACGCCCATCCCCATTTCTCGATGCATAGAAAAGTCTATCTCGTCCATAATGGGGTAGTGGAGAACTTCCGGGCTCTTCGCACCAAACTTAAATTCAACGGCTATGAGTTCGTGACTCAGACCGATACCGAAGTCATTGCCAATCTCCTCGAGGAGCAATATCTCTTATTAAAAGACCCATTCAAGGCGATTGAGAAAGTCATCACCATGGTTGAAGGCTCCTTTGCCTGCGCCATCATGTTCAGCGATCTCCCTGAGTTATATTTCATGAAGAGACAATCTCCTCTTCTCATCGGTTTAGGCAAGGATGGCAACTTCATGGCCTCCGATGCCGTTCCGATGATGAAACTCTGCGACAAATTCATCGAAGTGGAAGAAGATAGCTATGGCTGCATCACCCAAAACACCTATGTATTAATGAAGAATGGTCAAGAGATTCAGCCAAACTTCGTCGTCAGAAAAGCTGAGGAATGCACTTTCGATAAAGGTGATTATCCTCATTTCATGCTCAAAGAAATCGAAGAAGGACCAAAGGTCATCAAGAGATTGCTTGATAACTATTATGATGGGACTAGTTTCACCTTTGACCCGAAGATCATCGAATGTATCAAAGAGGCCGATGATGTCGTCTTCTTGGCCTGTGGAACTTCCTATTATGCCTCCTTATTAGGCGTGGAATTCATGCATTATCTTGGCAAGAGAAGCGAATCCTACATCGCTTCCGAATGGGCTTATTACCCCAATTTGACCGCGAAAAATCCTTTATTCATCTTGATTTCCCAGTCTGGTGAAACCGCTGACTTAATCGCTTGTCAGAAATATATCAACGATAATGGTTTGCCCAATATCGCCATCACCAACACCAGAGGCTCAACTATCTATCGCAACGCGACCTTCGCTCTCCTCCTCTATGCCGGACTAGAAGTAGCCGTCGCCGCCACTAAATCCTATAATGCCCAGGTCACGATGCTTGCCATGTTGACCTCCGCTTGCTCCTCCACCGAGCACGGCGTCAGAAACATTCGTAAACTCATCGAGGCCATCGAAGATGTCATTAATAGAAAAGATGAGATCCACGAATTGGCCAAGAAGATGACCCAAGCCAAAGATGCCTTCTTCGTCGGAAGAGGCTACGATAGCCTCGCCGCCTTAGAATGCGCCTTAAAACTCAAGGAAATCTCCTATATTCATGCGGAAAGCTATGCCGGAGGAGAACTTAAGCACGGTCCAATCGCCCTTATCGAAAAAGGCACGCCGGTCATAGGCTTAGTCTCCGATAGCATCTCCGCCGCAGCCTTAAGAAACAACCTCGAAGAGCTCCGTTCAAGAGGCGCGGACATCTATGTCATCTCGACTGAATCCCTCTTTGATAAGAAAGATGATTTCTACACCAAGGACGTCAAACCCTATTTAGCGGCCGTGGTAAAAGTCGTCTTTGGCCAATATCTCTCCTATTATGTCTCCTTGGAGAAGGGCTTACCGATCGATAAGCCAAGGAACTTGGCGAAATCAGTCACTGTTCAATAATCAATCTAGAGATCCAAAAACTTGGGTCTCTTTTTTCTTATAAAATAGAAAATATTGCGTTTTTGCATGGGATTTTTGCTGGAATGACCCAAAATAATAAAATAAACGCAAAGCCAAAAATCCCATTTCTTAAGGCGGAGAACCGCCTTAAGAAAGATATTTATAATAGGTCTAACTTAAAATGCGGTTTTAGGTTATACTATCTAGGAAGATAGTAACGACTACTTCTAGTTGAAAAAGAAAAAGGAGATTTTATTATGCCTACACCCCATATCGAAGCTCAGATTGGCGATTTCGCCCCTGTAGTCTTGATGCCAGGAGATCCAAAAAGAGCGGATTGGATCGCTCACACTTTCTTACACGATGTCAAGCAAGTGACCGCCGTTAGAGGAATGCTTGGATTCACTGGATTGACCAAGAACGGAATCAGAGTCTCGGTCATGGCCTCTGGAATGGGTCTCCCCTCCATTGGCATTTACTCTTATGAGCTCTTCTCCCATTACGGAGTCGAAGCCATCATCCGCGTCGGAACCTGTGGCGCCTATCAAAAAGACGTCAAGTTACGCGATATCATCATCGGCCAAGCCGCCTGCACCAATTCTGGCTGGCTCCACGATTATGATCTCCAAGGCGGGATCTATTCCGCGATCAGCGATTTCGAATTGATTGAGCACGCGGTCGAAGCTTCAAGAAAATTAGGCAAAGAACCTCATGTCGGAAACATTCTTTCCAGCGACACCTTCTATTGTGTCTCGGCCGATTTATGGAAGAAGTGGGCCGATTTAGGCGTCAAAGCCGTCGAAATGGAAGCCTTTGCTTTATACACCAACGCGGCTAGATTCAATAAGAAAGCCCTTGCTATCTGCACCGTCAGCGATTCCTTCGTGGCCGAAGGCATCTTGAGTTCCACCGAAAGACAAGATGGCCTCATTGATATGGTCAATATTGGTATCGCGACCGCCGAAGCGTACATGAATAAATGGCACAAACAGTAAGAATCACCATCTTCACTATTGCCGTAATCATTGTTTTATTTGCCTTCTTGGCTCTCTATCTCTATAACCCCATAAAGAGTTTCGTGTTTCGGAAATCGAACACGCGGTTCTTTTACCTAAAGGTGAATAGATTAGCCCATAATGAAGACTATTATCTTCTCAATGATGCGGTTTTTAACCGCGGGAAAAAGGGCGAGATCCATATTAATCACATCTTGGCTGGCCATAACTATATTTATGTGGTGACCGATGTGGTATATCACGGAGCCTTGGAGGCTAATTCCTATAAAAGCGAATGGAATTTCATCAAGAAAAAGAATGTGGTGGAGAAAGTACCCAATCCTTTGCTTGATAACAAAGCCAAAATCGCCAGAATCACGATGTCGACCGGGATTAATTCCTCTTTCATGATCGGCATCGTCCTCATCAATAACGATTGTGAGATCAATGACTTCGAAAAAGAAGAGGGTGATCCTCTTCTGGTGAAAGCCAAAAACCTCCGCAAAACCATCTTATCATTCGAGAAGAGAAAGAATATTAAGCCGTTCAAGGAAAAGGAACTTTGGCAAATCATTCAGGATTTGAACCAACTTGGGTGCGAATAAATGAAAAACAACCTCGCCGCGAATGCATTATCCTCGCTTAAGGGCAAACTCCCTGAGCTTTTCGCTCCGACGTTTTTCTTCTTGATGGCCTCGATTGTCACCTGCGCTCTTGGCCTTCTTTCATCGGCTTCCCTATTCATCACCATCCCCTTGATTCTTGTTCCGATCTATTTCTGTTACCAGATGTATATGTTCTTCCTTTTGACTGGACAAAGGAATGAAAGCGAAAGCGGGGCGAAGACCTTTTTTAGATTCTTCATCCATTATTTCCGGAGCGATTTCTCTGGTTGCTACCGCATCATGAGGACCATCCTCATCGGCTTAGGCATTATGGTGGCCTCCTCTTTTGCCTACTTTATTATCTATTATTTAATAGGTACGATAGTCTCCCCGCAATTCAGGTCCTTAGCTGCTGACTTCCTTAAATATTACATGACCAATGACCTTGAATCCTTGACTGCCATGTATACGGAGCAGCCCATCATCAGAACCTATGTCAGCGGGGTCACGGTCGTTCAATCGATCGCCATGTTCTTTTTCTGCTTCTATCAGCTCGGTTATTATTCTCTTTCTCCTTATATGATGGCGTTCTATCAAGGCGAAAGCACCAGGCTCACGATGAATGTCTATGTCCGGACGATGAGAAACTTCAGAGATATCAAACGGACCTATTATTCAGCGGCCTGGCCAGGAATAGTGGTGGTCTCCATCGGTTTGCTTGGAGGGGCCGCATTAGGATATTTCCTCTGCCCTCCCCAATTTGATCCATTCGCTTTGGCAAGTATCACCGCTTTAGCGGGGGCTCTCCTTTTATTAACTTTCTATCTTCCCTATCACTGCGCGGTCGGGATTGAGCTTATGAAAGGCAAGATGATGAATTGCTTCATCGACACCTCGATCAACATGATGAAAGAATATGCTGAAAGAATTAAGCTCTACCAAGAACTCGATGAGAAAGAACTCAAGGATTTAGAGGAACGTCTTAATAGGATCACTAATTCCATCGAAAACGAAAAACGCAAAAACGAGGAAGATTCCTCTAACGAAGATAATTCCGATTCAAACTAGATTTAGGGTTCAAAAACGAAAGAAAAACTCGCGATTGCCGCGAGTCTTTTTTTCGAGTGGAGCAGGCGACGGGAATCGGACCCGCGTATCTACCTTGGCAAGGTAGTGTTCTACCATTGAACTACGCCTGCATCGCTTGACGCTCGATTATTATAATAAGGCTCTAATTTATAAGCAAGAGAGAATTTTAGTTTTTGTGCCCTTTAATCGCCTAATAAAGAAAAATAATGGGGTTTTGCCAGTGATTTTGACTCTATGGCCATTTACAATATATTTTTCTTAGCCTTATGAAAATAACATTTTTCCCCACTCCTCAAACTATAAGTTTGAATAAGAAAGTTTCTTAGCCTATAATCTAGCAAGTCTAAAGGAGTTTTCTTATGGCTGACTTGAATGAATTAGCAGAATTACTGTTCCCCGATGTCACTAAAACCATCGCGGATTTAGAGAAGGAATATCCCGCGAGGAACCTTCCTGAAGGAGCGGAAGTGACGAGGTTCGCCCCATCCCCAACCGGCTTCCTTCATACCGGTTCTTTATTCACCGCGCTTATTGGCTACACCATCGCCAAGCAAAGTGGCGGAGTCTTCTATTTCCGTTTGGAAGATACCGACACCAAAAGAACGATCGCCGGCAGCGCCGACGAATTGATTTCTCAGCTTGCCGTCTTTGGCATCAAGCATGACGAAGGCTATTTCCCAAATGGCGATGAAGGCAAATACGGGCCTTATCAGCAAAGCAAGAGAAGAGATATCTATCGCACCGTTATCAAGGAGTTGATTAGACGCGGAAGAGCCTATCCTGATTTCTGCACCACCGAAGACCTTGAGAAAATCAGAGCCTTCCAAGAAGCCAATAAGATTCTCCCTGGCTATTATGGAGTCTATGCCCGTGATAGGAATTTAAGCGTTGATGAGCAGATTGCCCGCGTCAAAGCCGGCACTCCCTGGGTCATCCGTTATAAATCCCAAGGCGACCACGATAAGAAAACCTTCTTCGAAGATGCCATCCGTGGAAGAATCGATCTCCAAGACAATGACGTCGACGTCGTCATCTTGAAGTCCGATGGCTTACCGACTTATCACTTCGCCCACGTTTGCGACGATCACTTCATGCATTCCACCCTCATCACCAGAGGCGAGGAATGGATTCCTTCGACCCCAATCCATCTTGATATGTTCAGAGCCCTTGGTTGGGAAGCTCCACGTTACGCCCATCTTCCAGTCATCATGAAGCTTGACCATGGCAATAAGCGTAAGCTTTCGAAGAGAAAAGACCCAGAAGCGGCCGTCTCCTATTTCTTAGAGACCGGTTATCCTCCAGAGGCTTTACTCGTCTATTTGATGAGCATCGCTAATTCCAACTTCGAGGAATGGTCAATCGAAAACAAGGAACTCTCCATCAAGAACTTTACCTTCTCCCTTAAGAAGATGTCCCTTGATGGTGCCTTATTCGATGGCGACAAGCTCAATTATTTCTCCAAAGAGATCATCGCTATCGATCCAGTTGACTCCATCCTTAAGAAGGTGACTGATTGGAGTGAGCAATATGACAAGGTTTTGCATGAGAAAATCATGGCAAATCCTGCTTATTTTAGAAAAATACTCAATATCGAGAAAGAAAGAGCACATCCTCGTAAGGACTATGCCAAATACTCCGACATCGAGCCATTGACCCGTTTCTTCTTCGAGAAAGATTACGCGGAAATCGTCAAAAACGGCCTCCCATTCAATGAGAGATATTCTAAGGAATTCCTCTCTTCCCTCCTCAAGGATTTCGCCGACAAGATGATTTATGGAGTCGATGAATCGACCTGGTGGAATAGCGTCAAGGAAATCGCCGGCGCCCATGGATTTGCCCTCTCCAATAAAGAGTATAAGGCCAACCCTGAAAATTTCTCCGGATCCGTCTCTGACGCTGCGGAGATTCTCCGTATCGCCTTAACCGGTGGGAAAGAAAGCCCAAATCTTCACGAGATCATTGAGATTCTCACCGAAGAAGTCGTCAAAAACCGTCTCCGCGCCTTAGCCTAATATATAAAGCACCCTCCATTAATCCCATGGGGGTGCTTTTTTTTGCTTGCAACTTATATCTCTAAGTGATTTAATTTCTATCGCGGCCCTGTGGTCAAGCGGCTAAGACGCAACCCTCTCAAGGTTGAATCCTGGGTTCGATTCCCAGTAGGGTCACCAAATGATAAATTAACTCGCATTTATGCGAGTTTTTATTTATAATTATGACATGCTGACATTTATTTTGTTGTTGATTGGCGTTGCAATAGCAGGTATTCCCCTTGGAATTACCGCAATAGTAAATTCTTGTAGAATCAAAGGTAAGTCGAGAGTTATCTTATTAGCCTTAGCTATTATTGGATTATTAATGACCATCGTTTTTTTTGTTTGTGTCATTCTTGAATACCAACTTATTATTTTCTTTATTTTTTCTTTCGGTGGCATTGCTCTTATTATTATTACTTTGTC
>JAIKYF010000064.1 GCA_024683495.1 Bacilli bacterium
ACGGCTTAATGGACTTAAAGAAAGCCGAAGCCGACGATGCGGTCCTCACCTTAAGGTATTATGAGGCCCTCGCCAAAGTCGCCGATGGCAAAGCCACCAAGATCATCATCCCCAGCGACATGAGCAAATTGGCCTCACTCGCGGCTGGCATCAAAGAAGTCATCACCGATAAGAAAGAGTAAGAATAAGCTCGATAAACCTCCTGAATTATCTTGTTCAGGAGGTTTTTTCATCGAAAATCCATCCCTTTTCTTCATAGAAAAGCCTCGATGGGGTAAAATGATTCAATGTAGAGATGGCTATGTGCCCCAAAGGAGAAATCATTATGAAAAACACCACGGATTTTAAGGATTTACGGCAGGCTAAGGAAGAGATAAAGAAGCCGTTCTGCGAGCTTTTATTCAATAATTACCGGCAATAGATCATCAATTTCATGAAAAGCAATAAGAACACCATCAAGGACTCTTTGTCAGGCACCAATAAGCGAACGTTCCAGACCCAAGTGCTCAACGATAATCTAATCAAAATAGAATTCTTCAAGAAAATATTCGATACCCTCGACAACGCCTTATACGACACATTCATCAAGAAAATGCTGAAGGCCTCCTTCAAAAAAAGCAAGGCGTTAGGGGATGCCATCGTCAATAATGAGGATTTCTCCAAAAGCGAGATGGTCGCCTTCTTGGCCAAACTCGAGGAAAACGATAGGAATAATGTCATCGAATTATGCGGATATCTCGACCTCGATCTGAAATTCGACCAAGAGGAATTCGAAAGGCAAAAGGATAACTTGGCCCTCGAAGAGATGAGAAACTCCCGGGATGAGAAAGCAAAAGAAAACGAAAAACTCAAGCAGGAGCTGGAAGATCAGAGAAAAGAGTTCCAGCAAAATCTAGACAAAGCCAGGGACGAGGCGCGGCAAGCCCGGGAAGCCAAGGCCGAGCAAGAGGCCTTGAACAAGGAATTGGAGGAAAAGATCCATAAGTTAGAAAGCGCCCCCCGCCCTGAGCCCCGGGAAAGCGGGCCCCTCTCGGAAAAAAGGATCGAGAATAGGGAGCAACTGATCGAAGAGAGTGAGGATATCACCGTCGATTTGAATCGGGCCCTCAACGATTTGGAAGGAAGGACCCTCATCGGGGTCGTCAAAGCCGATGGCATTTTGCCCGAAAGAGGCTATATCCTAATCACCCCCATCGTCCCCATCATGAATGAGAATGTCAATTTTTCCCGCCAGGAATTCATCAAAAACGTCGATTACCGCGGGGATTATTCCACCTTCATGCTTTTCCTCAACAAAAATCTCCTCGACCAGATCTTGCCTATTGAAGATGCCGAAAGCTATTCCTATATGAGCAACGATGAAAGGTATTCCTGCCTTTCCGAGGCTTTCAACAAGAAACTCGTCTTCTTCACCCCATACTTTTATGAAGGCGGCGACAAACTCAAGCTCAACGCCACCCTCATCGGCAAGCCCATCGAATACGGGGACTACAACAGCTCTTTATTCGTCCCCTCTTTCGGGGGCTCGAAGAAAGATTTCGAGAGCATCGTAAGAAAGGGCCAAGACCTCATCCTCCCCAATTACCCTTGCTCTTTGGCGGCCACCCTCCGTTACGTCTGGGTCAAAGATTCCCTTTATGAGATCAATTACGTCCCGAATTTCGAGGATGCCGATAATTTCTATAACCGCTGGAAGATCGTGGAGCAGCAGGGGAAGGAACCCTATCGAAAACTCGACATCAAGGTCATCGAGGAGAAAAGCGAGCAATATATCATCGCCCCCTCCGTCTATGAGGATGAGCCAAGCAACCTCTACGTCAAAAACATCACCTTCCTTAAGGCCTCGATGAGGAAAAACACCGTTTTCGATGAGCAGGACTTCATCTATAAAGTCGTCGAAAACGCCAAATCGCGGAATCTCTATTACGATGAGAAGGACATCAGGAATTTCCATGCCGCCCTCAAATCGAGCAATCTCGTGATCCTTGAAGGGCCTTCCGGCATCGGCAAGACCCGTTTGCCGATGGTCTATGCCGATACCTTAGGGCTTGATAGGGCGAGGAAAACCGTCTTATTCGTCCCCGTCTCACCTTCCTATCTAGAGCCTGAAGACGTCCTAGGCTATATCCGTCCGATGAATGGGAGAGACGATAACTACAACGCCGAATTCATGGAGTCTCAGACGGGTTTGGTGAGCTTTTTGATCGATGCCGCCGAACATAAGGACAAGATCCACCTCGTCATTTTCGATGAGATGAACCTTTCCCAGATCGAGCATTGGTTCGCCCCTTTCATCTCCTTATTGGAGCAAGACCCCGATAACCGCGTCCTTAATCTATATAGCGATAACCTCAACGTCAGAAACGGCGACCGTTACCCAAGCTCCATCAACATCGGCGAGAACCTCTTCTTCATCGGGACCGTCAACATCGACGAAACCACCAAGCAAATCTCCGACCGATTGATGGATAGGGCCATCGTCATCAACCTTTCGGCCCCTTCGTTCACCAGCCTCAAAGACATGGGCACCGCCGAAAGCGAGAACTTCCCAGAGATCTCCTATAGCCGCTTTGCGACCTCTTTAAGCAAGGTTGGCAATTCGGCGACCGAATTCAAGGATGAGGAATTCGCCCTCCTCAATGAGCTTAACGAGCTTTTGACTGGATCGGTCTATAACAAAGGCATCTCTTTCCGCTCTTTGAATAAGATGGCGATTTATCTGAAGAATTCGGCCAATATCCTCGAAAGGGAGGAAGCCTTCGACTTTGTCATCTCCCAAATCGTCGTCAAGAAGATCTCTGGCTCAAAAGAGGAACTAGACGATATCCTTGTCGACGATGAGACGATGGGCATCCTCTCGATCCTCAATAAATACCCTGGTGTCTCCTCTTTCAAAAAGACCCAGCGGCTGGTCCGCCAGAAAATCCAGGAAGTGAATAAATATGGCTTCACCCGATAATCTCATCCTCTCGGAAATCTTTGAGGATAACGGCAAGACCTCCTCTAAGGAGAGGGAGATTTCGCTCTCTACAATAAGGGGCAAGAACATCCTTTTTTCCCTCAAGGAATATGGGACCTATGAGCTCATTAACGATAGCGAGAACCATTTGATTTATCTAGAGGATCTTGAGGAAGGAGGGGAGATCGCTCTCCGAAAGGGGGAGAAGGCTCTTCTTAACCATAACGACCATCCCTACCCCCCGATGGAATACCGCCTCCGGATCGTCGATAATAGAAATGGCAAGTCCTCCCTCTATCTCTATAAAATCGAGCATCTAGGCTCCACGAGCGACCATCAATATAAGGATATGATCGCCGCCATCGCCCGCTACGATGAGAATCTCCTTTATGAGGCGGATGCCAAATATCTCCCATCCAAAAGGATCTACAATTCCTCTTTCCGCTCCTTTTATTCGATTTTAGGCGCGATTTTAGGCAACAAAACCCAGATTCTCTCCTCTTTGAGCCATATCGTCTTGAACCCCATCCTCCTCGATAAGAGGGTGGTGGTCTTAAGCCAAGTCGCCCGCCGCCAATCCCCGCGCTCCATCATCAAAAACGCCAGGACCCCCTCTCGCGACACCCGTTTCTCCTCCAAAATGGTCCAGACTTCGGATATCCCGCTCAACCGCTATCTGAAGTTCATGCTCTTGTTTGGCAAATATCAGCTTTCCGACCTCGATAAGAAAGCGGGGGAGGAATTAAAGAAAGTCGAGGGGAAATATCATCATCTCCTTAAAAGCGTCTCCCCTAGCCCGGATAATTGGAAGAGCCACACTAGGCATCAGGTCGACTCTTTCTTAAAAAGAATCAACCTAGTCAAAGAGTATCTCATCTCTTCTAGACAAATCGTGATAAATATCGATAAAATCTTGCTTTCGGAACATTTCTTACCCTTATCCCCATCATCGTCTAGGCCCACCTCCCTTATCCATTACCCTCGGTATCTAACGATAGAAAGGCGATTATATCTCCCCTTATACAAAGGCTTTGCCTACAATTTCGCCAATAACTATGGCTCGATTCTTCTCTCTCCCATCAAGCAAACCTCTAAGCTCTTTGAGTCCTATTGCCTATTGACCATCGACGCGGCGATCAGGGAGCTTGGCTTCATCGACGTGAGCGAGGATCTCGACTATGAGAAGATAGTCAAGCATTTCGCCCGGGACGAATATGAGATCACTCTCATTTATGAAGTGGAGGCGGTGGATGTCTCCCTCGCCGAAAAAGGCGAGATCTATCTTCTTTCCACCGAGACCCGCCACCGATCGCCAGACTTCTCCTTGATCCTTAAAAAAGATGGGGTGCCCTTAGCCTTCCTCGTCTTCGATTCCAAATGCCGCAAATCCTACGTCGTCCAAAAGGCCATCCGCGAGAATAAGCTCCAATCGACGATCAGGGATTATCTCTCCCTCCGCTATATGAGTGGGGAGACTCCCTTCAAATCTCCGAAAATAGTCGATTCCTTCTGGTTCTTGCTCCCAGATGATGGAAATGATGAGGTATATCCTCCCATCGATCAGCTCGAGTATCGCCTAGTCAAACTGATGATCGATGGGCAAGAGGATGATTTCGTCCTTGAGCTTAAGGATTATCTCGGGGAATATCTTGAAAGCCATGATTAGGGATAAGAAAAGCATTCGCGTCGTCGCATCCATCATCATCAAAGAGGAGAGGATCTTCGCGGCCAAAAGAGACTATGGGCCCTTGAAGGGGAAGTGGGAATTCCCCGGCGGAAAGATCGATAGGGATGAAACTCCGGAGTCTGCCTTAGTGAGGGAAATAAGAGAAGAACTCAATTCCTTAGTCTCCATCGATAGATTCTATATGAACGTCCAGCATGAATACGAAGACTTTCATCTTGATATGGATGTCTATATCTCTCACCTAATAGAAGGCAATCTCCTTCATGAAAACGGCATCCATAGCGAGGAGAATTTCTTCTCGCTAACTGAATTATCGTCTTTAGAATGGTGCCCGGCCGACAAAAAGATCGTCGACCGTCTTTTATCGGTGGGACTATAAAGGGACATCCATCCGTCCATCCTCGCCTAAAGGGCGAAAAAATGCTATAATATGGGTACGATATGGATGAACTTAACCTCAAAGATTTTTTGCCTTACCTCAAAGATAGGGATCTCACCTCAATCTCCCATCTCCAAAGAGACTTCGCCTTTGGCTTCAATAAGGCCCGGTTTCTTTACGAAAGCCTAATTAAAGAGAATTTCATCAATGAAAAAGGCGAGATCAATAAGAAGAAAGTCTATGAGGCCTTAGGGGAGAATAGAAGGACGGTCAAAATCATCTTCCTCGATGTCGATGGGGTCCTTAACTGCGCCTCAACCCCCGATAAAATCAACACTTTCACGGGAATCGAGGATAAGAAAGTCCTCTTATTAAAAAAGATCGTCCAAAAGAGCAAGGCCCTCATCGTCCTTATCTCCACCTGGAAGCTCAATTGGTATGTGACCCCCTCTAGGAAATCCGAACAAGACGAACTTGCCAATTATCTTGATGAGAAGCTAGCGAAAGCCGGCTTAAAAGCCTTAGGGAAAATCAATGATGACTGGGTCGATAGGGGAGAAGGGATCCTCGATTACATCTCGCGCCTCGAGAAGAAAAAGATCCACGTCGATAATTTCATCATCCTCGACGATGGAAGATTCGACTATAAAGCCTCGCATCTAACCCCCAATCTCATTCAGACGAGCCCCAAAACGGGCCTAACCGAAAAGCACGTCAAAAAGGCCTTCGAGCATCTCAGTAAGCCTGATTGATCCCTATTCAAGGCCATTTAGACCAAAAGCAAGAAAACGTCTAAGGAAACTCAAACATTCCTTAGACGTTTTTTCTTCGCCCCCATCGCCGACATCGTTTTCTTTTTCCAAAACGAGGATTTGCAGCTGATAACGGGTCAAGGAACGGGCGATGAAACTTCCCACAGCCCCGCTGCCGATGATAATTACGTC
>JAIKYF010000075.1 GCA_024683495.1 Bacilli bacterium
GCAAAAACAAATATCTCAAGAAGTTCGGCGATGACTCCAAGAAAGAATATCATCTCGCCTTCGAAGAAATCCCCACTCTCGATTTCTTAGGGGCTCAAAATATCGTTTTCACTGACAAACCTGCCACATTTGATGAAAAAGGCTTGATTGTCGGGAACATCAGAATGGGCTTTGGCCACTACCGCATTTCCATCGCGATGGCAAGCTGTGCGAAGGCCTTGGGTTATAAGCCTTATTGGCTAGACCTGGCTTCTTTTGATGCGACTGGCTCCAAGATGATCAGAAGCCAGAATGAACTTTATTCCCTCGCTTCGAGAATCTCCCAGAAATCCAAACTCTTCAATAAGCTCATCTGGGAGCCTCTTAACTGCGAAGGCTTCAAGAAAATCTCCTATAACGCCAAAGACCAGGCCAATAGCGAGCTTCTCATCCCTATCTTCAGGGAAATCCCAAAGGATATGCCTTATATCGCCACCCACGTTTGGCCTTCCCAAGGCGCCATCCATGCTGGCTTAACCCATGTCGTCAATGCCATCCCCGATAACTGGCCGATGGGACTTCATCTTTCCGAAGGGGCCATCCATACCGTTCAAACCCCATTCGCTTACTTAGGCTATAAAACCTTAGATGGCTTCGATAAGAAACCTCTTAAAGGCTTAAAGGAAGATGAACTCAAGATGGTCGGTTGTTTCGTCGATCATGAACTTCTCGTCGATTTAGAGAAAGACAATGAAAGACGTAAGGAGAGAGCCTTAAATGGCAAGCCCCTTAGAATCCTCATGACCGTCGGAGGCGCCGGTGCCGGATTTAAGCAATTCCTTGAGATGGT
Source organism: Bacilli bacterium (assembly GCA_024683495.1). Taxonomy (GTDB): domain Bacteria; phylum Bacillota_I; class Bacilli_A; order RFN20; family CAG-826; genus UBA4951. The sequence continues at coordinate 830 of JAIKYF010000075.1, forward strand.
CAAGCATCTTCTCCCCTATGTTGAGAAGAAGCAAGTGGCCTTGCTCATCAACTTCGGCGATCACAAAGACGTCTATGAGAAGATGCTAAAGAAATTAGGGACGATCAAATGCGAGACCTATTTCGATGAATATTCCAAACTCAAGGAATTCAAAGAAACCATTGTCGATGAAGAACTCACCGGCATCCACTGCATCTATAACAAAAATATCTTCGAGGCCGTCTATAGCACGAACCTCTTGATGCCCGTTTCGGATTTATTGGTCACTAAGCCATCCGAACTCGCCTATTATCCAATCCCCAAACTCTTCATGCGCCATATCGGCGGACATGAAGTCTATGGGGCCATCCATGGAAGAGAGTTTGGGGACGCCACCTGGGAATGCCCCGATAAGAAATCGGCCAATCTCATGCTTGATACCCTTATCAAAGACCGGGAGATCATCGCCCATATGGCCGATCAAATCACAGAACTTAAAAAACAAGGCTACTACAACGGGGCCTATGAATGCGTGAAGCTCGCCGTTAAAGGCAAATAAGCGCTGATAATCTAATAAAAAGGGCTACTGGAATCCAGTAGCCCTTTTGCAATATCCCGTGCAAAAACGCAATATTTTGCTTATTAGGCCTCTTCTTCAAGAGGAAGTTGCTCGTTATGTCTTACTAAGAAGATTGATTTATTACGAACGTCATAGCGATGGGAAATAAAGTGAATCAAGTTAGTTTCAACCGCGCTATAGATGGCGAATCCTGAACCGATATAGAGATAGAGGCTATAAGCTAATTCGACATTATTGATGAAGGCGAATGGATAAGCGAAGATGAGGAAACTCATCAGTTTGTTGGCATAGGTATGTAGAGCCGAGAATCTTTTATATTTCCAAGCGCAGACGATATAGCCATTAAGATGAATGACGGTCGGGATGAGAACCAAAGTCCAATGAAGAGGGGTGAAGACCTTCATGAGAGTTGGGAAGATGGAGAAGGCCATCGCCACATAGAAGATCAAATCGGCGATGCTGTCTAATAAAGTCCCGATTTTGCTGGTCAATTTGAATTTTCTCGCGATAAAGCCATCCAAGGCATCGGTGAAACCGGCAAAGCCATAGACTAGATAATATGGTAAAGAGAAGACCGGAAGGAAAAAGAGGAAGAACGAACCGACGATACGAATCCCAGTGATGAAATTTGGGATGTTTTTGACAAACCAGTTTCTTTCCTTTTCCATAATTGCCGCGTCATTAATGATATCACCTATTGATGCTTAAACTACAAAAATTGAAAGATCTTATATCTTTCAGTAGCCTTTTTTACTTTCTATGATAGACTAACACGGGTTTAGTTATGGTAGCCTTATCCGAGCATTTTAATTTCAAGAAAATCTTTAAGATCGTCGCTGCCCCTATCGCGATGATGGTCTTCACGTCCCTCTATACGATCGTGGATGGGTTTTTCGTCTCCTCGGTCGCGGGCACTGACGCATTCTCTGGATTAAACCTTATCTTCCCTTATTATGCCGTCTTTTCCTGCGTCGGATTTATGTTTGGCTCCGGCGGAGCGGCCTTAGTTGGCAAGATTAGAGGCGAAGGCGATGGCGTAAAGGCCGACCGCTATTTTTCTCTTATCGTTTACACCACTATCGCCGTAGGTTTCATCTTAGGCGTCATCATGTATTTTACGACTGAGCCAGTCGCTATAGCCTTGGCTAGGATTAGTTCTGAGAATTCCGAAAAGATGGTGGAAGCCGCCATTACCTATGGCAAAACGATGTCTTTAGGGATGGTTTTTATCTGCCTACAATATCTTTTCCAACCTTTCTTCAACGTCGCCGAAAGACCCGGCACCTGCTTCTTCTTTATGTTGACGGCGGGACTAAGCAACGTCCTTTTCGATTACATCTATATCGTCGTCGCTAGATTAGGGATCAATGGGGCGGCCTTAGCCACCATTCAAGGGCAATTCATCGCCGGAGTTATCCCGATTTTTTATTTTATCTTCAACAAGAGACTACCGATTCATATCGGAAAAACGAGATTTGAGATCAAACCTTTGTTACAGACCTGCTATAACGGCATGTCGGAATTCGTCTCTCAGATTGCTTCGGCCGTCTTAGGTTTCGTCTATAATATGCAGCTGCTTAAATACGCCGGGCCAACCGGGGTCGCGGCTTATGGGGTTATGCTTTATCTCAACTTCGTCTTCATGGCGATTTTCATTGGCTATTCGATGGGCGTCGCCCCAATCATCGCCTATAACTATGGGGCGAAGAATCCGAAGGAAATATCGAATATCTGGAAGAAATCTTTGATATTGATCGGAATCACGGGAATTGTGATGTTCGCGATATCGATCATTGGTTCGGACTTATTGGCCTCTTTGTTCTCTAATGGTAACCAAGAGATGCATCGAATCACGACGAATGGTATTAGAATCTTCTCCTTCATCTATCTAACAGCCGGGTTTTCAATCTTCGCCTCAAACTTCTATACTTCCTTAAATAACGGAACGATCTCGGCGATCATCTCTTTAGTGAGAGTGGCCATCTTCGAAGTATCCGCGGTTCTCTTGCTTCCTTTATTATGGAATGTCAACGGCATCTGGGCCGCTGGACCGTTCGCAGAAATCGGCTCCACCATCGTCACCATCTTCTTCTTCATTAAGATGAGAAAACGCTATCAATACTAAAAAATCCGTGCAAAACCTGCACGGATTTAGTTTTTTATAGTTTTTATCGCGTCTAATCTTTCGCGATTTCGATCACCGCATTATTTTCCATGATGGAATTTTCCTGGATGATCTCCCCTACTTCATCGACGACGATTCTGCCTGAATGGGGATTTTTGATGGAATCGACTTTCCCGAAGATTCTCGCTTCGACATCGGAATATTCGAAGGCTAAATCGCAATCCTCCATCTGGCAATCGATGAGTTTGAGGTTCTTGCAATAACATAGAGGCTGCGTGCCGATGATAGTGCATCTAATGAGGGTGAGGCCTTCAGAGAACCAACCAAGATATTCACCTTTGATGGTGGAATCCTTGACGGTGACGTTTTTGCTATGCCAGAAAGCGTCTTTGGTGTCTAATAAGGAATGTTCGATCACTAAGCCATCGACATATTGGAAGGAATATTTCCCTTTCATCCTCACTTCATCGAGGCTGATGTTCTTGGAATCAAAGAAGAGATATTCGGCGATTATCGAAGTATTCACCAAAGAGATATTCTTGCTCTTCCAACCAAATTCCGGGGAGATGATGTCGCAGTTAGAGATTTTGATATTCTCGCATTCTCTTACGGCTTTGATGCCATGGAGCGTCGAATCTTCGATGATGCCATCCACGCAATACCAGAGAGCGGCTCTCGTCAATTCATCCATCGTGACATAATATAATTTGAATTTCTTCACGTGCCATAGAGGGTAACGGAGAGAGAAAGAGACATTGTCGAGAGTAAGATTTCTTCCTTCTTTAAAAGAGGACTCCCCATCGGCAGGACCCGCAAAGGTGCAATCGACGACAGTGGCATCCTCAAGATGATAAAAGGCTCTTTCCTCATCGTGAATTTCGTTCATGATTCTTCTAAACATATCGACCCTCCTAAGTAATAGACTCGTTTATTATAAATAATAATAAATAAATTCGCCAAGAAGATGCTTAATAAGTATTCTCTTGGCGAAAATATTATGGTTTTGCCAGGGATTTTGATTAAAGAAGGAACTTAGCTAAAGTCTTTTCGAGGACATCGATATCGATTGGTTTAGTTAAATGGGCATCCATCCCAACTTCCAAACACTTCTTGGCGTCTTCGGCGAAGGCGTCCGCGGTTAAGGCGATGATGGGGATCGATTTCGCGTCATGACGCTTCATCTTCCTAATCGCTTCGGTGGCCTCAAAGCCATTCATGTTCGGCATTCTTAAGTCCATCAAAATCGCATCATAATGCTTCTCTTCTGATTTCTCAAAGAGGGAAACGGCTTGTTTGCCATCTTCGGCCACATCCACTTCCGCGCCTCTTTCTATTAAGAGGCAGGACATGATTTCGGCGTTGATGTATTGATCTTCGGCCAAAATGAATTTTAACCCCTTGAGATCAATGTGGTCCTTTGTCTCTTTCGCCTCGCCTTCATAGTCTTCCATATATTTCACGAGCTCATGATAAATCGTGGATTTGAATAAAGGCTTGGAGATAAAACCAGTCGCCCCGGCGTTTTTGGCTTCCTCCTCAAAATCGTTCCAGTCATAGGCGGAGATAAGGCTGATTGGGAGTTTATCGCCTAATACATCCCTCAGGGCTTTGATGGTGGAAATACCATCCATGCCTGGCATCTTGTAATCGACAAGAATCGCGAAATAATCGTTATTCTTGGCTTTTTCGACGGCTTCTTTGCCAGAGTGACAGGTATCAGGTATGGCGTCAAGTTCTTTGATCGCCTCACTCGCGGCCAATAAGATGTCATCATTATCATCGACGACGAGAATCTTCTTATTGGGGAGTTTCATCTTCGCCTCATCCCTTTCGACTTTCTCTAAGTCGAGGGTGATATGGAAAGTCGTGCCGGAGCCAAGCTCACTTTCGAAGTCGATGGTTCCGCCCATCGCATCGATGATGTGCTTAGTGATGGCCATTCCTAAGCCCGTTCCCTGGGTCTTTTGGATACGAAGGTTATCTTCTCTTTCGAAAGCCGTGAAGAGCTTCTCTTGGAATTCTTTGGACATCCCGATGCCATTATCTTTGACATAGATGTGGGTGCGGACGTATTTCTCGCCTTTCGGAGATTCTTCCTGATTAAGGGAAATCGTGATTGTTCCTTCTTCGGAGGTGAATTTCATCGCGTTAGATAAAAGATTCAGCAAGACTTGATTGATGCGGACCGAGTCAAGATAGACGTGCTCGGAGATGATCTTATTGATGAAGATATCGAAATGCTGGTTCTTCATCTTGATTTGGGTTCGGATGATGTCACAGATGGTCTCCATCATCGTCCTTAAGGAAAGATCTTCCATATTGAGGACCATCTTCCCGGATTCGATTTTCGACATATCTAAGACATCGTTGATTAAGCCTAATAAGTGTTTGGAGGATAAATCGATTTTTCTAAGGCAATCCTCCACTCTTTCTTTATCGTCGATATGGGTTTGGGCGATATTGGTCATTCCGACGATGCCATTCATCGGTGTCCTGATATCGTGGGACATATTGGATAAGAACTCGCTCTTGGCCTTATTGGCGGCCTCGGCCTCAGATAGAGCCTTTTGGAGGCGCTGCTCCGCCAAATGCTTATCGTTGATATCGATAAAGATACCGACGTATTCGATTGGGGTGCCATCGGGCTTTCTTCTTAAGCGGCCCGCCGCGTGGTACCAACGGTATTCGCCCGCTTTATTGGCAAGTTCGTATTCGACGTCATAAGTCTTCTCGCCAGAATAATCATCGATGGTTTCTTGGAATTCCTGAACGACTCGATCATGTTGATCAGGCAAAAGCCTAGATGACCAAGCTTCTAAGGTATTGGGGAAATCATTTTCATCGTTAAAGCCTAGCATCTTCCGGAACTCCTCGCTCCAAGTGACTTTGACCATCTTGCCATTCTCATCGAATTCCATGCCCCACATCCCAGACTTAAGAGCCTGATGGACGACGGTGAAGGCCTCATAATAACGTTCCTTATCCAAAGCGATCTCATTAGATAATCTCTCGGCTTTCTCTTTCGAGGCTTTGATCATTCTCATCTTCTTATTGTGATCGATAAGAAGAATCGTATAGACCACGGCCAAAGAGGCCAAGATGAGAGAAATCGCGACGATGGAGCCGGCGATGATGCCACTATTGGTCTGACTCATCAAGGTATCTAAAGCCCCGTAAGGCAAGACGGAGACTAGATGCCAGTTGCTATTGACCATATTGGAGATAAGGATGGTTCTTCTTTCTTTGGTCCCTTCTTCCTTATTGTCATAGACGACATGAAGAAGAAGCGAGGTGTCATTCTTAATCGCCGATTTGATGTCCTCTAAGGCTTGCTCGACGCTTCGATCATCCGCGACATCACGCTCCCTAAACTGAGTGAGGAAGTTTTTGAAGATCTTATCGTTACCAGAAGAAATATAATCCCCTTCTTGGTTGATGACGGAGAAAGTGACGAGGATGCTATCGGAGGAAGTGTTGACGTTGAGCATCGTCTCGATAAGTTTCGCCGGACGCCCCCACAATAAGCCAATGGAAGTCTCTCCATTGCTCATCTCCGCCTCTAGACACGAACAGAAGAAGACGGTTTTCGTCATCTTCCCATCGCTTCCGAGGGTGTCTCCGTCGGTCACGACTCCCTTATCGATGAGAGGGAGATTCTCATAATCGGGATTGGCCCTGATAGTCTCTAAGGTCTTCACGACATATTCATTATCGGATAAAGTCGGTAAGAGATTGCCTGCCAAAGTCTCGATTGTCCCGCTTTTGGAGATTAAGGCGCAGGATTCTAATTCCTGATAGGTGGCCTTCTCCGTGATATAGTTTCTAATCTCTTCGGCAGTCGAAGTCCCTTCTTCTTGAAGATTCTTCACGTCTCTAATAACGAAACTAGATTGCAAGAATGGAATATATTTGACCGTGACGAAACGGTTGGCCTCTTCATTCGTGGAGGAGGTTATTTGCGAAGTCGCGACTTGCCGGACCTCTCCTTCCACCACGTGATTAGTGTAAAACCCAAGGCTCACCAAAGAAGCCACGGAGACAAGTAAAAGGACTAAAGTCCCCACAATCAATTTCCAATTGATTCTTTTCAAATTAAGTTT
>JAIKYF010000076.1 GCA_024683495.1 Bacilli bacterium
ACTCTATGACGAGGAAGAATGCTCCAATGGCTTGCTTTCTCTTCTTGAGCCTCACCTCTCCAACAAAGAGACGATCGTTGTCTATCTTAAAGTGGGTTTCTCCTACACCTGGGCCGAAATCGCGGAAGAAACTGGCATTTCTGAATCGACCGCGAGGAGGCTTTATGAAAAGGCCAAAGAGAAACTTCAGAAAGGACTTCTATGAATTTCGAAAAACAAATGAAAAAGAGAATCGATTCTAAACTCGATTCCATGGTTCCTGATCCTTATCCAGAAAGAAAGGTTTTTCCTTTATGGGCTAAAATCAGCATCCCAGTCGGAGGGGTGGCGTTAGCATCCGCCATCGCTTTAGGGGTCATTATCCCAAATCTAAATCCTCAAAATCCCTTAACTCCAGGTCCTTTGGTGGGGAATGACTATTTGGTCACCGCCGAAAAGGCTACCTCAATTCAGGATCTAGATAAGACCTTGGTTGGCCGCGTCTCAAAGAAGACTCTCGAGAGTCTAGATGGATTTTTCGCCGATTCGGACAATAAGAATTATGTCCTTTCTCCTGCCTCATATTTATTATCCGCGACCTCTTTGCTCGCCGTCTCGGATGGCTTTGATTTAGATTCCTTCGGCGTAGAAAATGCCGAAAACGATAGCAAATCCCTCTTAGAATCCTGGAACTTCCTCTATGAATTGAATGACGAATATGAAAAAGCGTATTGCCAATTTGATAGTGGAGTCCTTCATCAGCAAGTGGGGCCAACCTATCAATTCGACGAAGAGGCCCAAAAGAGAATCGCCGGCGATCACATCGCCACTTCTTTAGCCTCCTTAGACAATTATCATGACCAGGCCACCGAATATTTCCATGATGTGGTGGGTCTTAATATCCCTATCCCCGATCCTGATCTAAGTGGTGATGGAGTCATTACATATGGGGCCATCAAGATGAAGGATTTCGTTCCTAATGGCTTAGGACAAACCAACAAGACTTTCTATTTGGACGATGGCTCAATTGAGACTCCTTCCTATGTCTTCGGGGACGTTAACTGGCCTGCGACTCTTCCTTATTATCAAGGCGATGGATATGAGGCTTTTAGATTTGATATCGCCGCGACTCAGATGTTGATCGTTTTGCCTAACGAAGGCGTTTCTTTAGAATCACTTTCCGTGAGCGAAGCCTATTCTTCCTTTATGGATAATAGGCATTTCGCGAAATTGATGGGCTATGTGCCATATTTCCATCTCACGACAGAATCAGCCGATATCACCGAGGCATTTTCTTCTCATCTCACAGGACAAGAGAAGTATTATTCGAAGCTTCTTTCTAGTTCAGTCAAGAATAATCTATCTTTGGATTCGGTATTGCAGTCCTCGGACTTCGAATTCAATAAGGATGGGGTCGCGGGCGAAAGCATCACTGTGATGACAATGTCTGGAAGTGCCGGGCCAGAGGCTGGCAGCGTCATCGAGATCAATGTCGACCGCCCATTCTATGCGATTTCCCTTAAGGACGATTTCCCTTTATTTGTCAATAAAGTCAATAACCCTTCAAAATAACTCGCAATAATCTTTCGTTTATCTATAGGGCAAATGAACCTAGGCCGTTTTATAATATTCTAAATTGAATGAAGCTACTTTAGGTTTAGCCATCCTTGGAGGTAATTGCTATGAGAGATCCAAACCGCATCGAAAAAGTGTTGGATGAAATTAAAAATATATGGCAAAAGTGCCCTGATTTACGTTTAGGACAACTTTTGTTGAATGTAGCTAGAGACCCTGAACTCTATTATTTAGAGGATGATGCTATTATCGAAAAATTGAAAACGTTCTATGGCGTTAATTAAGAAAGATGCCCGGAAATATCTAAAAGAGATTATTCTCCATATAAAGGGAAAAGAAAATAAGTCCATCGCTTTATGCAAGGAATTATTTTCTTTTCTTTCGGGATATCGAGTTATCGCCTTATACGCGGCGATGAAAAACGAGGTTAATTTGGATCCTTTGATTGGTTATTTGCTAAGAGATGGAAAAGTGGTTCTTTTGCCTAAAGTTTATGGCAAGCAACTTAGATTCTACCAAATTATGTCCTTAAGTGATCTAAGAGAATCGAATGGTTATTTTCATATTCGCGAGCCTCTGAATGGAAACGTTTATGAGAAAGAAGACATTGAAGTCATAATTGTCCCCGGGATTGGATTCGATAATGATAATAATCGCTTAGGAAGAGGCGGCGGATATTACGATAGGTATCTTAATGGGTTTAGAGGCAAGAAGATAGGCGTTGCATTCAAAGAACAAATATTAGATTTTGTTCCGCATGAGGAATTTGATGTTCCCATGGATTTAGTTATAAAAAAATGATTTTTTTGAAAAATATCCAGGTTTTGCCGTGAATTTTTATCGGAGATTATAATAAATTAAAGATTATTGTATGAAGTAATGGTCCTTGACCATTTTGAATTGTAAAATTATTGTGATATTGGAGGTTCCTTATGAAAAAGAATCTTTTATTTATATTGTCCTTAATTGGCATATTTGGATTAAGTGGATGTAATATTTCCTTTGGCCCTGGCTCCAGCAGCGGGGCGGCTACTTCTAGTTCTCTCTCCGAGGAATCTACATTCTCTTCATCCTCTTCTGATTCATCCATTGAAGAGTCTTCCGATTCATCAATTCAAGAATCTTCCGAGGACTCCTCTGTATCAAGCGAATCCAGCAGCCAATTTAGCAGTGAGGATGATGATTTTTCCTTGATTACCGATACTAAGTTGGCCTTCAACTATGAGGCCGATGCCTATATTTTGAAAATGGTTTCCGGAGAAACCTACCAAATCCGTTCCAATATCGATATTTATAGATACCAGTTGACTTATTCCTGCCAAAGCGATGGGAGTATTTCAATCGACGGGGAAGGATTGGTCACGGCCGTGGCGAATCTTGAAGTTTATACCCAAGGATTTATACAGATTACAATCGAGCAAAATGAACAGATTGTGAGCACGCAGCAAATAATCGTTACGGTCGAGCCCGATCCTACTGGAAAGCCCGAAATCTATTTTGATGATCCTAACCTTGTTTATGATGAAGAGGTCAAATGGTATGAAATCACCATTAACGGAGGAGAATCCTATGCCTTTGAGGCTTTGACTAGATATGCGACGAGCACTATGAAAGTCGCGTATGAGCTCTTGACTGAAGATGCGAGTGAGTATTGCAGTCTCACTGAAGATGGTCTTTTCACCGGATACGATACTTTCGTCGGAATCAAGAGCGTTTTGGCCGTCGCTCGTCTTAAGGACGAAAAGGGCTATAACAAAGCCGCTGCTTATATTCATGTCATCATCGATAATCAAAACGGTTCTTCAGAATCTGGTTTTGTGGTTGTTGAAACTGGCACCAACACCAAAGTGAAAAATGACCAAGAATTTGAAATTTCCATAGCAGAAACCCTCTCTTTTAGGACTTTATTTGATGGAAATTATGTTAATGACACCATGGGCATCTCGAATTCAAACGTCCTTTCTTTGAATTCGGAGTTGAATAAAGTCACCGCGATTGGCGCTGGAGAATCTTCCATCAATTTCCATTATGTTGATAGCGAAGATAATTCATACGATGTCTCTGCCACCGTCACCGTCACCGAAGCGACTCTCAATAGGGTTTACGTTGAAGGAGAAGCGGCGGGATTGGCTGTCATTAATGGAACTTTAGTCTTCGTCAACGATGTCTATGCTGAATATGATGTTGGTGAGCCATTGGTCATCACAGATAATCCAGGACTTACATACGAAATCGAGGCCGGCTCTGACGATGAGCACAAGCATGTGACTCTTTCCTATGGCGGCTTATCCTTGGAATATGATGTTTTATCCATCGTTTTTGGTGAATACGAAACGACGGATTTTACTTATGGGTTAAAGATGCTGAACGCCAACAAAGGAGGAATTGGCTGGGGCGATGTCCGTCTCAATTCTTCTGGTAATGTTAAATTCTTAGTGATTCCTATGTGGTTCACTGATTCCGGCAATTTCTTCACCGAAGAGCAAAAAGATCAGCTTCTAGAAGACCTTAACACCGTTTTATGGGGCGAAGGGGGAGACCAGGTTACCATTTCTTTGAAAGAGTATTATGAGAAAGCTTCTCACGGCAAGGTCTCCATTACCGGGACCGTGACCGATTTCTATACTTATGATCGCCCTCTTTCCGATTATGGCGGAGAGAGCAATTCGGATTTCTATTATCTCTTTAATGATGCTGCCGCTTGGTATGCCAGCACTCAAGATGGCGACGCTTTTGCGGAATTCGACGCAGACAATGATGGCAAAATCGATAATTTAATCGTGCTTTATGCCGGGAATTATTATGGCTATAAGGGCACAACCCATTCTTTCGCTTTCAATTATACTTATAGTGAGAATACTTCCGGAGTGGGGGTCTCACCCTCTGTCAATAATGCCGAATTCGTTCCGTTTGGCGATTTCTATGGCTATCAGATGCAGCTTGCAAGCGCAACTGGCCAATTGAATGTTGAAGACCTCTCGGCGAGCAACGCCCAACGCTTCAAGAGCGCCGCTTATACCCTTTGTCATGAAACCGGGCATGCTTTCGGAAGCGTTGACCTCTATACCGAAAAAGGCCATTCCGCGCTTTATCCAAGCGGTGGCCATGAACCATGTGGGGGAGCCACTCTTATGGATGCGAGCTTTGAGGGTCTCGATCCCTTCCATTCCAATAGTCTTGGCTGGACTAATTCCTATGTTTTCTCTTCGACTGACTTTACGAATGGCCAAACATTCGATATTGAGTTGGATGACTTCCAGTCCAGTGGCAAAACCATCTTGTTGACCCGTGAATGGAATGAGAAGGATTCTCCATTCGATGAATATATGCTCTTAGAGCTATATGCCCCAACCGAATTAAATCACCTAAGCAGCAAATCGATTGATGATGTCGGAGTGAGGGTGTGGCACGTCGATGCTTCTTTAGAGAGGCAAAATAATGGGGAAATCGGTCATCAACCCGATGAAGGCGGTTGCTATTACATCGCCTCTAACCATTATGAGACCGATGAAGATCTCGATATCATCCATTTGATTCGCAATAACCAAGACGAAGAATATAGAACGCAGGATGAATTCTCTTCCGACGACTTATTCCATGCTGGCGACCATTTCGCCATGAGCACATTCGCAAGCCAATTCAAGAATCAAACCTTGATGGATAATCTTAAGAAGTTTGGTTGGGAATTTGATGTCTCGGCAATTTATAAGAAAGCCGATGGCACCTACAGCGGTGCTTTGCGCCTTACCAAAGTCGACAGCGATATCACCGATTTCTTCGCCGATATGGATATCAGCAAAGAAGTCTCTCAGCAGCCAACCGAAGACGGGACTGATTATGCTTTGGATTTACTCGGCTCTGATGAGGATCTCCAACTCCTTTATAATTTCAATGATGGAGAGATTCCTTCCTCCTATAATCAAGGCAAGCCAATCCATTATAAGGGATTGTGTCTATTCGCCTCAGCTAATGGAAACGGCGGCTCTCTTGAACTTAAGATAAAACCCAAGGAAGGCCGTGAGGTCAAAATTAAGAACATCAGCCTTGCTTATGGGGCCTTGACGGTTTGCGAGCCCACTTGTTACGTGAATGGACAAGCTATCAGCGGTGAGTCGTTCGAGGGCGAATACAATGAGTACACAGATTATAACGATGTGGGGATGAAGTATGAGATTAACGCCTCATCTTGCATCATCCAGAATCGAACAATCGTCGAGAAATTCAACCATTGGTCAGTATTGCCTTTGATGAGTCTTCATATCGAATATTCGATAATCTAATCTCTATATAGAAGGCCCTCAATAAAAAGAGGGCCTTTTTGACGGGGATTTTGAGATTTTATATCAAAAACCCTGGCAAGAATGGCATAATAAGCACATGGAAATTTATAAGCACTTTGTTCAGTATTACGAGACTGATAAGATGGGTATCACCCATCATTCGAATTACATCCGTTTTATGGAAGAGGCGAGACTCGACTTCTTCAAGCAGATTGGCTTCGATTATCTCGATTTTGAGAAGATGGGAGTCATCTCCCCAGTCATCGGATTAAATAACATCCGTTTCAAGAAACCCTCGACTGTCGGAGACACCCTGTCCATCGAAGTTTCACTCAAATCCTATAATGGCTACATCTTGACCGTTCATTACGTGATGAAGAAGCAAGATGATGTGGTGGTTTTAGAAGGTGATAGCGATCATTGTTTCCTCTCTCCCGAAGGAAAGATCCTCATCCTCAGCGAGAAGAAATTCCCCGAGCTTCATCAAAAACTCCAGGAGCTCGTGGCCCCTAAAGAATAAGCCCTCGATACACTTTAAGACCCTATATGGGTC
>JAIKYF010000165.1 GCA_024683495.1 Bacilli bacterium
CTAAGGCGTCCTTTTTCTTGATATAGAGGATCTTCGGGAAGGCCACGACCTCATAGGAATGATTCTTCGCGAATTCCCTGATGAATTCCACTAAACGGACTTGATCTAAATCGTAGGGAAGCCCAAGATAATGATGCTTAAAGGGGGCTAAAAGCCTCTCCAAGGTCAGAATCTCCTCTTTGGTCATGGAACTATAATGTCCGAAAAAGAAGCTCTCCTCGAATGGATAGACGCAAGTCAATCCCTCCGCGTGCTTAGCGATATCTTCATAAGTCAATAGACCCTGAGAGGATAAATATGTAAGAGGCAATAAATTCCTATAGCCCGTCTCATTCTCGACAAAAAGGGAAAAAGTCCCCATCTTGGTCTTGCAATCCATCCCGATGATGGGCTTCACCCCATATTTCTCGCAAAGATGATAAAAAGGCGAGATCCCCGATAAGGATCCGTTATCGCAGATCCCCACGTGGCTATAGGAAAGCTTCTTGGCCAATAAGGGGATCCTTTCGACCGGAAGCCCCGATTGGAGATAAGAGAAACCGCTATAGATATGAAGGGGGATAAAACTCATTTCCTAATAAGTATACCTTATTAAAAATAAGTTAGGTGACCCAATTTCCTAAGAAATTGAGCCTTGTCCTCATTTTAGAGCATCAAAAAAGCCGCGATAGAGGGTTACTCCATCGCGGCTTTATCTTATTCAATCGCGAGAATGAGAGGATAAATTCTTTGATTTCCCTCAATCGGGATCAACTCAAGATGAGAATATTTCTCTTCGATGAGTTTGGCGAATTCCTTCCTTAATTCTGGGGTGGCATCCTCACCATAGAAGACGGTGAGAAGGCTTCTATCCTCAAGATCTTCGACCTTGGCGATGAGCTTATCGGCCGCTCCAAGAGGAGTGGCATCGACGGAGACGACCGCTCCGCCGGTGATGCCGATATAGTCGCCTTCATGGATGGCTAAGCCATTGTTGGAGGTGTCGCGGTTGGCAGGGGAGATCTCCGCGGCGATTAAGCCCGCCATCGAATCGTTGATGACATCGATATTCTCCTGAACCGACATATTGTCGAGGTCGGTCATCGCTAAGCCAGAATAGGCTTGGACGATGGATTTGCTCTTCAAGACGTGGATTTTGCTCTTCGAATAGAGCTTACCGGCCTGCTCAGCGGTAAGGATGATGTTCCCGTTATTGGGGAAGACCAAGATCTCGTCGGCGTTGACTTCGTCAAAGACGGCGATGAAATCCTCGGCCGAGGGGTTCATGGTCTGACCGCCGGAGACGATGCCAGAGACGCCCATGGATTTGAAGAGCTTGGTGATTTCCTCACTTGGGGAGACCGAGACGATGGCCACTTTCTTATGAGGTTGGACCTTATGCTCTTCCTGGACGCCCTTAAGAAGGACTTCCTGGTGCTGGATGGACATATTCTCCATCTTGAAGGTCACGAATTCGCCATATTTTTGGACATACTGGATGGCCTTCCATGGCTCTTTGGTGTGGACATGGATTTTGACGATGGTGCCTTGTTGGATGGCGACGATGGAATCGCCGATGGTCCCTAAGAAGGAAATGAGTTCCTTGAGTTTGAAGTCTTTGGGATCGCCCTTGCACTTAAGCAACTGCAAGATGAATTCGGTGCAGTAGCCGAATTCGAGGACGCTATCCTCGGTGAAGGGGACCTTCTCATCGGTGGCAACCGCATTCGCGGGGCCGTTGAAGACGGAGTCGGCGATCTCTTCGCCGATGATCTCTTTGCCCATGCCTTCGATGATGGTGACTAAGCCCGCTCCGCCGGAATCGATGACGCCAGCCTCTTTCAAGACGGGGAGAAGCTCAGGAGTCTTATCGAGGGCGAGTTTCATCTGCTTAAGGAGGACTTCGAATAAGGTTTCGAAATCCTTGATCTTGGTGAGATGGGACATGACGTAGGAGCTGCCTTCTCTAGCGACGGTCAAGATGGTGCCTTCGACAGGATGAACGACGGCTTCATAGGCTTTTTGGGTGCCAGAGCGAAGAGCGGCGGCGAACTGAGTGACGTTCGCGGTCTTCAAACCTTCGAGGGCATCCGAGATGCCGGCGAAGAACTGGCTTAAGATGACGCCGGAGTTGCCACGGGCTCCAAGGAGCATGCCTTCGGCTAATTTTTTGGCCACATCGCCGATTGATCCTTTATCGGCTTTTTCCATGGCTTTGGTTCCGCCCGTCAAGGTCGCGGACATGTTGGTGCCGGTATCGCCATCGGGGACGGGGAAAACGTTGAGATCGTTGATCTCCCCATGATGTCCCTTGAGGTTACGGTAGCCATTCATGACCATGGCGATGAAGGTTTCGCCGTTTAAGATTTTCATAATGATTGACTGAACCTTTGAAACTATTTCTCAGCGACGAAAGTCACTTCTTTGCCAAAGCAGAAAGTGGAGATGGTGCCAGGGCCGGTGGAGGCGCCGATGATTGGGCCTAAGTTACGGATGGCGATCTCTTTTGGCTTCGCTAATTTGAGGATCTCAGCCTTGACGATTTCCGCGGCATCCATGCAGTCGAACTGGGAGATGACGATGGTGGAATTTTCGATGTCCTCACATGCTTCGACGGCGGCTTTAGCGATATAGAGCAAGGAATTCTTGCGGCCTTTTTCTTTGTGGTTGGCGGCGTTATTGCCAGCGGCATCGGAGATGACGATGGGCTTGACGCCGAAGAGGTTGCCAAAGAAGGCGCTGGAGGCCTTGACGCGGCCGGCTCTCTTAAGGTAGTTAAGATCGTCGATGGCGGCGAATTGGTTGTACTTGAGTCTTTCTTTGTAGAGGATCTCGACGACTTCATCGAGGGTCTTGCCGGCATCTCTTAAGGCGGCGGCGCGGCAGACCATCATGCCTTGGCAAGCGGTGGAGCAGAGGGAGTCAAAGGCCACGACCTTGCGGCCGGGGTATTTGGCTTCGAGCTCACCCGAGAGCTTTTCGGCAAGCTTGACGGAGGCGCTTAAGGCGCTGGAGCAAGCGATATAGAGTATATCCTCACCTTTCTCGAGGACTGGTTCGAATTTTTCTAATAAGGATTGGGTGGTGACTTGAGAAGTCATGATACGGCGGCCGGCTTTGAGGATCTTGGCGTATTCCTCAATGGTGACTCCGGCTTCCCAGTCAAGGTCGGCATGGATTTCGCTTCCATCCCATTTGACTCCTTCAACGG
The DNA here is from genome assembly GCA_024683495.1 of Bacilli bacterium. Classification (GTDB taxonomy): domain Bacteria; phylum Bacillota_I; class Bacilli_A; order RFN20; family CAG-826; genus UBA4951. The sequence continues at coordinate 3,191 of JAIKYF010000165.1, forward strand.
GTTCGCCTTCCCAACTGACATCCATTGGGACATAGTCGACTCCAGCGGCTTCACGAAGGTCTCTGGTGAGGTCGCAGGTGGAATCTCCGAAGATTGCAAATTTTGACATTTTTTATTCTCCTTCAAAATCTAGTGCGCATTATTTATACATACACGCACGCATTTAACCTATCTAATGCCATTCTTTTTTTCGTAGAATTGTAATACTTACAAGAGAAATGCGAAAAATAGGCGGGATTTGCACGGAATTTCTTTTGAATTGTAAATTTTTCACTCTAATGGATATTTTCGTTGATAAATCTTGCTAAACCCCTCAAAACGTTTCAAAAAACCGTAAATGAAAGCATTTGGATATATCATTCTGGATTTTATAGAGTATGATATCTTTACACAAATGGAGGACCATTATGACTAGAAAATTCGATCTCTTCATGGATACCGATTCTGACGTCGATCTTAACTATGCCATCGAGCATGACGTCAAACTCATATCCATGCCTTATATCATCGACGAAAAGGAAATCTATCCTTATAAAGATTGGAAGGATTGGGACTACAAAGATTTCTTCCAAAAAGAAAGGGATGGCTTAATCCCTGGCTCGGCTGGCATCTCCCCAGCCGCCTATAAAGAATATTTCGAGCCTTCCTTCAAGGCTGGTAGAGACATTCTTTACGTCCATTTCTCCGCGGCTATGAGCGGGACTTTCAATGCCATGAAGCTCGCCGTCGATGAACTCAAAAAAGAATATCCCGGCGTCCGTTTCGAGACCCTCGACACCAAAGGCTTCACCATCATGGCCTATAAGATCTGCGATGAAGTGAGAAAACTCGCCGATGAAGGCAAAACCATCGATGAAATCAAGAAGTGGGCCGAAACCGAAGTCGATCACTTCGCCACCTATTTCTTCGCCGATAACCTCAAATTCTTCGGCAAATCCGGCCGTGTCTCCGGCATCGCCGCCTTCATGGGAGGCATCATCGGCATCCGTCCGATCATCAACATGTCGGCCGAAGGGAAGATGGGCTCCATCGGCAAAGCCAGAGGCCGCTCCGGCGCCCTCACCAAAATCGCCGAATACGTCAAGACCTTAGGCGACCATGTCGAAGACTATGAATGCATCGTCGCGCATTGCGATTGTGAGCCTCTCGCCATCAAGCTCGTCGAGATCATCGAAAAAGAGCTTAA
>JAIKYF010000035.1 GCA_024683495.1 Bacilli bacterium
CACTTTCTTCTTAGAGGCTTTCTATAGAGAAGTACCATGCGTTCAAGGAACCGCTCCATCAGATGACATTTGGACCACATTCCAAGGAAGAACTTCAACCATCTCCACCGCTATTGCCAATTTAGCGGATAGCACCTGGGTCAGCGAAAACATCACTTCTGACACCGCTCTCCAAGGTCTTGCCCACTATGACATCATGGTCAATAGATATGGAAAAGCTGATTTCTTAAATAGACATACCGCTTCTGGAGGATTATTCAATCTCTTTGGGAATCAAGATGGTAACTCAAATAGTGGCATAATCGCAGCCGCGATCGCTGCCGGTGTCATTACCATCGGCGTAAGCGCGATTCTTGTTTGCAAGAAGAAAAAACACAGCAATTAACTTACTTTTATAAACTCCTTTCAAAGGGACTCCCCGAAAGATGCCTTCGGGGAGTCTTTTTGTTGTAGAAAGAAAACCACCAAGAATCTACTTGGCGGTTTTGATTTGTTCGGTATTCGGATTAGAACATTCTCTTTGTCGATTCAATGTCGAACAAATGAATCTTATCGAGATTATAAACGTATTCGATGTCAGAATTTGGTTCGATATCTTCATTGGCAGACACCTTGGCAATCAAACGCTTCTCTCCCAAATTGGAGTAGGCATAATATTCATTGCCAAGAAGCTCGGCAATTTCAATGTGCTGAGTGAATGGCTTAGAAACATTCTTTAGAATTTGAGAGGCATTGAGGGAAACGATGTCTTCAGGCCTCACACCTAAGACGGCATCAAAGGCATCCTCGCTGAGCATTGTTTGATATCTTCTAATCTTTTCATTATTGGCCTCAATCTCTTCTTTATTGAGTTCAATAACGGCAAGGTTCTTGATCCCTTTGGCCTTTTTGGCTTCCTTTTCATCTGCAGGAGTCAAAGCGATATTTTGTTCTTCTAGTTCTTCGTTCTTTCCTTCGATCAAAGCAATTTCCGCATTCAAGAAGTCGATGGATTTTTGCTTTTGCTCTTTGGAAATAGGAATAATCAAGCCATCCGGTAAGACAATGCCGTCCTTTTTGATCTGGACATTAATCATGTTCATGGCTGGGGCACCGATGAAGGTGGCAACGAAGATATTGTTCGGGTTGTTATAGATTTCCCGTGGGGTGCCGATTTGCTGGACATATCCTTTAGACATGACGACGATTCTAGAGGCCATTGTCATAGCTTCGGTCTGATCGTGGGTGACGTAGATGGTGGTCGCCCCGAGTTTATTATGGAGAGAAACGATTTCGCTTCTCATCTGAACACGGAGTTTGGCATCAAGATTAGATAAAGGTTCATCCATCAAGAAGACTTTGGCGTTTCTGACGATGGCGCGTCCTAAAGCTACTCTTTGACGTTGACCACCGGATAATTCGGCAGGTTTCCGACCAAGGTATTCTTCAATCTCAAGAATGCGGGCCGCATTGACGACGCGTTCATTGATTTCAGCCTTACTCATATGCTTAACCTTTAAGGCAAAAGCCATATTGTCATAGACGGTCATGTTTGGGTACAAGGCATAGCTTTGGAAAACCATTGCGATGTCACGGGTCTTCGGCAAAAGGGTATTGGCGAATTCTCCATTAATATAGAGATCACCGTAAGTGATATCTTCTAGACCGGCGACCATTCTTAAGGTGGTGGATTTACCGCATCCCGAGGGGCCGACGAAAACAATGAATTCTTTTTCTTTGATATCTAAATTGAAGTCATAAACCGCCTGAACGTGATTTGGGTAGATTTTGTTGATGTGTTGAAGGGAGATGCAGACGTTCTCTGGAGCGACTTTTTCTTCCATAAGATGCTTGTTCTGTTCATCGAGTAATTCTTTATGATGAATCTCGAGTTTTTTCTTCTGAGCAGCAACCTTAATTTTTTCTTCTTTTGACAACTTTTCTCTTTTCATAAAAAATCCACCTTATTTTATATAAATATAAAATATATACCCGCTCAATTAAAGAGAAACTTTTATATTTCATATAAAAGTAGGGTTTTTTGACAAATAGATGCTCAAATGAATCTTTCCATAAGCATGAAGATAAAATATTTCCGCGGATTTCGTTTCATAAAAACATGATCTGGTTATTGTATTAACAAACATTGCTTCTATGAGCATGAATCGAAAAAGTGTGATGAATGAATTGATAAATTTTTAAAAAAATACCATGCAAAACCCGCATATTTTTGCATTTTATGATTGTATATATTTAAAAAGTGAAAAAAATACAATCAATATTTTGTTAGTCGTATATAACAAAATAAGTTTTTAGGTATATAATCTCCCTGTTTAAAGAGGATTATTTATGTCTACACTGCAAATTACTTTACTAATTGGATTAATAGGTTCACTTCTGATGTACGTCGGAGATATGACTCTATATTTTGATAAGAACGATTACGACTCCAAAGACAAATGGAATTCCATGTTCGAAATCATGGGAAGAGTAGATAAACGTCGGTTCTATATTGGAGGGCTACTAGGCCCCTTAACGGCCTTTTTATACGCCTTAAGCTTTTACCACATAATTCTTATGACAACGAACCAAAATGTCCTTCCTTTGTCTTGGATTTCATTTTTGATTTCTGTATGTGGGATCTTTTTCGGCGGAGCTTATCATCTTGAATACGCGTTATTGGGATTATTGGTCAAAGACGGGCATCTTGAGGCGGCGAAAAAGATTTTAAAGTTTGTTAATGTTCAAGGAATAATCGTGACGGTTACTGCGGGTGCAGGAACAATAATTATGTTTATCCTAATCGTGGCTGGTTGGACGGTGTTTCCCCAATGGATGGGCGCCATTAACCCTTTGGTTCTTTTCATGCTATTACCATTATGGAAAAGGTTGCCGAGGGGATTATTCCATATGCTTGTATGCGGAGGATGGAGCAATCTGCCGTTTGTAATCTATTACTTAGTTGCCTTAATTATTTCATTTACGCTATAAAGACTAAAAAAACCGGTAAATCCAGTCTATATTTACTAAAAATCACGGGCAAATCCCGCTTAAATTTATTCCGTCTTACTTTCTAAGACAGACAAAAACTCATCTTTATGATTCAAGAATACTTTTGTAAGATTTGGATCAAAATGGGTACCACACTCGCTCTCGATAATAGCGAAGGCTTCTTCTGGCGGGAACGGCTTTTTGTAGCATCTCTCGGAAACCAAAGCGTCGAATACGTCCGCTAAGGCCATTATTCTTGCCGATAAGGGAATTTCCTCGCCTTTGAGTTTTTTGGGGTATCCTTCGCCATTCCATTTTTCATGATGATATGTGGCAACATCGGAAGCGAAGGCAATATATTCATCGTCGGTTACGCCTTCTAAGACTTTATGCACTACTGCGCCACCGACGGCTGCATGTTTTTTCATAATTTCATATTCTTCCGGGGTCAGTCTTGCCGGTTTTCTCAAAATAACATCAGAAACAACGATTTTCCCAATGTCATGCAGCGGAGCGGTTTGATATAAAAGATCAATGAAATGATCGGTGATTTGGTCTTTATAAACACCATCTTTTACGCAAGCTTCTGAAAGTATCTTAGTATATGCCTTCGTTCGATTGATATGTTCGCCCGTCTCTATATCACGGCTTTCGATTAGATTGGCTAATCCGGAGATAATGTGCTCTTGCATTCCGCTAATTCTTTTTTGATTCTCTTTGACTTCCGCTTGGATATCTTGCTGAACCAAATCGTTATAGTAGATGTAGCAAAGGCTAGCGGAGATAGCGATTGCAACATAAGTAATGTTTATTTTGAAAAATGCCATCGGGATGATACCAGCGATGATGATAATAAGAACCATAACAATCGTAATCATGTCCCTATTGCGGAATCTTTTGCCGACAACAAGCATGCAAACGATTAGATAAACAAGGCTGACACCATAGAAAATTTCATAAATGAAGAACAAATTCCCGCGGAAATAGCCACTTTCGTTAAAATAGAAAACCAAACCAAACGGAGCCATAATCGCTTGGATCAAAAGACCGAGCGAAAAAACCATGCTCGCGATTAGGGCTTGCTTATGAAGTCCCAAGGCGCCCGAAAAAGCGATTGCTAACATCGGAGCAAACGAGAACTGAAGAACCGTAAGGATAGTAAGTGGAATAGCGAATGATTGATCGTAAAACCCGCAGTGAACCGCGAATTCAGCGGCAGAGCAAAACATAATCGCAATGAAGGTAGCCAAAAACCATCCTTTTTGTTGCTTAGTGAAACCAGAATAACGGACGACGTGCAAAATCATCGCGATCATCATCAGTTCAGTTAGTATTGTGCACCAAGAATAAAAATTCATAATTCCTTTCTGTGTCGGCAGCATCTAAGGATGTCAATACAACTATATCAAAAAAATTTCCCATTCAAATAACAAAATATGGCAAAAATTTATTTTTAAATAAAAGCCCTCTAATTTTTATACAACAAGTACTAAATTAATTAGGACTTTCGGCTATATTTCCATGTAAAAATGGCTATAGTTCTTATTTATTTTCCAACTTCTTCCACTCTTCTCTAGTTATGGAATAGATTCTGCATCTTTCACCCGTTTTGGTCACATAGAAATGCCTAAAACTCATTCCATTTGCCTCAGCGGTTTTATAGGAAGGAACATTCTCCACGTTCATATATGAATAAACTTCATCATAATCGAAATGGGTGAAGAAATAATCCTTAACGGCCTGCGTCATTTCTTTGCCAATTCCTTGACGATGGTAATCTTTTCTTAGGTGATAACCAATCTCTGGCTTATCTTCGTCGTCTATGCACTGCATAGAGACACCACAATCGCCAATCATCTCTCCGGTCTCTTTTAAAACAACGGCCCATAAGCCAAAACCACGTTTCGCATAGCTAGCCTTGCACCAATTTATCCATTTATTGACTCCGGCATCATCGTATGGTTGAGGATAATACTTCATCGTGTCAGGGTCGGAGATAATTTTCTTAAGGGCAGGAAAATCGTCATCAGTCATTTCTCGAAGGATGAGACGTGGTGTTTCTAGGATCTTTTTCATACCACTAATGTATAAGTCACTTAGGCTTATACTTCAATTGTTATTTGCGTTGAAAATGTAAAAATATGCGCTTTTTGAAGGGGAAAATGAAAAAACGGGAGGACTTTTATCCACCCGTTTAGTCAGATAATTTGTTTAACCTTTATAGACCTGTTCTCCGTCAACGAAGGTCGCAAGAACTTTCGCCTTCTCAATTTCGACAAAGTCGTCTTTGAGTAAATCTTTATCTAAGACGGCGAAATTGGCGAGTTTTCCAATGGCGATGGAACCCATATTGTTCTCTTCATGCCAAGAGTAGGCAACGTTGATCGTGAGCGCCTTCAAAGCATCCATGCGGCTGATGTTTTGACCGTCATTTCTATTGAAGCCATCTTTCTCGCTCGATGGGACGCAGCCATAAACGCCGATACAAAATGCATCAGTCGCGCTGAAGGTTGGTGAGACAGGGAAATCGGAATGGGAGACAAGGAGCGCACCATTATCTAAATAATCCTTAAGAGGATAAGTCTTCTTGACCCTTTCTTCCCCTAAATAGATAGCAGGGATCTGGTAG
>JAIKYF010000057.1 GCA_024683495.1 Bacilli bacterium
GCAAGCATAGCTTAAATTGGGGTAGTGGCATTGGACTAGGCGGCTAAGATTATTCAAGGAGCTAAACTGCAAGGCGACGTCTCGACGATAGGTGAAGCTTTTACAAAGGGCGCCTAACATCGGGGCGAGTTCTTGATATAATCCTCTGACTGCGAAATATTTTTCGACCGTCCCACCGAGGATCTTATGGAAGAGGGGTTCGAAGTCTCTCATGAATTCCTCTTCTTGGCCATTGATCAACTCGTTGAGGATGAGTTTTAGATATTGATATTGGGAGATGGTCCCGATGATATCGAAACTGAAGCCGAAGTTGCTGCCGAATTCTTGGTCACGGCCAAAGGCGACGGCGAAGATTCTCTCTAAGCCTTGCTGGATGGTTGAGGCGTATTTTTCGCGGCTGCCGATTCCTGTGACGGCTAGGCCATTGATGAAGTCCCTAGCGAATCTGCCGATGGAAGGATTGGCGACGCTGAGAGGGAGATGGAAGACACTTCCATAGAATTCTCCCGGGGCAAAATATTCCCAATCATCGACTGTGTATTCGGCGACTTCGCCCTTCTTGCCCATGAAATGGTAGAGGGTGACGAATTTCTCTCTAGAGGATTTGTCGAAGTTGATATCGGTCAAGCGGTCAGGATAATAGCGGTCGACCCCGTAGCGGTTGAAGCCCCAGGCAATCGGAGCGACAAGGGGGACGGGATCGTTGTAATTTAAGAGATTATTGATGTTGTTATATAAGGCAGAGTGGGCGACTTCGGGATCTTTGACGGTGCCTAGAGGTGGCTCGAAACAATAGACGAAGACATTATCGAGAGTCACATCGGTTTGAGTGCTGAGTATCAAGGTGTTGTTATCGATTTTTTCTAGGATTCTTCCGCCGAGGATATTGGAGGTGATGGCCGCGCGGGAGTATCCGGCAATCCAAAGCTTGAGTCTTCCGACGATGAAGTGGGAAGAGACGTATTCTTGGAGTCCCTCGAATACCGCTTTGGCGGCATAGGAGAAACCATGGGCATCTTCCTCATAACCAATGCGGACATTGCTAGACCATTCGGCCTCATAGTTTCCGCCTCTGATGGCGATTGGGATGAGAGTATAAGTCTCGTTATTTTCATCGACGATGGTTTTTCTCCCAAACGTATAGCCGATGGTATTGACGTTGGGCTTTTCATACATCGTGACGTTGCAGGAGATGTCGGTGAATCCCTCGTCTTTTAAGAGATTACGGATGTTATTGGAGGCATTGATATAATCTTTGGAAGCAAAAGTGGCGATGGCCATGGCGTGGGAGGCCAAAGCGATATCCTGATGGTACTCCCTCGCATCTTGCAAGAAGTAGGAATCATCATAGTAGGTCTCAAATTCGCTTGTTGTGCAATAGAAAGTGACTTCTTGGGAGTTTCCACAGGAAGTGAGGCATAGCAAGGGGAGGAGTAAGAGGCCTAAAAAGTGCTTTCTCATCTTATTCAAAATTATATTCAATTATTGTAAAATGGTGCAAATAAAGATTATGGCAGTTAGGCACTTTAATTCATTTTTGCGGGAATGTCGCTTAAAAAAGGGCATCTCTCTTAAAGATGCGGCTAAACAAATCAAGATTTCCCGTCTCCGCTTATTGCTTTTGGAACGTGGATATCTGAAGCCCAACATGATCGTTTTATCAAAACTCGAGAAGTTCTATCAAGAGGATTTGGCCCACTTGCTTTTAGGTGAGGCCTCTTATCCAGAGCCGGTCGAGACTTATAAATCCTCGAATCGCTTCGGGAAGATTAACGAGTGGGTTAAAAGCCGTTTTGGGCGCATCATTTTAGCTTCCGTCTGCTTATTCTCAGCCGGCATGACCGCGGCGGGGATTATTCTTTTCTCGAATAGCACCCATGTTCAAAAAGGGCATTTCGGCTCCGCCTATGAAACCCTCATGAGCCAAGCCTTCAAAGATGGTGAGCCGATGATTGACCCAATCACCGGCGAAGGATATCGTTCGATAGTTTTCACGGAAGATGATGGCGTTTCCACTAGATGCACCTTCACCTTGAATTTCTATGAGCAAAACACCTTGATTCAGTTCAGCGATTTATTCTTCAGCATCGTCGATTATTCCAAAGATATCCATCACGTCTATCAATTCGGCTCCAATATGAGCGTCAGTTCCAATCGCTGCATCTATACTTATGGTGATTGGAAATCTGGCGTCTATGCCCGCCTGACCTTCGATTATTATGAGAAAGGGGTCATCGGGAAGATCATTAACTTCGACCCTTATCTTGATGTGACTAAGACCCTCACCGAGGAATTTGTGACCACCCAATGCCTTTCGACGATTGAGATGATGCATACGAGGATATCCACGGTCTTGTCGACTTACGCCGAAATGGAGATGGATTTGCTCGAGGATTTCATTCCCGCTAGAGAATCAGGAAGAACCTATTATTTCACGATGCAGATCATCGGCATCGTCTTACTGGTATCCGGGGTCTTCATCTTCTTCTCGAGTTTCTTCCTCCTTGCCTATAGCCTTGCCACATCCTTGAAGTTCTTCAATATCGCCAAAAGTGTGCCTAATCAGGTCGAGGAAACCATTCCAATAAGGTCGAAGAAAAAGAGAACTTATGCCGAACTTCCTTCCGACACCCATCCTTACATGATGATTCCAGAGTCGGCGGTTAAAGCCATCGCCCATCTATTGCTTTTGGTGGCCGTGGCCTTCTATGTCTATCTTGGGATCAGGACAATGTCCACCAAAGAGGCTTCGCCTAGTGCGGATGCCTTAGGGGTTGCCGCCTCGGTTTGCTTCTTCGCCGGCATCTTCCTCGTTCATTTCCTCAATTACGAGATCATGAATAACCGGGCGACGATTATCGCCACCTTCTTCCTTTATGCCTTCGTTTTCGTGATGTTTGCCTCGGTGGAGACGATACTTTTAAAGATCAGCGAAGCCTGGGGCTTTACCTTATCAAACCTCGTGAGCGGGCACATCCCGTCCAACATCTTCGGCGTCTCGGCTTTGCTTTGTCTTATTCAGCTTTTCCTTTTCTTCCATCCAAAGTTTTTGGTCAACGCCAAAAAATGGCAGCAGATCCTTTGGCATTGCCTTTCCTTCATTCCTTTAGGCCTCCTAGTTTTATCCTATGTCTTAGGGGCTCTGCCCGGAGTGGTCTACGGCATGAAGAGCGATCCTTATGCGGAGATCTGGTTCACCCAATCCTTCATCTGCTTAGCCTTGGTCTCGGCGTTGTATCTATATGGGACCTTTGGGCTTCAGCAATACTTCCTTTGGAAATATGGCCCAGTAAAATCGAAGATCTATTTTAACGGGACGAGATTCAATCTTTGGAAGAATGCGACCGCGGCCGTCTCCATTTTGATTATCGGTCTTCTCGATTTGCTTTTGATGAATAATAACATGGCCACCTATTGGGGGTTTGGGAATAGCTATTGGATCCTCTTATTGATTCCGATCGTCTTGCTTAGGACCCATCATATCGGTCCGCGGAATAAGAAGCTTGATTCGGTTTTCGGGGTTCTTTATTTCATCCTTTATTGGGCTTCCTTCATCAACATCCTTATGGTCATTCTCTCAAGTTTAATTTAAAAATCCCTGACAAAACCCGCTTAAAAATGATATAGGAGGAAATATGATTACTGTTTATTGCTATAAAAAATGCTCAACCTGCAAGAAGGCTTTAGCCTATCTCGATGATAACAAGGTCGTTTACCAATTGATCGATTTAAAGGAGAATCGTCCAGACGAAAAGACCCTTCGGAAGATCCATGCCTTGACTAATCTCCCATTAAAAAGAATGTTCAATACCAGCGGGCTTTCCTATAAGGCCTTGGATTTATCCAAGCGGATGGATTCTTTGAGCGATGATGAGAAATTCGCTCTTTTGGCCCAAGATGGGATGCTCGTCAAGCGCCCCTTATTGGTTTTAGAGGATTTGGCAATCCCGGGCTTTAAGGAAGAGACTTGGAAAGCCGCCTTAAAACTCTAATTTAGATTTTCGGTTTTATTTATGGAAATGGCCATATTGCTTTAAAACGGGCCCAAGTGTTCGAAAATCACAGCCATTTCATCTAAAAATTGACATTAATTGACCCATCTATTAAGGTTAAACCTGTTGTGAGAAGGCTCTTTCATCATGAATTGAAGTTTCACTTCAATAAATGTCTGAAAGTGTAGGGGGATTTTTAAGAGAATTCCTTATCATGGCAACCCCAAACTTAAAATTAACTTAAGGATTGCTTCCTCCTCCAACAAATAGACTCCCCAAGAGCCTTACTTTGGTAAAAGGAGGCCCAACATGAAAAACGCATTACTGATTTATTCGAAGAATTCCGGAACTGGCCATTTGGCTTTGCACCATGACAAAATCTTGGCTAAATTACGGACTCTTTTCGATGTCGTCGATGAACGTCAGACCGCTTCGGCGGAAGAAGGAACCGAGGCCGCTAAATCAGCGTGTGGGGTCTATCATACGTTGATCGTCGCCGGAGGCGATGGAACCTTCCATAATGCGATCAACGCTTTGGCGGATATGCCAAACCCACCGGTTTTGGCCTATTTCAACAATGGCTCGGTCGGCGATATCGGCTATAACTTTGGGGTCACTAGAAATTATAAGACGGCGATCAAAGCCATTGAGAAAGGGACTATCGAGCCCTTTGATATCGCTAAAGTCAACGACAAATACTATTTTGGCTATGTCGGAGCGATTGGAAGCTATGCGAATATTCCTATCTCCACGAAGCGGAAAAGAAAGAAGGCTCTAGGGAGAATCGCATATTACACCGACGCCGTCGGCACGGCCTTAAAATATACGAAAGTCCATGTCCGAGTGAAGGCCAACGATAAGCTATATGAGCAATATGTCCCCTTTGTCTTACTTATCAACGGACGTCATGTCGGAGGCTTCCCCTTCAATGAGAATTCTTCGATTTTCGATGGCAAAATGGAACTATATTTGGCTAAACCCGGCATCTTCAATGGAATATTGCAGATGCTTCCGGGAAGAAGAGAATACGTGAAGAAGATCGTGGCCTCTTCCTTTGATATCCATACCGATATCCCTGATACCCCATGGGATTTCGATGGAGACCGCGGACCAAAAGGAGACATCCATGTCGAATGTCTCCATAATCATTTGAAGGTTTATTCTCTCCGTCATCCGAAGAAGAGCAAGAAACAATAAGAAGGTATTCCCTATTTCTTGATTGGCTTTAGATAGAAGCTGAAGGAATAGGGATTTTTTGCCTCTAGGCGATATTCCTTATGGACATCGGCTCCCCAAGAATCATCTCCTCCAACCCCTCTAGTGAAGCCGGCGATAGTTAAGTAGTTGTGGTGAGGCTTCGGCAATTCCTCTTTATGGGCGGCATTTTCGATTTCAAAGTCGTTATAGGGGAGGAATTTGAAAGCGAAAGGCTTTTCGTCTTCGGCGTAGATAAATAGATCAGACTCTTGGGCATGAAGCTTAAGCCATCTAGTATCTTCGTGGTTACCACATTCTTGTGGACGGATGTAATCGTAATAATTTTCTTTTGAAGTTAATTGATAGATCCCGGTTTTTAAGGCGTCTTTTCTGTCGGGATAGCTTTCGAATGGGCCTTTTCCATAATATTCGAGGGAATTGATATCCAAAGGAATTTCGAAGGTTAGAGCAAAAGTCGCGAGTTCTTTGACACAGGTTAAGCCTTTGGTGGCTAAAGTGAGTTTCATCGTCCCATCCTTATAGATTTTATAAGTCAGGGTGAGGTGATTGTCTTCATCTCCAGGAGTCCCAGAAAGATAGAAATCCTGAGAGAATTCCGGAGAGTCTTCTTTCATCTTATCTTCCATTTCGAAATGTTCCCAAGATATGAATGGGTATTTACTTGCGCCTAATAGCATTGGGTTTTTCCGATAGAGGGAATTTCCTCCGTCGTTGCTAGTCATTGGCCTAAAGATGGTAGGCATCACCGCGTTAGTGAGATATTTGTCTTTACCGCATTCGATGGACATCAATGAGCCATTGGCTCTTCTAAACATATAGAGGGTCTCTCCGATAGATTCGCTTAGATAGAAGGAGCCTTCGATGAATTTGATTTCTCCATTAGAAGAGGGCTCAATGGCCTTCCATTTAGAGATGAGTTTTTCTTCATAGGCAAGCCAATCACCATCCTTAGCTTTAAGGATTTCCACTTGGATAAAAGCCTCTTTATCTAAATCCGTTGCGGTTTTGCAGGGGATTTTAATATTTTCACCGGCAGGAAGAGTTAAGGGCTCTTCAAAGAGGACGCGGCTTACGCCTTCGACGTTGAGGCTGATTCTGACGGTCAGTCCCTCAGAATTCAGGAAGAGATTTTTGTTTTTGATTTCGATCTCATTTTCGTTGACGAGAATATCGTATGGCTGATAGGCGTGACGGAAGGCCCGGAGCTTAGGGGATTTCTTCGCTAGAGAACGGTCAGCAAGAATAACTCCATTGCAGTTGAAGTCGGCGTCATTAGGGATATCGAGGAAATCTCCTCCATAAGTGAGCATCTTGGTCCCGTTTTTCTCATATAAGAGGCCTTGATCGATGTAGTCCCAGACGAATCCGCCCTGGAATAAGGGAAGACTCTCTCTAAACTTATTGAAATAGTCCAAGTTACCGCAGGAATTTCCCATCGCATGGGCGAACTCGCAATAGATTGTTGGCTTATCGTTCCTTGGCTTCCAATTCATTTTGGGGTCACCTTCCAAAGCGAGTTTGGTGATGAGTTCAGGAGAGGTGTACATATAGGAAGTGACGTCGGATACCCAAAGTTCCTCATCTCCAACCCAGCTGGTGCCTTCGTAATGGACGATGTTCTTGGGATTGAGTCTCTTGAGTTCTTTATGCATCTCTCTAAAGGCAAGGCCGGCTCCGGCCTCGTTGCCTAAAGAATAAATAAAGATGGAAGGATGGTTCTTATCGCGATTATAGAATCTTCTGATTTTCTCGACGCAGTAGGGGACGAATTCGGGGTCATTAGATGGAACTCCTTGATAACGGGATTCGTTTCTAGTCGCCCTCATCCAAGAACCATGGGTCTCAAAGCAGTTTTCGTCGAGGATATATAAACCTTTTCTATCGGCCACATCATAGAAATGGTCGCGGTTAGGGTAGTGGGAGGTGCGGACGGCGTTGAAGTTATTATCTTTCAATAAGTCGATATCAAAATCATCATCCTCATCCGTCAAGGCTCTTCCACTCACCATATTCCATTCGTGGCGGTTGGCTCCGTTGATGTAGAGCTTTTTGTTATTGAATATAAGGGTCTTATCTTTGATGCGGACATCTTTGATGCCAAAAGGAGTGGAGATCTCCATTATCTTCGAATTCTTAACAAGGACTTCGATTTTTAGATTATAGAGATTCGGAATCTCGGCCGACCAGAGATTGGCGGAAGGGATGTCAAAGGAAATGGAAGTTGAGGCAGTGAGGATTTCTTTAATGATTTTCCCGTCAAATTCCGCTTGGATTTTAAATTTGGCATCTTGGGAGAAGTCTCCTACTATGCCTAGATGGATGGTTGAATCATTGCTCTTGAAGTCTTTGATATCGGTATCGATGGTCAAATCTTCGATGGCGTTTTCTTTAGGGAGAGCAAATAAAGAGATGTCTCTAAAAATGCCGTGCATCTTCCAGAAATCCTGGTCAAGGAACCATGTCGCGGTGGAATAACGGAATAGATAAGCCGCAAGACGGTTAACCCCGGCATGGAGATATTTGCTGATATCGAAGTAACTATCGATGTAGAGATTTTCGGAATAGCCGACGAATTCCCCATTCACATATAGATATAAGCCAGTTTCAAAACCTTTGAAATCGATGATTTGACGATAGGAAAGATCCTCTTCGGTGATTTCGATATCTTTTAGATAAAGGCCAACCGGGTTATCGAGAAGAATCTCTTCTCCGAACTTTCCGGCGTTTCTCCCGTCGAAGTTATAGCCGGCGTTGATGTAGTGAGGGACCCCATATCCCTGAAGGCTTAAGGAAAGAGGTACTTGGATATCCTTTAATGAATCGATTTTTTCGGATGGATTTAAATATTTATCCATGCTTTCATCATATTTTTCCTTAAAGAGAATTTTCCACCCATCGTTAATGAGGATTTCGTTTTCTTTCCCATTGACGAAGCTCTTATAGTGAGCGTGGTTATCAAGGAGATTGACTCCTAGAATCGACTTATCGAACAAATACGAGAGATTGATGGCCATATTCTTACCTCTAACTGGAGAAATTATAGAATGGGAAACGTCTTTTATCTATTGATAAGCATTGCTGAAGTGAAGTTTGGTGCCGAGATTTTTATAACATGCTAAAATAGCAAAGAAATGAAATACACTTTGAACCGAAAAGACATCAAAATCTGGGCTAAGGATTTGACTCTCGCCCTCTTTAGGATTTATGTGATCGTCGCGATCGTCACCGGAGTGATGGTTATTGGAACTTTAGTTGTCGGACTGCTTATCCCAGGCGAGGAATCCGCCAAATTAGTTTGGATTTTCATCGCCATCGTCGCGGCTTTGGCCTTTGTGGTTGTCTTGAGCACCATAATCAGGGTCTATGTCTCCTTCAAGAAGAATTTCAACCGGGGCTTCAATGAGATGGGGGCCGATGAAATCCATTACACCTTCATCGCCACTTCTCAGACTTTGATTATCAGATGTTTGGATAATGATGCTGATTCCGAAATCGAGAAAGGCGATATCGATGGCTTTGTCGTGAAGAAGGAATTCATGTATATCGTCACCAATAAGAAACTCTATTTCGTCCTGCCAGCCAAAGAAGAATTTTTAAAGCGGTTGAAGTAATATAAGCGGGATTTGCAGGGGATTTTTAAAAAAATCACCTGACGTTATATTAAGACAATTAACATGCTTCTTGTCCAAAAGTCGAGGGGCATCTTTTTCTTTCTTTTAGAAAGAATTGCCTTAATGTATAATTTAGAAACCTATGGATATCGTCTGGAAAGTTCTTGAAGTAATTAACTGGGTTGTCATCGGGATTTCTACCATCGCATTTGCCTTCCAAATAGTTATGATCCTTTTCTTTTGGATGAAGGAAAAACACTTTAAGGCGTCTGAGGATTATCACCGAGTCGCCGTTTTTATTTTTGCGAGAAATGAAGCGGAAGTCATCGAAGATACCGTTAAGGATATCTTGGATAATCAAGATTATCCCAAGGATAAATATGATGTCTATGTCGTAGCCGACAACTGCGATGATGATACTGCCGCTTTGGCGGAAAAGGCCGGGGCCAAAGTTATTGTCCATAATGACCCGGATCCTTCTCATCACCGCGTCGCTTACCCCATGAGATATGGTTTTGCCAAAGTCATCGAATCAGGCGAGAAATACGATTTCTTCATTAGATTCGACGCCGATAACCACGCTCGCAAAGATTTCATCCGCCAGATGAATAACGCTTTCTGCTCGGGTGTGAGAATCGCCCGCCCCTTTGAAGCCTCAATGAATGGCGATCAGAATACATGGTCTTCGGTCTCCGCGACTTACTATATACGCGATTCGAAGATCGCCTCCAACTTCCGCGAAAGATTCCATCTTGATTCGATGTTGACAGGCGCTGGGATGATGGTAGCCGTTTCAGTCTTGGAAAAAGTCCCAGGATACTGGGATGCGATGTCGCCTTCGGAAGACGCCGAATTCACTCTCAACCGACTTATGAAGAAGGAAAGAGTCCACTACGTTGCGGATGCGATTGTCTATGAAGATCAGCCTTCGACGATGAAAGATACATGGTATCGAATTTCTAGAATGGGCTATGGTTTGCATGGTGTTTTTTGGAGAAACGGTTGGAAATTGCTCGGACATTTCTTTGTGTCAGGCCGTTGGAGCAACGTTGATTTATTCGTTCAATTGCTGATGGTCCCCTTTACCTTGCTCGCCTTCTTCTGGTTCGTTCCTTATTATGTCTTCTTCGCCCTCTCCCATTTGATTAACTTCACGACCGTTGAATGGATGGCAGGATTCTCAGGCCTTGATGGAGTGGCCATCACCGCCGGCGTTTCTCAAAACGCCTTCATCAATCTATTGATAATGGCTGCGATAGTCATCGGCGCCTTCTTGATTATCTATCCCTTGCAAACCTTCTTGGCGGTCTTAACAAGCAAGAAGAAGCTTGGGTGGAAGAACCTTAAAGGATATAAGCGCGGAATCATTCTCTCTCCCGTCTTCATGATGTTTTATGGCTTAGCGATCTTCGTTGGGGTTCT
>JAIKYF010000101.1 GCA_024683495.1 Bacilli bacterium
AACCCCGCTCAGGATAAAACCAGCAAGAACATGAAGATGATGAGCTACATCATGTTGGCCTTCACCATCATCATGGGCTTCTCGCTTCCTGCTGCCATGGGCGTCTACTGGGCCATCGGTGCGGTCATCTCCATGATCCAGACCATCGTCACCCAGGTTGTCATCGCCAAAAAGAGAAACAGTAGAAAGAGGTAATAATCATGAAAAGAATCAGTGCTAAAACCGTCGATGAGGCGGTAGAACTTGCTTGCAAGGAGCTCAACCTCGCCAAAGAAGACCTTCACTACGAAGTTCTTGAGGAGAAGAAGGGCCTCTTCAGCAAAAAGGCCACGATCGGCATCCCTGATATCGAAGACGCCATCTCCGTCGCCGAAAGATATCTCAACGATTACATCGCAGCCTTGGGCTTAAAAGGTGAAGTCGAAAGCCGCATCAGCGAGGACATCATCCACATCACCATCAACTGCAATAAGAATCCTGTTCTTATCGGTAACAAAGGTTCGACCCTCCAAGCTCTTAACGAACTCGTGAGACTTGCCGTCAGAACCGAGTTAGGCCTCTTCTATAGAATCCTCCTCGACGTCGCCGGCTATAAGGAAGAGAAATACGATCGCTTAGCCTATATGGCCGAGAACACCGCAAGAGAAGTCCTCTCCACCAAGATCGATGTCAAACTTGAGCCAATGCCTGCCGACGAAAGAAGAATTATCCATAACACCCTTTCTGGTAGAGAGCATCTCAAGACCGAATCCATCGGCGAAGGCGCTAGACGCGCAGTCGTCATCAAATACGTCGACTAAGATCTATCATCAAACGTCACCTCGCTGGTGGCGTTTTTTCGCGCAAAACCCGTCTAAATATCTTTATTTATATCGCGCGTGCGCGCGAGAGGGCATTTTACATTGTGGATTGGTGTGTAAAATGCCTCTAATTAAAGGATGGTTGGGTGCGTTTTGATTGACTTAATTAGCCTATTTGTTAATATAGCAAAGTCGAAGACTTTTTATGAAAAACGTTAAGAAATACATCTCCATAGGCGCGAACTTCGCCACATTCGCCTTATCGGTTCTTTTTTTCTTTGATGCGGTCTTCGGATATTCTTTATGTGAGGCTGGCGGAGTAACCGCGTTGGTCTCGCTTCAAAACTGGGTGATTCTTTTAGGAGGAATCGTCTGTTTGGTCTATGCGATAATGATGGCTAATCTCAAAGCCTTCGCTCACCCGAATAGATTATTGCTCTCCCTAAAATTCACCTTCACGATTCTAGTTATCGTCGCGGCCTTATTTAGAATCGGATTCATCCACCCCTTTGTTCATCACCAATTCGGATACGGATTCAATAAGTCGGCAATTATCCCCAATATCATCATTCCTATTATGTTCTTAGCCTCCTTCTTGATGGTTGATTTAGGAAAAAAGATGATTTTTGCCAATGTTTTCTTCCCTCTTATCGTGGTTTTCGGCTATTCCTTGATGCTGATTGTCACAGACATCGCTAATGGAGATAACCCCTTAAAGACCTTCGATTCGATTAATGTTCCTCTTTGGGTTCTTGTCATCGCCTCTGGCGGATTGCTCGTTTCTTCGTTCCTTGTATCTTTGATCGTTTGGTTCTTCAAAAACAAGATTACCCATCACGACAATTACGTCGAAGAAAAAGCCGAAAGAGACCGTTTGGATGATATTAGAGAATATCTCGACGCGACCTCTTTGCCAGATGATTCGGTGTATGAAGCGATGTTTAAGACCAAAACCAGCATCACCGTCGTAGAGGATGATGAGCCTGAACCTGACGCTGAACTCGAAACCGAAGAGGATAGAAAAAAGAGATCCAAAAAGAAGAACTCGTTATTCAACAATATTCCAAGAACCTATCATATTTCCAAGCAATCCACAGGCAAATGGCAGGTTAAGCTCGCCAGCGGGACGAAAGCGATCAAGCTATTCGACACTCAAGCCGAAGCCATTGCCTTCGCTAAAGAGCTAGTTCACACCCAAGGCGGAAGCATCAGAATCCACTCGCTGAAAGGGAAGATTAGAAAATAATCTTAGGCGGACCGAATTGGTCCGTCTTTTCTTTCGTTATTATCTACAAAAAGTTTCGTTCTCGATTATAATTTAGGCATGGGAAATGTTATCGTCGCTTTATCAACTCCACCTCTAAAATCTGCCTTGGCTTTAATCAGAGCCTCGGGAAATGGGGTTTTTGAAATCGTTGAGAAGTTCTTTTCTAAAAAGATCACCCCTTTAAAAGAAAGAAAAATTTTCATCGGCGACATCGTTGATGAAGGAGAAAAGATTGATTTCGTAGAGGTTTTAGCCTATCCAGGCCCCAACACCATGACAGGTGAGGATTTAATCGAAATCTCTTGTCACGGCTCGATGTTGATCGCAAACGAAATCATCTCTTGCTTCCTTAAATATGGGGCTCAATACGCCACAAGAGGGGAATTCTCCTCTAGAGCGTTCTTCAATGGCAAAATGGACCTTATCGAGGCCGAGGCCGTTAATGATTTAATCAACGCCACATCGAAAGAATCTAAAAAGCTATCATTATTGTCTTTAAAAGGTGAAACCTCTAAACTTGTCGGCCCCTTAAAGAAAGAATTAGGCGCTTTATTAGCGTTGGTGGAAGTGAATATCGACTATCCTGAATATACCGACATTGAGGAAGCCAACGTTAAATCCATCTCTGAGAAGATCTTGCCAATCCGCGAGAACATCTCTTCCTTAATCAAGCAAGGCCTCCAAGGGCAAATCGTCAAAGAGGGCCTTAGAGTGGCCATTGTCGGTGCCCCAAACGCCGGCAAGAGTTCTTTATTGAATGCTTTGATGAATGAAGATAAGGCGATTGTCTCCGATATTCCCGGCACCACGAGAGACATCGTTGAGGGAGACATTAACCTTAAGGGAATCACCCTTCATTTATTAGATACGGCCGGAATTAGAAGCAACGCCGAATCAATCGAAAAGATCGGAATTGAAAGAAGCAAGAAATCAATTGAGAATGCCGACATGGTCATCCATGTAATTGATGCTTCCGTCGGTGAAGATGATAACGATATCGAAATCGAGAAATCGGCCGCCGAGAAAACCTATATTAAAGTCTATAACAAAAAAGATCTCTACAAAGGTGATGAAGATGCCTCAAAACTCTATGTTTCCGCGCAAAACCGCGATATTTCTCCTTTAATTGATAAAATCTACGAAGTCATCGGCCTCTCGGATGAAGCTTTCGAGACCCCAAGCTTGAACAACGTAAGACAATTAAATGGCTTAAGAAGAATCGATGCTTGTTTGGCGGAAGCCTTGGAAGATTGCAAAAACGAAATGCCAATCGATTTAATCTCCGCTAATTTGATGTCCGCTTACAATGGGGCGTGCGAATTATTAGGAGAAAACGTCACTTTAGACCTGACCGATGAAATCTTCTCAAGATTCTGCGTAGGTAAATAAAATGTTAGTCGACAGCCATTGCCACCTTAACGACGATATACTCTTTGATAAGAGAAAAGAGATTATTTCCCATGCCAAAGACAATGGGGTGAGACTTATTTTAGTTGTTGGCTGGGATGTCGAAAGCAGTAAAAAAGCCGTGCAAATCGCCAATGAATTTGATGGAGTGTATGCGGCGGTAGGAGTTCACCCAGAAAATCTTGATACGATTAACGAAAGAACAATTGAAGACCTCCGGGAATTAGCTAAGGATCCTAAAGTTAAGGCAATTGGCGAAATCGGCCTCGATTATCATTGGTTCAAAGAAGAAAAAGACCATCTTTATCAAAAAGAATGGTTCATCAAACAGATTGATTTAGCCAACGAATTAGGCTTACCAGTTTCAATTCACGCTAGAGAAGCCTCACAAGACACTTATGACATCCTAAAAGCCCATCCAGTTCATAAGCTTGGATCTCTTCATTGCTATTCAGGATCGCCCGAGATGTTGAAGGAATTCGCAAAGCTTGGATGGTCGTTCGGATTTGACGGTCCAATCACCTTCAAAAACGCACTCACGCCTAAAGAAAACGTCATCGCCTGCCCTTTAGATAGAATGCTAACCGAGACCGATTCCCCATATCTTTCACCCATGCCTTATAGAGGAAAAACCAACGAACCAGCGCATATTTTGGAGATTATAAACCAAATTGCCCTCCTCAAAGGTTTAGATAGATGTGTCGTAGAGGAAAACATCGAGAAAAACTTTAGAAATTTATTTCACGTGGAACATTTATGAAGCAAAAATTTGATGGAATTTTAGTGGTTGAAGGTAAGATGGATAAAGATTTAATCGAGTCATTTTTAGATTGCGAAATCGTCACCACAAACGGCTCAGATGTTCCACATGAAACAATTTTGTATCTTCAAGAAGCAAGTCAAAATAAAACCGTCGTTGTCTTGACTGATCCAGACGCTCCAGGCAAGAGAATTAGAGACGTTTTAGACCATAATATTCCTAATCTCCAACATGCTTTCGTTCCTAAAGAAAAAGCTATCAAAGGCCATAAAGTCGGTGTGGCGGAATCTGACAAGGAAACAATCCTAGAAGCCCTCAAACACATCGTTCCATCC
Organism: Bacilli bacterium; assembly: GCA_024683495.1. Classification (GTDB taxonomy): domain Bacteria; phylum Bacillota_I; class Bacilli_A; order RFN20; family CAG-826; genus UBA4951. The sequence goes on from JAIKYF010000101.1 coordinate 4,570, forward strand.
TCTAGCGAAAAAGAAAGCAACCTCACGATGAATGATTTCTTTGATTTGGGACTCGCCTCTGGACCAAACTCCGAAGAACTAAGACATAAAATCGAACTCAAATTCCATCTTGGGCACTCAAACGCGAAAACTATGCTAAATAGATGCCGCCACCTAGGATTAAATAGAATAGATTTGGAGGAGGCCTTAAAGAATGGATAAAGATACTTATTTTGAGAAAATCGCCGAAATGAAATTCTTGACCAAACATGATATTGGCCAAAACTTCCTGATCGATTCCTCCGTTGCCGAAAATATCGTCAACCTCGCCGAATTAAACGAAAACGACAAAGCTCTAGAAATTGGGTGCGGCGGTGGATCTTTATCGTTTTTCCTAGCAAAAAACCCCTCAATCGTCGATGTCATAGATATTGATGAAGTGATGGTTAATAAGGTAAAAGAAGATTTTGCCTCCAACCCAAACTTCCACGCCATAAAATCCAACGCTTTAAAGCACGAGATGAAAGGATACACCAAAATCATCGGCAACCTTCCTTACTACATTACTTCTGGCATCATCGAAAGGGTGCTTCTAGAGGCGGAGGACGCCACTAAAGGTGTGTTTATGATTCAAAAAGAGGTTTTGCCCCGCCTTATGGCGAAGGTCAATTCCCAAGAATATGGACCACTTCAGATCCTCCTGGAATTTAGAGGGACCATCAAAAGAGAATTCTTGGTTCCTCGCTCTTCGTTTGTTCCAGCCCCACACATCGATTCAGTGGTCTTCACTTATTCCTTCAAAAACGGCGACAAACTAACTAAAGCGAAGGCGTTATACTCCCTCCTTACAAAACTCTTCCTTCATAGAAGGAAAACCATTTATAACAACCTTAATAATGTCGCCAAGGACAACGAAATGAGTAAGGCTATTCTTGATGAGGCGGGAGTCAAGCCGGATAAAAGGCCTGAGAATCTCACCTTGGCTAATTATTTAGCCATCCTAGAAGCCGTGGAAAAGAAAGGGTTACGGGGTTAAAAAACCAATGGTTTTAAATAAAACCATTTAATCAATTGTTTTGTGGCCATTAGTAATATAAAATCAACTGCGTTATGAAATTCAAACTCTTCGCAAGATCAAGCGAAATCAAAAAATCTCGAGCTAAAATCAACCTCTCCCTCCGTATCGCGGGAGTGAGAGATGACGGATACCACATTTTGGAGATGATTAATCTCCCTCTCGAACTTCACGACTCGATTGAAGTCGAAAATAACCACGGCGACGAAACCTTCGTGACCTGTGACGACATTGGTTTATCTAAAGTCAGAGGCAATCTCTGCTTAAAAGCCGTCCACGCTATGCGTGAGAAGTTCCACTTCAAAGAGAACTTCAACATTGTCATCCATAAAGAAATCCCCTTCGCCGCTGGTTTAGGCGGAGGTTCTTCTAATGCGGCCGCCACTATGCTTGCTATTAACGACCTTTGCGATTTAAAGGCCTCTAAGAAGGATTTAGAAGAAGTTGCCCTCAAGTTAGGGGCCGACGTTCCTTTCTTCCTTCAAGATAAACCGTGCTTAGTCGGCGGAATCGGCGAAGAGATGAGCGAGATCAACGTCAAGAAATCCTATATCTGTCTTTTGGTTAAACCAATCGAGGGATTATCCACCAAGGATGTCTTCTCGGTTGCCGAGGAATTTGATAGAGCCCCCATCAATACCAAAAATGCCCTAATCGGTCTTGCCGAAGGAAATGACGAATTAATCGCCGAATCCATTGGCAATGATTTATATGCTCCAGCCTGCAAACTCTTGCCTAAGGTAAGCGAGGTTGTCGAGAAGCTTAAGCCTCTCTTCAAGATTGTCTCGATGTCAGGATCTGGATCAACGGTCTTTGCCTTAACTGACGATGCCAAGAAAGCCAAAGAAGCCGCTAAACGCTTTGAAGCCGAAGGCTATGTCGTTAGATTAACTAAGACCATCAAGGGATAAGGAGTTTAAAATGGATAAACATGCGATTATCCTTGCCGCCGGCAAGGGCTCGAGAATGAAGAGCAAAAAGGAAGAATTATCCAAAGTTTCCTACAAAATCCTTGGCAAACCCCTTCTAAAATACGTTATCGATGCTTTAAAAGAAGCGGGCTTAGACGATTTAGTCACTGTTGTTGGCTTCGGCGGAGAAACCGCTAAAGCGATTGCTGAGCCACATTCTAAAGTCGTTTGGCAACACGAGCAAAAGGGTTCTGGCCATGCCGTGATGATGGCAGAAACCGCCCTCAAAGACGCCAAAGGCTATACCCTCGTCTGCTGTGGCGACGCCCCTCTTCTTCGTTCAAACACCCTCAAAGAGATGTTTGAGACCCACGAAAAAGATGGAAATGATTTAACCGTCATGACAGCCATCATCGATAACCCCTTCGGATATGGAAGAATCGTCAAAAAAGACGGACGAGTTATTAAAATCGTCGAAGAAAAAGATACTACCGTAGAAGAAAAAGCCATCAAGGAAATCAATTCTGGCTTATATATCTTCGATAACCAAGAACTCTTCAAAGCCCTAAAAGAAGTTAAAACTGATAACGCTGCTGGCGAGTATTATCTAACCGATGTCCTTGGAATCTTTGTTTCCAAAGGCTTAAAAGCCGGAACTTATGTCGTGAAGGATTTCGAAGAAACCCTCGGAATCAATGACCGTTATCAACTAAGCGTTGCCGGTAAAATCTTGCAGCATCGCATCAACAAAGAATTGATGTTATCCGGCGTCACCATCGAAGATCCTGACAACACCTATATTGCTCCAGACGTCAAAATCGGCGCCGACACCGTCATTAGACCCAACACCCATATCTATGGCAACACAGTCATCGGTGAAGATAACGTCATCGGTCCTGATTCATATTTTGAAGATGTGACCATAGGCAACAAAAACGAGATTATCTACTCCCACATGGTTGAGACTACGGTTGGCGATTTAACCACTTTAGGCCCATGGCTTAGAACCAGAAAAAACGCCTCCATCGGAGACAAAGCCCACATCGGCAACTTTAACGAAGTTAAAAATGTTAACTTCGGCGTTGGCTCTAAGATGGCCCATCTCTCTTACGTTGGGGATGCCACGATCGGTTCTGAAGTAAATATCGGATGCGGCACCATCATCGCTAATTATGATGGAGTCAATAAATTCCATTCCGACATCGGCGACCATGCCTTTATTGGCTCTGGCACCACCATCATCAGCCCAGTCAAAGTCGGCGATTATGGTTTCACCGCGGCGGGCAGCACCATCAATCTCGATATCGAAGATCACGCAATGGCCATCGCTAGATCTAGGCAGGTCAATAAAGAAGGATATTCAGATATCTTCCATGATAAAGCTCTTGCCAAAAAGAAAAACAAGTAGGTTTTGCTGCTAATTTCCAAAAATTAAAACGTCAATTCGATGAGATCCAATACATTTGGGTCTCATTTTTCTTTTGCCGTTTTAACTGATTTTAATTAAAAGAAATAGCCGATAATCATGTTCAAGAAGTTGTTCTCATAGAACCACTTGGAGATCGTGAAGGCATTTGGATCGTTGAGCCATAGATTCCTATCGATGAATTCAGTGAAGGTGGAGTTGGAGTGGAGGTTAACTAACACGAAGGATATTTCAACGATAAGGATGATGGCGTTAAGAATGTTAACCGTTCCACCTAAGATGCGGCTAAGTGGAGTTCTTTTAAAGGATTTAAGCTGTTTTCTAAAGATAACATGCAAGATAAGAAGAATCAGATAGAAGATGACGATTAGCCCAACGAAAGTTACGGCGTAGAAGAATAGGAAAGTCAACGGATTAGCGATATAAACCGCCGCCTCTTGGCCTCCTAAGCCGCTGGCGAACATATTCTGGATGTATCTGCTGATTGGGCCTTGGATGAAGGAGGGGATATGAAGCTTAGAATAAACCTCAGGCAAAATCATATCCATCTGCTGCGCCGTTTGTATCGTTATCGTCGCATAAGGCGATTGTTGGCAGATATAGTTATAAACCGTGTTATAGACTTGATCCTTTAGGTTTCCTAAGGTCATGATCCAATTGGCCAAAGGCTTACACAGCAAGAAAGCCCCAAACAAAAAGAAAACATTGCTAACTAAGCTGATTAAAGAAGGGAAAAACCCTCTATAGATGCCAACGAATAGATAAATAAGAGCAATGATTATGTATGCGATTGTGAAGTAATCAAATACAAATGTCATTTCTTGCCGCCTTTCTTCCCCAACGCTAACTCATAGCTTTGATCGATGAGCGTCTTATATTGTTCCAAAGGGCAAGAATTATCAAGAATTAATGTAATCCAGCTCTTCTTGTTCATGTGGTAGGCCGGGAAGATGTGGACGTTATCCCAAATCTTATCGGTTTCGTCTTTTGAATAACGAACATTTAGGGCCTCGATAATCAATCCTTCATTTAGTCCAAGCGATTTCCCTTTGATCGTAGAGAGTAAGCCAAACCACTTTTGGTTATCTTCTCTTCTTAAGACGGCATAATCTTTCGCGCCTGGAGTGGTCCAAGGAAAATCCATCTCTACCCCGTATTTTTCTTTGACATAGGCAATCAAATCGTTAGTGGAATCGTTCTTGAAAACGAATTCCATGCAGGTTTTGCGCGCGATTTCTTCTAAAATTCCCTGATATTCTTCCCTTAATTCCCCAACATACTCTCCATGTGCGACATCCATATAAATTAAGGGATAGACGTCGTTAAAAGAGGTCTCGTAGACTTCGGAAAAGAATCTCTCTTGTTTCTTGTCATAGATAACTTCCAAACGGAATTCCCCGTTTCTCAGTGTCGTTCCATATTTATAGATATCGTCTTCTTTGACGAAGCCGTATTTTATAAGCAAATTCAAATCTGGCTTCTTATGTAGGAAGCGGGCACTTTCGTCATGCATTCTCGCGTATCTCCCTGGCTTCGACTAGAAGTTTATCCATCGCTTGGAAAACCTCTTCTCTTTTATTTCTCGCTAAATCGTTTCTTCCATCTTTATCTTTTTTGTTAAAGAGCCCAGACATTATGGCGAATACGACTCCGGCGATGATTAATACCCCGCCGATGCCATAGAAAAGATAGGCTAAGGTTTTGGGGTCGGCAAGAATATTAACTACCGCTCCGGCGGCTATCATCGCGATTCCGAAAATCACGATTAATAAGGCCATCAATCTTTTGATCATGCTGGTCGCATCTTTATTGATGAAAGATAACTCAAGTTTGATTTCCGAGATTCTTAATTCCTCGTATTTGGTCCATAGATCCAATAATTCTTCGTTATTTGGCATTTTGCCCCAACGGAAGAAGTGGAGGGTGGCGATTTGGCTTTTTGGATCAATGGAATCCTTATATTCATAAGAGTCTCTTTCGGCAATGTAATCGTCTCTTTGGGCTTTGAGGAATTCCTCTTCGCTGATTCTGATCCAACCGAAAACGGCATAGTCATCGGTGACTTTGTCGATGTCGGCTTCAAAACATTTAGAGATGGTTAATTGCAAATCTTTCATCGAAGAATCTTCTATAAAATAAAGGCCACCAACGAGATGCGGTGGCCTTGAGTGTTAGCTAATCGCTTATTCGGCTTCGCCGTCTTTTGGTTCGACGGTGGTATCGACAATCTCGGCTCCGTCAAGGAAGCTGACGACGGATCTGGCCGCATTCTCGGCAGAACCACGGGAAGAATAGGATTCGCCTCTAATCAAGACGATGTTATTGGCGGTGTAGAGGACGAATTGATATCTTTCTTGCTTATTCTTGACGATATGGAAGCAATTCTCTTTGACTCTGGCCTTGATGGCATCTAAGCCGCCGAGTAAACCGGACTTGCTGCTATAGGTGGAAGCGGTGGCGAAGAGGATTTCTCCATTGGAGGCCACAAGGTTGCCTCTCCACTTATCGTCTTCTTTATAAAGTTCGACGCGCCCACCTTCGAGAGGATTATTCATATCGACTTCGATGATCCATTCTCTATTTTCGGAAGTGGGGATTTCATCGAGGTCGACGATCTTTTCGGCAACGTAGAATCTCACGACGGAGTCGCTGGCTTTCTTGGCGCCTTCTAAGGTGCTGTAGGTTTCGCCGATGGCGATGACACGGCTTTCGTCGGCGTTGAATAATTTCCATTGCGAGAAGTTGTTCTTATCGGTGTTGTACTTGAAGACGCCTTCAGGAACGGTTTTCTTAAGGGTTTCGATACCGGCTTTCGCGCCATCTCTAGTGGTATAGGGCTGAGAAACAACGAGGATTTCGCCATTATTGGCTTTTAAGCGATATTTGAAAGCGCCGGCTTCAGGATAGACTTCGAATTTGCCGAGGGTCTTGGTCTTGGCGACTTCTCTTGGCTCTTCTTTCTTTTCTTCAGCGACTGGAGCGACTTTGGCTTCTTTCTTTTCGGCTGGCTTTTCTTCTTTGACTGGTTCTTCCTTTGGGGCGACCTTTTCTTCTTTGGCCGGCTCTTTCTTAACAACCTTCTTCACTTCTTTCTTAGGAGCAGCTTTTGGAGCGACCTTACCTTCTCTAACGATGGTGAGTTTTGGGAAGATTGGTTCGATTTGCTTAAGTCCTTTGAGGCAGTTGACGTCAAACATCAAAGTGGTGCCTTCGTTGAGGACAATGAAGGAATAGATTCCGCTGACGAGGTAATAGTTGTAGAACAACTCAGGGTTCTTTCTATTGGCGAAGTATGGGTCATTGACATAGAAGTCATGTTCTTCAAGATTGGCTTCTTTGTATTCTTTGAAGAGCTTGCGGTTATTTTGGATGAAATCGACAAGACCTTCAGCGGCCGCATCGTTGATGAGGGCGAGATTTTCCTCATCTTCTGGAGCGGCGACTAATTCGTCGAACTTCTCTTTCATCAAATCCAAAAGATGCTTGGCGATGGTCTTATTGGCGTATCTAGCGAGGGCACCTTCGCTTCTGATGCCGATCATGACGACCTTAAGATTTCCCTCTGAGACGCAAACGAGATTGCCTTCTTTGTTGAGTTTGTTCATGTTTCTACCTCCGATATGGAATCGTTTTGTTTTAATTAAAACAATTATACTCACTTTTCTTCGTGTTTTTGAAATATTTTAAGAAAAAGTAAATATCTAGGCCGTTTGTAATGATTTTTTCTCCACTTTCTTTTTGAAGTGTTAGACTTTTCATATATGAAAAAGAAGCAGTATTACGTTGACCAAATCGACCCGCGGTTTTTCCTTGGAATCGCTCACCGCGGACTCCATAACAAAGAAGGAATTCCAGAAAATAGCATGAAGGCTTTTGAAAACGCCCTTAAGCATGATGTGGCTATGGAGTTCGATCTTCATCTAACTTCCGATGGCCATTTAGTGGTCTTCCATGATGACGATTTAAAGAGAATGACCGGTAAAGATGGGGTGATCGAAAAGATGACTCTCGCCCATTTAAGAGAGAACTATAAACTCCCCGATGGCTCCGATATCCCAACCTACCAGGAAGTCCTAAACTTAGTTCAGGAAAAAGTTCCTCTGGTCGTAGAGCTAAAAGTAGTCAACGGAAATTACCGTAAATTATCCAACGCCTTTGTAAAAGAGATGGGATATGATAGGGATTTTTCCAAATATTGGGTTATTTCCTTTGATCCTAGAGCCCTTCATCATTTATATAAGAAAGGCTATTCCCGTTCCTTATTAATCGATAACGAGCACCAATGGGTTTGGCCATCCAGAGTCCGTTTGGAATCCATTGATATCGAGTGGTTCTTAGCCAAAGAAGAACGGTATATGAAATATAGAAAAAACCATCCAGTCAATGTCTGGACGGTTGAAACCGAAGATCAGGTGAAAGAGATTATCGACTATGTCGATACCATCACCTTCCAATATGTCGATGTCGACTATGTGAGAAACGCCTTAAAGGCTAAGCGGAATGGTTGATCTTATCCTTCTTGCTCATCATATCGAGATCTTGTTCTTCTAAAGAATCAGAAGAATCCAAAGTAACTTGGTTGATGATCTTCATAGCCTTTGCAGCTTTGACGAAGGGGCCGATGGCCTCCGAGCAATTGGCCATCGGATCAAAGAAGTTGGCCTTTAGAATCATATGAGCCTCTTTGAGGAATTCGTTAGTTAATTCGAAATCCGCTCCATAAAGAATAAAGCTATTGACTACCCCTGTCATAAAAGACATTAAAACCGAGGAGTAGTCTTTTTCTTTGGTTTCGTCAATATAGGCGAAGTTCATATACATCGGGGCGATTCTATTGGCGAAAGTGTCCCCGGCGTTTAAATCCTTTAAGCGTTGAACTAAATCGTTTGAATTAGAGAGATGATCAATGAAGCGGGGCTTATCTGGGTCTAATAAAGAGACGATCGTGGGCTTTCCTTCGAATAACTGTTCAAGGAATTCACATTCTTTCTGAGTTAAGGCCCCGTCGATAAAGGCAATTTCCAATAGAGATTTCTGAAGCATCAAATCAAAGGCGATTTCAAAATCTCCTTGGCCATTAGGGAAGAGCTTGGATTTAATTTCCCCGTCGACGACGAAAGCGATCATTTCCTGAAGTTCATGATGAACTTGGGCGTATTGATCTTTCGCAATGATTAGAAGGTTTTCGTTTTCTTTGTTTTCCATCTATTTCACCTCCTAGATATATTATGCCTTAAATATGCAAAAAGAGAGGAACAATATGCTCCTAGAATTAAAAATAAGCGGGTTTTGTTCGTAAATTTTAAAAAGTTTTATTTTTTAGTACGAATGGACCCGCGGTTCGATTTAGATGATTTAAAATTTATCTAGGAGGATTCTTGATGAAATTAATCGATGCCTATTTCCCTGACATTAACCGCGTTTTGGAGGCGGTGTTGGAGAATGATTTGCCTATAACGTCTCTATTATTGTATGGAGAGGAAGTTTATTCCAAAACAGAAATGGATGATTATGATGCCTTGAATAAGGAAAGATACTTAGTTAAAGAATGCTTAACCATATTATTAGACAAACACCAATACGACTATGCGATGAGGATGCTGATTCAAGGCATCAGCGCCGAATGCGAATTCTCTTCTAAAAAGAGAAGCCTTAACGATTATGATCTCCATTCTTTTTATGAGACCGCGATCATCTATGCTCATTTTTATCAAAAAATTAGAGACCACATCATCGTGTTGTCTTCCTTTGAAGATAAGGCCATCAACTCTTTGGTGTTAATCTGCCTAGACATTAATGCAAAAGTCGGGAAGAAGAGCCTGACCCCAATGGTTTATCAAACCATGACCGATTTAGTCTCGTTATTTGTGGTCTATGGCAATGATGGAGCCGCTAGTTCCTATCATTTAGGATTAACGATTGTCGAGGAAATGACTGAATTAGATAATTCCACCTTCGAAGATATGATGAGTCCCGATATCGAGAATATCTGGAGGGAGTATTTAGGAGAATTAGAAAAAGCAGAGTCTTTAGATATGAACTCTCTTCCGATTTGGCCTTCGATTAAAGAAAGGTTTCTTACCTATAATATCGACTCTGCTTGTTAATGTTATTCTTTATCCCCAAAAGGATTGTCTGGATCATAATTTGGGTCATATTCCCCGTTTTCTTTGAAGAAATCTCCGGTGCGAACGGATTTTACCGATCCGACTTTTCCTTCAACATCCGACCCGTTGAATAAGGCTTTGAGGTCCTCTGGATAATCGACTATCTCAGTTCCGTCAAATACATTATCAACAAACTCAGCGATATCCATGTAGGGGTTATCGATGACCTTATCATAGATATAAGCCACCTCGAGCGGGAAGATGTTATAGAGCATCGTCTTTCTAGGTAGAGCACCGCAAATAGAGTAGAAAATCGCAAAATTTTTCGCAGCCTCTCTATCCAAATCGTCGATTAACTCGAATTCCTTATTGTGGTTCTCGATATCGACATAGACCATCATGATAAGCGCGTGAGCGGCTTTTTGCTTATCTGATAATAAAGGAAGGACTAAATCTTCTAAAGTGTTTGGCCTAAGGATGAATTCATCATTTCCCATTAGGTCGATATTCACGATACGTCTATCGCAAAGCAAGTCGGTGTTTTGAGCGATCCAGCCGTTTTCCCTATCAATAGATACGTCTGAGGCGTAAAAACCTTCCAAGGTTTTCTTTTCGTCTCCATGATGTAGATACAAATAGAGGCGGTGGAGATCATTTAATGCTTCTTTTGTGAGTGATTCGTTTTCCATGGAAGTATTATGACACAAAAAAGAAAGCCGCGGCTAGAAAGTCGCGGCCCAAGAAATTGATTCTTAAAAATCTGCTTTAAGAATTAGGCTGGTTCTGCGATGGAGATGGTGACTTTTGTTTCGTCTCCGCTTGGAATATCTTGGGATGCAGCGGCTCCGGCGGTGGGAACGGAATTGTCATCGTTGCCAGAAATTGAATAATAAACGGTCCCGCTCAATGTTACAACGGCTGCGTTATTCTCTCCGTTGAATGCAACGGTGCCAACTGCTACAGTTTGCCCGATTTTGGTGTTTCCAGTTCCTGCGCCGCCAAAAGCGGTAGCGAAGTTAGAAGATGGATTAGTTTTGGTTAGTCTGACATGATCCCCTCCGGTCGCACTTACTGGGTAATTTTTTCCTGCCGCATGGAGGTTGGCTAGTGCAGTGGCTAATTCGCCGCCAGCTAAAGCGTCGCCCCCAGCTGTGGCATGGACCGTAACAACCCAATCGCTAGCTGTTGTAGATAAAGAGGCATAAGCGGCGGTTTTAACGGTTGCGGCCCTGAGGTATCCACCAACGACTCCCCAAGCGCCACCGTTTGGGTCGGTTAAATCGACCTTGGTTAGTGTTCCATTGTATGTTACTTTGACGTGATAACCTTGATCGGCCAAAGTTGAAGCGCTGGTCTCAATCGAAGAAGTCGCGGCGTTTATTCCGGTTATTGTTGCCGCAGCGGTGGCGTTATACCAGGCAAAAGTACCGCTAACACCAGCGGCTAGTGTCAAAGCTGACAAGACGGAGAGACCCAAAACAAGTTTTTGTTTTGTTTTCATAGTTATTAATAATCCTTTCTGTCCCATTCCTTCTAATGAATGGTGGGACACACATTTGGGCAATGCCATCAAAAAACGTCGCAAATGGGTAAATACGTGTTTATTGAAAGCGCTTACATTGTAAATCGGCAATGACTGCTGCGCAAGAGAAAAAAGATAAATTTTGTTCTTTCATATTTAATAGACCTAAAATTTGACAATTTGCAAATAATATGTCTTGTCGCGTGGCTAAATTGCAAAGCGAAAAGTCATTTAAATATAGGTAGTGTGAGCGTGCACATGTATGAGAAACCGAGGCATTTACTTTTCGTTTTATATTTTCTCAATACGTGATAAAATCAATCTTAGTAACGAAAGATCGATAAAATATGGACAAAAAGAAGAAATTAATTTTGGGTATCATCGGTGGCGTAGAAGTTGTGCTTGTTGTTTTTGCCATCGTCGTATCCATCTTAGTCATGACTACCAATAACGCCAGCGCGGATAATCCTAACTGGAAAGCCGACAACCTTGCCAAAAACGGCCCGATGATCGGTTTCTTCCAAAATGAGCCACTCGCGTTCTTATTTATCGTCGTTCTTCCTTTATTCTTAATCTTAGCCTTAGATGTCATCTATCTAGTCATCGCTGCCACGAAGAAAGAATCACTTCTTACCGAAAAGCAAAGAGAAGCCATTGCTAAACGAGCAGAAGAAGATGCTAGAGCCGAAGTTATGGCTGAAGAATTAGGCGAAGAACCAAAAGAAGAGAAAGAGCTCACCGAAGAAGAAAAGGCCGCGAAGAAAGCGGCGGAAAAAGAAGCCTTGCTTAAGAGGCTGGCCGAGCTCGACGAAGACAAATAATCTTA
>JAIKYF010000107.1 GCA_024683495.1 Bacilli bacterium
CGTCTATTTCGTGGCCTATAAGCGCATCAAGAAATACAAAGACGCAAGAAAAGACTACATCGAGAGAAACATCCGGGACGCCGAACAAGCCAAACGTCTCCATGAAGGCAAGGCCAAAGAGGCCGACGCCGTGATCGAAGAAGCCAATAAAGAGGCCCTTGAGATCATCGCCAAAGCCAAGCTCGACGCTTCCTCTTCCGCCGAGAAAATCATCGAGGAAGCCGATAAAGAAGCCGCCGAGCGACTCATCCATGCCGATGAGGAGATCAAGAAAAACGAGGAGAAAGCCCGCGCTGAACTCCATGATGAGATCGTGGAGATCGCCCTTGAGGCCTCCCGCCAGGTCCTAGGAAGAGAAGTCAACGAGGAGGATAACCGCCAACTCGTCGACGATTTCGCCAAACAAATCGCGAAGAAAGGCAAGAAATAACCTTCCATGAAATCCTCTAACGACGCCAAATACGCCATGGCCCTCTATTCGCTTGTCAACGAGGATAAGCAACTAGAGAGCTACCTCTCCGCCATCAATGAGGCGGGGGAGCTTTTCGCGTCCAACGAGGACCTCTGCCGTTTCCTTTCTTCCTATTCGATCCCAAAGGAAAACAAATTCCCCGTCTTAGAGAAGATATTTTCCTCTTCGCCCAAGCATTTGGTCCCGTTTTTGAAAGTCCTCGTCGATAAGCATCAATTTGATCATTACGAAGCCATCTTCAGAGAATTCCGCACTCTCGTCAATGAGTCTCTCGGCATCAAAGAAGGCCTCGTCTACTCGGTCTCGCCCCTATCTAAGGAGCAGCTGCAAGGACTTGAAAAAACCCTTGGGGAGCTTCTTTCCACCAAAGTCTCCCTCGTTAACCGCCTCGATAGGTCATTGATCGGCGGCATCAAGGTGGCGATCGACGGGAAAGTCTATGACTCATCCTTGGAAAACCGCCTCAACAAATTGACCAAGACTCTTTTATCCAAGTAAGGAGATTCCCTATGAAAAACGATACTTCTGCCATTTCGGCTCTGATCAAAGAGCAAATCAAAGCCTTCGAGGGCTCCCTCGAAGACAATGACGTCGGCACCGTAATCTCGGTCGGCGACGGCATCGCTTTGATATATGGGCTTCAGGAAGCCATGCTTGGCGAGCTTCTTTTGTTCCCCAATGACATTTATGGCATGGTCATGAACCTCAACGCCGAAAACGTCGGCGCGGTTTTGCTTGGAAATGACCGCCTCATCAAAGAAGGCGACACCGTCAAAAGAACTAGACGCGTGGTGGAAGTGCCCGTCGGAGATGAGATGCTCTCCCGCGTCGTCTCCCCATTAGGCGAGCCCATCGACGAGATGGGGCCCATCAAATATGAGAAAACCCGCCCCATCGAAAGAATCGCCCCGGGCGTCATGACGAGAAAATCCGTCGATACCCCGCTCGAAACCGGCATCAAGGCCATCGATTCGATGATCCCGATCGGCAGAGGCCAAAGAGAGCTCATCATCGGGGACCGCCAAACCGGCAAAACCTCGATCGCTTTGGATACCATCATCAATCAGAAGGGCAAAAACGTCAAATGCGTCTATGTCGCCATCGGCCAGAAGAATTCCTCGGTCGCTAACTTAGTCGCCAAACTCAAAGCCCAACGCTGCTTTGACTATGTGACCGTCGTCAACGCCTCGGCCTCGAGCCCGGCCCCGATGCAATACATCGCCCCCTTCGCCGGCATGGCCATCGCCGAAGAATGGATGGAGAAGGGTGAGGATGTCCTTATCGTCTTCGATGACTTATCCAAACACGCCGTCTCCTACCGTACCTTATCTCTCTTGTTAAGAAGAGCACCAGGCCGCGAAGCCTATCCGGGCGATATCTTCTATCTCCATTCCCGTCTCCTTGAAAGAGCATGTAAATTAGCCCCTGAATATGGGGGAGGCTCCATCACGGCCCTCCCCATCATCGAGACCCAGGCTGGCGATATCTCAGCCTATATCCCGACCAACGTCATCTCCATCACCGATGGCCAGATCTTCTTGGTCGCCGACTATTTCGCCTCGGGCCAGCGTCCCGCGGTCGATTCGGGCTTATCAGTCTCCCGCGTCGGCTCGGCCGCCCAGATCAAGGCCATGAAGCAGGTGGCCTCCTCCCTTAAGATCGAATTAGCCAACTACCGCGAGAATCTCTCTTTCTCCCAGTTTGGCTCCGACCTCGACCCCGAGACCAAGAAGATCCTCAATCACGGGGCCATCGTCACCGAATCCCTCAAGCAAGTCAACTATAAGCCCCTTGACATGATCGAAGAGGTCATCCATCTCTTCGCCGTCAAGAATAACTTCCTCGATGATCTCTCCTTGGAGGAAGTCAATCCCTTCCTTAAGGACCTATATTCCCACGTCCAGGACTCCCATAAGGAGATCATCGATGAATTAAAGGAGAAGAAAGCCTTCTCCCCCGAGCTTAACGAGAAGCTCTCCAACCTCGTCAAAGAATTCAAAGAAAATAGGAAATAACCGTTAAATGTCAGTCGGATTAGCGAAAACCAAACATCGGATCACCTCCATCAAAGGAACTATCGCTACTACCGCTACGCCGAGACGCTGCTCAACGCTGCTGAGCTGCTCATTGCCACAGGTGGCAGCGCTACCGAGGCCGCAGGCTACGTTAGTCAGGTGCGCCAGCGTGCTGGA
>JAIKYF010000113.1 GCA_024683495.1 Bacilli bacterium
GCCGCCGCATCGCCGAAGAAGGCATGCTCGACAGTGGGGACATCACTCCCGTCTCCATGTCTTTTGGCGACCTTCCCGCGGAAGAGGAAGAAGGTAAATCCGCCATCGGCCCCGTCTATGAGGAATTCTATTCCACTCCAAGGGGCGAATTAGAAGAGCCGACTGAAGAAGAGGTTATCCCAGAAACCGAAGAAATCCCTGCCGAATCCTTAATGGATGCGGTGGAAGAGGCTCCAAGTGAAGAGCCAGCAACCGAAGAAACCCCGGTTGAGGAAGCCTCAGTCGAAGAAGCTTCTCCTGAAGAATCTCCTCTTGAAGAGACTCCGATTGAAGAAGAGGCCCCATTGACCATCAATGGCCTCAGCGAAGAAGAATTAAATGACCTCGAAGAGGAAGAAAAACTCTCTCTTGAGCAAAATCCTGTGCAAAACCCCGCTGAAATGCCTTCAGACGAAGTCATTTCCGAGCCTTCTATAGAAGAAGCTCCTCTTGAGGAGACTCCTATTAATGAGCCTCTTGAAGAAGTTCCAGCGGAGGAAGCCCCTATAGTCCTCCCAATCGAAGAGCCTATCGAGCCTGTCCATGAAGAGCCAGTCACCGAAGCCGCTCCTGAAGATAAGCCTCAGGAAGAGCCAGTGCTTGAAGAACCGGTCCTTGAACCCGTCCCAGAAGTCATCCCAGTTCCCGCACCAATGCCTACTAAACCAGCCGAAAAACCAAAAACCCATGCAAAACCCGCACCAAAGAGACCTCAACCGCAGGTTCCTTTCACTAAGCCTTCCGAAGATCTATCGACCGCCGGCGAAGACATCGCCCGCCTTAGAAAGAACTCGAGGCTTCACCGGAAGGGCCTAGTGGTCCGCAAAGGAGAGAACGATGGAGAAGAGTAAGAGAAAGAAACTGGTCTCCAACATCATCACCGGGGTTCTCGGGGCTTTGATCGTCGGCTTGATCGCCTGCCAGGTGACGATGTTCATCACCGCGAGAAATAACCATAACGTCTCTTCCTTATTCGGTTATTCCTTCCTCTCGGTCGCCACTAACTCCATGGAAGGGAAAAACGAGGAATACCGTTACATCAAATCCACCGATGGAAGAGAGCTAGAAGTCAAGAAAATCGGTCCTTGGACCATCCCCACCAATTATGGGGTCATCATCAAGAAAATCTCCTTCGCGGATGTCAAAGTCGGCATGAGCCTCACCTTCTATAACGAAGATGCGAGAATCCTCTCTCAGCAATATCAAGTCGAGATGCCGATCACCCACAGGGTCATCGAGAAAATCGAAGGAGAGGAGAATTATCTTATCTGCTATGGCGATAACGATGAGGCGCAGACCTGCCTTACCAGCGGCTGTTCCTACCCCGCCCAAGCCAATAAGGTCCTCCCGAATGAGATCATGGGAGAAGTGGTCGTCGCCTCCAAATTCATGGGCGACGCCATAAATCTGACCCGCCAGACCTGGTTCCTCCCGGTCATGGTCCTCGTGCCTCTGGCCATCGTTGGCTTCATCTCGGCCTTCGATATGATCAAGAAAGCCCACCGTGAGCAAAAAGAGGAGGATGAGGAGATCGAGCGGCAGATGATTGCCGCCGGGGTTGATCCCAATGATGAGAGCAAAGCGATGCTCTTCCGGGAGAAAGCCCGCTATAAATTGGAATTAAAGCAAGAACTCGAAAGAGAAAAAGAGGCCGAAAAGAAACGCCTCGAGAAAGAATTGAAGAAGAAAGGAGTGGAGATCAAAGATGAAGAATAAAGAGAAACACATAAGATTCATGCTCTATTTCATCACGGTGGCCACCGGGATCTTATTCCTTGGGGCAATCGGGATTTTCCTCGTCATCTTGTTTAAGCCTGAATCCCTTTCTAGCAAAGCCTTGGCCGGAATCTATCTAGGTCTCGTCTTCGGGGCCGCCGGATTAATCGCCCTCATCAGCTTCTACGTCGCCAAATTATCGAAGATCCGCATCCAGATCGATAATTCCAACGAATACTTCTTAGAACCCCATTTCATCTATAGCGAGACCGAGCTCACCAAGGAAATGGACCGTTTATATCGAAGAAAGAAAGTCGGCCTCTTTGCCTCCTTTGGCATCAAGGACCTCCAATCCGATATCTTGGCCACCTATGGCTCCAATATCGTTAAGCAGCTTAACGAGATGACCTTTCAAACCGTCTGCGACTATTGTCAGCATCACCATTCGGTCATCTTCGGCTATTCCATCCTCGATGACTTCATGCTCTATAAGTCCGATAACGATTTGGAAACATTCATCAAGGATTTAGTGGCCTTGCGCGAAAGCATCTATCAGAAAATCGAAACCATCCAAAATCTCCCCACCGTCTTGATCCAAATCGGTGTCTACGAAAGGAAAATCATCCACGAATCCTCTTCGGATGTCGTGAAAAACGCGGTTTATGCCCGTAAAAACAACCCTGAAGGCAAACTCGGAGAAGATATCGTCATCTTCAATGAAAAGCTCGTTGGCTCTGGCTCAGAAGGCGAAGCCGTCCAAGAACTCAGAAGGGCTTTGGCCGAAGAGCAATTCGAGATCTATTACCAGGCTAAATTCAACCTCAAGACCAATCGTTTCACCGGGGCTGAGGCTCTGATTAGATGGATCCACCCAACCCGTGGCCTTCTTCCTCCGACCTCCTTCATCCCCATCGCCGAGCAAAACGGGATGATCACCGAGATCGACCGTTACGTCTTCACCCATGTCTGCCGCGACATCTCCAAATGGGAAAGGGAGAGAAAAAGACTCGTCAAGATCTCCGTCAACCTTTCTAGAGGCTCCGTCTTCGACACCGACATCATCTCCTTCTTCCAAGAGGTCATGAAAGAGAACAAGGTCAACCCTTTGCTTCTTGAGATCGAAATCACCGAATCTATGGCGGCTAAGAACCCGAACTTCGTCTCGGCCTTCATCAAAAAGCTCAATGAGGCGGGCTTCTCGACCTCCATCGACGATTTCGGCGTCGGCTATTCCTCCTTCTCCAGTTTGAAGAAATTGCCCTTCAACGTTCTGAAGATCGATAAATCCTTCATCGATGACATCGAATTCGATAAGAAATCCAGAGACATCGTCCGCTCGGTCATCTCCGTCGGCCACGCGTTAGAGATGGAAGTCATCGCCGAAGGCGTCCAGTCTTCCAAACAGATGGAAATCCTTCGCAAAATGGAATTGGATTTGATTCAGGGCTTCTATTATTCCCGCGCTTTGCCATGCCGCGAATTTGAGAAGTTCCTCTCGAACAACTCATTTGAAAATAAAGGAGATAACTAATCATGATACTCATCGTTGGATCAAATAATGACGACATCCTTTATTTTAAGGCCAAGATGCACGATGCCAAGGAAACCCAAATCCTCGGCGAATACCATTGCTTCATCGGGACTATCTCCCGCAACGAGGTGGTATTGGCCACTTTAGGCTGCACCAACATCCTCGCCAGCACCTTAACGAGCATTCTGATTGAAAGATATCAGCCCTATATCGTCTTCAACGTTGGGACCGTCTTCTCTTTCTCAAACGCCCTCCATCAAGGCGACATCTTCTTGCCTGAGCGTTACTATTCCAGCATGGTCAACTATGAGGCTTATGGCCGTTATTCCTTTGGCCAGATTCCAAACTTCCCGCCTTACCTCATCCAAGACACGGCCTTTAACTCCAAAGTCGAAAGGCTCGTCTTCTCCATCACCACCCGTTACGTCCAAAGAGGCTATCTCCTCTCAGGCGATAAATTCACTTTTAGAGGCGAAGAGATCGCCGCGGTCGTCGACGATCACTATATCGCCCAAGAAGGCTTATATGCCTATGATGACCATTCCTTCGGCGTCGCCATGGTCTGCCATCTATACAATATCCCTCTTTGCACCATCAAAGGCGTCTCCTTCCAAATGGGCCAAGATGATCAGGCTCTCTCCTTTAGAAGAAAAGGCTTGGAAATTCAACCCGCCATCGGAAAAATCATCGCCAAATTCATCGAAGACCCATCATTAGAGGATTAAAATCCCTTACAAAAACCGCATATTTATCAATAAGTCGTTATAGAAAGGAATCGTTTATGCCATTATTCAAATTCAAAAACCAGGTCACGGACTTCATGTGGAAGAAGGCCATACCTTTCTTCGCCATCGCCATTGGGGTTTTAGTTTTCTCTGCGGTCATCCTTCCAATTGCCATCGTTAACGACTTAGATATCCTTCTCTATATTACCTGCGGATTATCCGCTTTAGCGGCTTTATCAAGCATCATCTTCGGCTTCATCTTCTTAAAGAATAATGGGAGAGAAATCGAGGAGGCCACCGAAATCATCGAGCGTCAGCTCGAGGAATTCGCCGAAGGCCAGATCCGCGTCAATAACGCCCTCCCAACCAAAGCCAACTACCTTACCCGACTCCAGAATAGCCTGAATTCCACCCTCCAACGCTATTCCTCCTTCAAGATCTCCGCAGTCGAGAAAATGGATGAAGGATTAGCCAAGAAAATCGAGGAAGGGCATCTATTCTCCCTCGAGGAATTCAAAGAGCTCCTCTATAGCGAAATCCAAAGAAACCGTTCCTTCAGAAGCGCATTGTTCCTTGTTAAAATCGTCGGCGATGAACCCATTCCCGAGAAAGTCGTCGATAAATTCCGGAAAACCATCGCCAAAAGATATAAAGGTTCCATCATCGGACGCTATTCCGAAGATACCTTGGTCTTCTATGTCTATAGCATCGATTCTTTGGCCGCGACTTCCTTCAAGGCTCAGAAATTGATGAATAACCTCATCTCGATGGAAGTCTCCCCCGATATCGACTCAGCCCCCGTCTATTCCGCCAAAATCTCCGGCGTCGTCTATCCATATATCCCGATGGCCAACTTATTAAGCGAAGCCGAAGAAGGGCTCAAAGATCCTAAGGGCTTCATCATCAAGTCCGGCGTCTCCAGCGTCTATTATCCTCATGCGGTCCTGACCGAAAGCAATCGCCGCGTCATCTATTTGGCTTCTTTGGAGAATTTCTGCAAGATGTCCCGCGAAGCCAAAGACTATCATGAGCAATATGAGATCATCAAAGAATTCTCCAAATGGTTCGCCTCCGTCGCCGAATTCGAGACGGCTGGCATCCTCATCTATAAGCCAGAGGCCAAATGCTATGACCTCCTCTTTGAAGTTGGACTTCAGGATAATTTCAAGAGCTTCTCCTTATTCGGTAATCGTGTCGAAGAGAAAAACGTCGATCCTTTCTATGATGCGGCGGTCGATGACTTGACTTTCTCGGCCTGCGATTGCCAATCGATGCCTCCTGAGATGAGCACCATCATGCATAACATCAAGATCGAAAGCTTCTATATGCTCGCCATGACTTATGGCGGGGTGAAGCAGGGCTTGGTCTATCTCACCTCCTCCAAAAGAAAAGATTATTGGCCATTATTGGTCAGAGAGATCATCAATACCTATAGCGCCCTTTGTTCCTCGATGGTCGTCTCGATGAATAATGCGAGAAACACTGGCCAAATCTCGATGCTTCTTGATTCCTTATCGACCAGAACCGAGTCTTATCTATATTCTATTGATAGGAACTCCCATCGCATCACCTGGATGAGTTCTAACCTCCGTCATGCCTTCCCTGAGGCCAAAGAAGGGGATCTTTGCTATAAGTGCTTCAGAACCGACCATACGGCCCCTTGCAGCCATTGTCCTCTAGAGAAAGGGACCGATCACCGCGTCATCGGCGCCATCTCCTCGAAAGAATGCGCTATCTCGGTCTTGCAGTTTAAAGGCGAAAGACCCGACATCGCGACCATCATGGTCCAGGAGACCAAAGACTCCTTGGCCGGCGGCGATCCGACGATGTACGACCCAATGCTCATGATCAAAAACGAGAAGGCCTTTAACATCGATTTCCAAAGAGCTCTCAAGAATGGCCAGAATGGCTACATCCTCGCCGTCCGCTTCGTCAATATCGGCGAACTTTCCAAGAACATCTCTTCCTTTGATATCAATAGCGGCTTATCCTCCATCGTCAAGAACATTCAGGATGATGGAAGCGGTGACATGCTCTATCGCTATAACGAGGACACCCTCTATTTCTTGCTTAAGAGCTACACCAAGCCCAAGATGTATAGCTTCGTCGAAAGCATCGCCGACGTCTTATCGCGCGATATTGAGACCCAAACGTCCAAATACCGTCCGAAGTTCTCCTATTCGGCTTTCTCCTATCCTGGCGACATCCAGTTAGCCAAACAGCTTCCTCCGATCCTCGAAAGCGAACTCAATCGTTCCTTCCAGGCCGGCGATGGCCGCTTAAGCGAAGTCGGCAGCAAAGAATTGAGAAAAGCCAACCGTCTCGATTACGTCCTTGACGTCATGCAGGTCTCCTTGGCCCATGAAACCGTCTCCATCGAAGTCCAGCCGGTGGCCAAGACCTTCAATAAGTCCTGCTACATGGGCGACTGCTTCGTCCGTTTATATGACTCCAATAACCTCCCATTCGCGGCGAGGGAATTCCTCCCAGTCGCCAAGATGAATAAGTTAGGCTCCCAGCTCGACTTAGCCGTCTTGAAGGGCATTGGGAAGCTCTATGAGAACTACGCCTTCACGACCTTCCAGGCCGCCGGCGTCCATCACATGGGCTTATATATCTCCGAAGACTCCATCCTCGATCCTCATTTCTGCGAAGAGGTCAAGAAGGTCGTCAATCGTTATAAGTTCCCGAAGAACTACGTCGTCTTCCAGATCCACGCCAACCTCTATGGCAAATACGAATCCGAAGTCTCTTCCTTGATGTTCAATCTCCAAGAGTGCGGGATCCTCTGGGCCATCAACGGCTTGAAGGCCGATGCCTTCCCGCTTGAGAAACTCAAAGATGCCGGCTTCCGCATCGTCAAAAGCGACATCTCCCTCATCAAGAACGCGATCGAAACCTCCTATGGCTATGATACCTTCTATCGCTTCAGCGAAGCCCTCAATTCCTTTGGCTTCACCTTTATCCCAGTCGGCGTTGAGACCGAAGAGGAAAAAGACCTTCTCATCCACCTCGATATCCATTATGGCGAAGGTTATTACTATGGTCGTACGATGAAGGAAAAAGACTTCATCAAATATCTCAACTATTCCGCGAAATAAGCGGGATTTGCCGGGGATAATGATAAATTATCACCATTAATAAAACAGCCTCTTGCTTCGACAAGAGGCTGTTTTCTATTCGACTTCGAATTGGACTTCTTTAATCGGCTCATCGCGCAAGGCGATATATAAAGAGGCCCGAGTTTTCTTTTTGACTTGAAGCGATCTCACGTAGATGGAGATGTCTCCGCCCTCTAAGACCACTTGGTGAGGCCCGATGATTTCAATCGGCCCTTCGCTAGAGAGATTAGCGATCTCCACTGAGCGATGCATCTGGGCGCCATATTCGTCCTTATGGACGATCTTGACCCTTGCCACGTCATAAGTGTCTTCGTTGATGAGATGGTGTTTGGAGACGGCGATTTCAAAGACGTTTTTGGAGGAAGCCCCGCTAGAAATGGAAGCGACTTCCTTGCCTCTAGCGTAGCCTCTGATGGTGTAGACGTTGGCTTTATCGCCCCAACCTGAGAGGTATTTGGCATAAAGCTTAGCGACATCTTCGACTTTGAGGTGATATTTGATAAGAAGCGGTCCAAAGGAAACATAATCTTTGGCGCTGACATGCGCCGCGCCTTTTTGGGCGATGAGATTTAATCCCGCCACGAATTTCTTCGCGTCGGCTTTGGTGATGGATGGCTCATTGAAGATCTCCCCGATGAAATCGTCGATGATGATGGGAGGGTGGGGGAGATGGGGGAACATCTTCTTATTGGGATAGAAGATTCCCACATAGTCCTTGCCTCGATAGACTTTGATGTATTCAACGTTGGTGAATAGGTATAATGGAGGCAAAGTCGCCTCATCATACATCGAGGTGCAGGTCGAGGAGGCTAAGTGGAAGACGACCTCCTTGGAATTTTGAGATTTATAGGCAAAAGCCGCGTCTTTTTCGTTTCGGAAGAGGTCAGCGACCCCATGGTAGCAGATATGATCGCCTGATCCGAACTCCTTATGGGTATTGTAATCGAAGGCACACCAACCGATGACGCCGGTGATCTTTTCGTATTTATAGGCATCGTCGATGACTCTAAGGTGGCGAAGGGCCAATTCGAGCCTTCTGGCAGGATTATCGGCTTGGGTGGTGGGGAACATATGCCCATTATGCTCGGAGATGAGGATGGGCTTCCCTTTAGCGCCTTTGAGGGTCTTAGGATCGTCTAAGCCGTGATCAAGGCTCCCGCAGGAGAAATCATTATAGCCATAGACATCCTCTAAGCATTCGGAGGTCTTGAAGTTCCTAACCCCGAGGGTTGGTCTGGTCGGATCAAGCTGATGGGCGCTTTGGACGGCCCTTATGTATAAATCATGGTCATCTTGGGATTCGTCGATTCTTGTCCCATAGGCGATTAAAGATGGGTGGTTTCTTTCCTTTTTGATCATCTTGGTGATGAAGGAAAGGAAATTATCCCTCCATTCTTTCTCTTCTCCGATATGTTGCCAGCCTGGGACTTCGTTGATGACCAAAAGCCCGATTTCGTCGCAGCGGCTGAGGAAATCCTCCGAATCGGAATAGTGGGAGGTTCTCACGACATTGCATCCGAGATTATATTTAAGGATGTCGGCATCTTCCGCTTGGGCGGCTTTAGGCATCGCCGGGCCGACGTAAGGATAATTCTGATGACGGTTTAAGCCGAAGAGCATCACTTTCTTGCCGTTTAGATAGAAGCCATCTTCCTTCCAAGCGATGGAACGGAAGCCAACTTTGACTTTATAGGGGTCTTCCTTATCGATTTGGGCTTCTAGATCATAAAGGACGGGGTTGTCTAAATCCCAGACCTCCACTTTGGAGATTTTGGTTTTATTGTATTCGAATTCTTGTATTTTCTTGCCGTTTAGGCTGAGTTTGTAATGGATTTTGCAATCTTGCTCGCCTTGGATGACCGGTTCGATCTCGATATTTCCTAAGCGGTCCGCCTTCACGAAAAGATTTTGGATATGATGAGGCTCGACCACTTCTAGATAAACGGGGCGATAGATGCCTCCATAGGTCAGATAATCGACGACATTCCCAAAAGGCGGGACCATCTTATTCTCTTTGGAATCGACGACCACGACGAGCTTATTCCTTCTCTCTTTGACGATTTGGGTGATATCGATGCTGACCGGATACCAGCCTGAGAGCCTCTCTCCTAAATCATTGCCATTTAGATAGATATGGAAGGAAAGCATCACCCCTTCAAAAAGAAGAAAGGCTTTCCTGTTCTTTAAGCGGGGGCAATCGAAGATCTTCTCATATGTGAAAATCCCTTGATAATCACTTTCCGAAAAATATTTGGCCGGAGTGTTGATGACATTGTGGGGGATATCGACGGAAACGGAGTTGGAGGGCATCCTGTCGAGATATTCGGCTTTGAAACCTGGAACAAAGTTCCAATTATAGGAAAGAGTCTTTTTCATACGGCTCATTTTAACACATTAAAAAGATAGTAGATAACATTACTTCAGAAGAAATCTTCGATATAAAATGACAAAATATGTTATTTATCTAAGAACAGGAAAAATGCTTGAGATGTCCTGTTTGGTCAGTTTCCTTAAACTATGATTTTATATGATTTAAAATCTACGATTTTCCTAATCTATAAATATAGCTGATAAAGTAAAAATATGGCCTTTTTGCATGAAATTTCACTAGATTTGGCAATAAAAATCCCACCTTAGAAAGATGGGATTAAGAGATTTGTTCTATTGTATATTCAGACGTTTATTCGGCGGGAGTTTCTTCAGGAATTTCCTCTTCCTGAGGTTCTTCGGAAGCGACTTCTTCCTCTTCGGCTTTTTCTTCCGCTGGCTCTTCTTTGGCTTCCGCATTCTTCTTATCGCCATAGGCGGATAAGAGAATGTAGGTGAAGATGGCGTAGCCGATGACATCGGCGATGATGATATTGCCTAAGGATGTTGCGGCGCCGGTGATGTCATATAAGACGGTGAGCAATAAGGCGAGGATGAAAATCGGCGCGACTAAATAGGCGATTCTCGTGATGACCTTATTGTTGAGGAATCTATATAAGACATAGATGACGGCCAAAGCCAAGGAAGCGCTCATCTCGGTAATGACCAAGACCCAGCCGGTTGGGCTGATGGTGACATTATTGGAGGCGAGATTGATAACCGCATAAAGTAAGACGATGAATAAGTAAGTTGGATATAAACCGACATTGCAGCAATCAAGCACTTTCGCTAATTTGGCCATCTTCCCTGGGATGATGATGTTGAGGATCCCAATCGCCAGATAATAGGAAGCGATGATAACGCCGAGCACGCTGAAGACGATAGTCCCGGTATCGCCAGAGCTTAAGCCGTTCATCGTGGATAATAACAATAAGCCACCAAACACAATCAAGGCGTAAGGCTTAATCAAATCGACAATCTTTCTCATAATTTGTACCCCTTTATATTTACTAAAATGATAGCAATCTCATAATCGATTGAAAACACCCATAAAAAAATTTTTAAGGAGATTTCCAAAGGAAAGCCTCCAAGAGGACTTGGAGGTCTTAAAATCAATCTTGATTTTCGCTTATTCAGTGATTTTTTCTTCTTTGTGAAGGACTCAAAAGAGCAAAGCAGCCAATAATAATGGCAGACTCAAAGGGACAAATAAGACATATGCTTTTTCATTTGTTTCTCCTTTGCATACGTATAATGAAGTATATAAGCATCTTATTTATTGGCTTTATTCATTGAAACCCTTTAAATCATGGGTTTTAGGTGGTGAGGTTACCTCCGCAATGGATGAAAAAAGGCGCAGGAAATTTTTATTTACATCTAGCCATCTCTCAAGGAAAATATCAAGGTATGTTTTTCAAATTAAAAAGAAGAATTATCAATAGCGCCATCAAGAAAAGAAACAAGAATGTCGCCTTCAACTATGAGGAGGCCGAGAATTTCTCATTAGACAATATCTCCGATCCCTCCATCAACAATTCCTATTATTATTCCGCCCACGATGAAGAGATGTCGATCTTTTGCCGCTTAGGGCTTAGATGCAATCTAGAAGAGAGTTGGTTTCTCATTTTCTATAAAGGAAAGGCTTACTCCCTTAAAGAAGAGTTTTTCGAAGCTGGACAATCTCCTCTTAAAGTAAAAAGAAGCGGGATTTGCCATGAAATTTCCTTCTCTGGCATTTTAAATGACTGCGATGAAGTCACCTTCAAAGCCACTTTCTCCACCAAAGAAAAGCCCTTGAATTTCTCCACCGATATGCCAAGCGGGAGGATGGCTACCGCGATGGCCAATGAGAAATGGAAGAAATCCTTCTTCTCGGCCTTAGATAACGTCCAAGGACAAACCCATTATGAGCAAACAGGCCTTTTAGAGGGAAAATTCACTTTAAATCGCGAAGAAGTCTCTTTTTCTTTACCTTGTGTGAGAGATCATTCATTCGGCAAACGCATCTGGGATTATATGAATAACCATCTTTGGCTTATGGGTGTATCTCCTTCGTCCCAATTCAATTATTCCCTAGTTTCTTATCCGGTCATGTCTTTACTAGAGGTTGGCAATTATTATCATGATGACCAACAAAGATATCTCCTATGCTCCGACCTCTCATTAGAGAAAATCGCCAAAGGGGAAGTCCCTTCCTCGCTAAAGATGAAAGCTTCTTTCGATGATGGTTGCCTTTATGAAGTGGAGGTAAAAGTGTTAAAAACCTTCACCTATCATTTTGAGGATGGGAAATACATCCTTCATGAAAATCTCGCCGAATTCCAAATCGGCGAGAAAAAACTTCGGGGAATTTTGGAAATCGGCTTCAATGCCGATAAGAGCCGCTTCTTCAATTCCCGCGACCTCAGGAGACTAAAACGCAGATGAAGATCTATAAATTAGGGGAGATCCCCGAGTCTTTATATCCCTCGATTGGAGGCAAAGCCAAAGGGTTGGATCTCCTTATCAAAAATGGCTTCAATGTCCCTAGAGGCTTCATGATAACGGAGACTTCCGATATAAATTCCCGTCAAATCCTCGATTATTTTGAGGAAAACCATTTTAACGTGGTCTCTGTCAGGTCCAGCGCATCCTTAGAGGATGGCGAGGAGAATTCCCACGCCGGACAATACGAAACCTATCTATTCGTCAACGAGAAAAATCTCCTTGAATACATCGAACTATGCATCGAATCCCTTCATTCCAAACGCGTCGATACCTACGATAGCCATTTTTCCCTCACTAAAGAAAACTCGATGAATATCGTCGTTCAGGAGATGATCGATAGCGAATATGCCGGAGTTTTCTTCACCGCCTCCCCGCGTAACGGCTCCCACATCCTCATCGAAGGGGTCAAAGGACAAGGGGAGAATCTTGTCAGCGGCGTAAAAAGCGCCCACCAATATGAAATCTCAAGAAAGCACTTCGTCTATAATGGGGATAATCTTCTTTCCGAAGCCCAAGTCCATGAAATCTATCAGACGGCCTTGAAAATCAGAGAAATCTTCAAAGGCGAAATGGACGTCGAATGGGCCTATAAGGAAAAGCTTTATCTTCTTCAGATGCGTCCTATCACGGGAGATATCATCGATTTAGAGGAATTCGACCGTGACGAGGATCTCTCCAATCATCTTTTCACCAAAAGAAACGTCGGGGAGATGATGCCTGGGGCCGTCACCCCTCTGACTTTATCGACGTCCACCAAAGCCATCGACTACGGCATGCGCTATATGCTCACCAAAGCCGGGTTATATAAGTCGATCGATGAAGAAAAGCCCCTCAAGCTCATTTCCTCCTTCTCCAACCATCTCTTCTTCGACATGAATCTTCTTTATAACATGCACGCTAGAGTCGGCATTGCCAACCCCCAATCGATGAATCTCTCCATCATGGGCGAATATCATGACTATCCCCCAATCGAAAAGGAATATGCAAACGGATTCGTCCGCTTCATTAATTCCATTCGTTTCTTGTCTTATGTCCTCACGGGACACAAAGCCATGAAACAGTTTGATAAGCTTCTCCCTAAGATAATTTTCACTAAAGAAGAAGACTATAAAGAGATCTATGCCTCGATTGATGAGAATCTTAAATATTTGGATGAATCCCTCATCTATCACTATGCCTCATCCTCCAATTCCGGCAGTGCCACCAGCACCCTCTATATGATGCTTGATAAGTATTTCCCCGATAAGAAAGAGTATCAGGCCTTCTACGCTTCCTTGATGGAAAACATCCCCGGAATCGAATCCGCCGATATCTTAAAGAGACTGCAGGATCTATCTCAAGCGATTAAGGAAACTGACCCGGATGCCAGCAAATTAAGCGAGCAAGAACTTCTGGATTTCATCAAAAATCACGAGCAAATCGCCGCTAAATACCATGAATTCATCCTTAAGCACGGTCATCGGACCATTAAGGAGGCTGAGATGAGGAATAAGCCTTGGAGAGAAGACGAAATCTCTTTGATGAATTACCTTAGAAGCATCCTTCTCTCGCCGATGAATCTAGTTCAAAAAGAGACGAAGGTCGACATCAAGGAGAAATTCAAATTCGTCAAAAATCCCTTATTAAGAGCGATGGCGAAAGTTTATGCCAAAAAGGCGAGGCAAGCCGTCGTCGACCGTGAATATACCAAATCCCGGCTCATCAAAGTCATCGATTTATTCAAGACTCAGTACCGTACTCTCGGCATCCTTCTAGCGAAGAATAACCTCTTAGAAGACGAGGATCTGGTCTATTTCCTCACCCATGAGGAATTAGGGCGTCTTATAAACGGAGA
>JAIKYF010000117.1 GCA_024683495.1 Bacilli bacterium
TCGAAAGAGAATGGCTTAGCAGTTGAGTATTCCGGCTCATGAGTGTAGTCGGTGCTGGAATAACGGTCGTCGAGTGGGACGGCTCTTAGTCCTCCCCAGTCTTTCTCAGGAGTGGCCTCCACTCTTTCGGCTTTTGTGAAAACGACCGGTGCAATTGAAGCACACATTAAAAATGCCAATATTGGCATTTTGAACAATAGAGATCTAAAGGATTTCATGAGATGATTTTCTATTATTGCAAATGTATTTGCAACAAAACTATGTTTTCAAAAATAGTATTTTAAAACCCTATTTTAAGAATAGTGCGTTTTTGCACAGGATTTTGAAGAAAAGAGATATTATTTTCTAGCGATTTTTGCAATGCCAGTATTGCAAAGTCTCACGATGGTATTTGGTTCAACCGATTCTGTGAGATAAACGTTCGCCCCGATTATCGAATCATGACCGATGACGGTATTTCCACCGAGAATTGAAGCGTTGGAATAGATGGTGACGTTGTCTTCAATGGTTGGATGTCTTTTGGTATCTTTCAATAATCGACCATCCGCCAAAGAGAGGGCACCAAGGGTGGCACCTTGGTAGAGTTTGACGTTATCGCCGATGATTGTGGTCTCACCGATAACGATACCAGTGCCGTGGTCGATGAAGAAATTCTTTCCGATCGTGGCTTTTGGGGCGATATCGATTCCGGTTTCGGAATGAGTTATCTCAGATAAAGTCCTTGCGAGAGTGACTTCTCCTAAAGAGGCGAATAAATGGGCGATTCGATGCTCGGTTATCGCTTGGAAGCCAGGATAAGTGAGAACGATTTCTTCTTTGCTATTGGCTGCAGGGTCTCCTTGGTAGATAGCTTCTAAGGTGCCGTCAATCAATGGCCTTAAAGATGGGAGTTGCTCTAAGAAAGATTCGGAGCTTTTCCCTTCTCCGATTAAGACGTGGAGATCATGCTCGATATCGATAAAAATATTCCGAGCGTTTAAGGAATTGGCTTCATGATAATCAAGCAATAAAAGATAGGAGACGTTTTTAAGTAACCGATAAGCGGTATGGACTTCGATAGACGTCTCTTTTGTGGCGGAATAGCCACTTATGATTTCCGATAGTATTTTGTCTTTATTCATATAATCCCTCTACCGATAAGTATCTTTCTCCGTTATCTGGGAAGATGCTGACAACAGTTTTCTTTTCTTTTTGGGCAAGCTTAATCGCGGCCATTAGGTTGGCACCAGATGAAATTCCGGCGCAAATCCCTTCTATTTTCGCTAATAGACGACATCCTTCATAGGCTTCTTCATCGCTGATTGTCATAATTTCATCCGCTAAAGAGATATCCATGATTCCTGGTTTGAAGCCCGCTCCGATACCCTGGATTTTATGTGGGCCTTTCTTCCCTTCGGATAGGAATGGGGAAGATGATGGCTCGGCGGCAACCGCCTTAATCTGAGGATTTCTCTCTTTTAAGTATTTAGCCACACCGGTGAAGGTGCCTCCGGTGCCGACCGCGGCTACGAAGATATCTAGTTTGCCATCTAATGCTTCATAGATTTCTGGGCCGGTCGTCTCATAATTAGCCAAGACATTATCAGAATTATCGAATTGTCCAAGAATATAGGAATTAGAAATCTCTTGATGCCTCTTATTGGCTTCTTCGATGGCGCCACCCATGCCTTTGGAGGTCTCAGTTAAGATGACTTCGGCCCCGTAGGCCTTCATCATCTTAATTCTTTCAACCGAGCAGTTGGAGGGCATATAAATGACGAGTTTTAACTCAAGAGAGGCCGCTAACATAGCTAAAGCGATCCCGGTATTCCCGGATGTTGGCTCGATTAATAAAGTATCTTTATTGATTAAGCCCTTCTTCAAAGCCTCAAGAATCAGATATTTGGCCGCTCTATCTTTGGTGGAACCACTAGGCTCCATCCTCTCGATTTTGGCGTAGATCTCACCCTCGAGATGAAAATGCTTTTTGATGTTATTAAGGTGAAGTAAAGGGGTTTTGCCGATTAATTCGCTGACGGACTCATAGATTTTCATAGGCATATTTTATGCTTAATGAATAATAATCGCCAATAAAGTAATTAATATGGCGATATTTATCTATATTTATTCATGCGTGTGACGCGCATGAATAAAGAAAAGCTGCTAGGGCGACTAGCAGCTTTTGACTATTTGTCGGATGGTGGATCAGCGACTTCGATGCTTTGGATTTGCGTCTCATTGCCAGTGATGAGGTAGGTGTGATTGCCTCCGCATTTTGGACACTTACGACCACTTGGGAGAGTGGGGTAGGTTTCCTCACAATCCTGGCAATAGGAGAGGGCTTTAAGAACGATGATTTTCAGTTCGCAGCCTTTCATCCTTTGGGAACGGTTTTCAACCGCCCACTTCCAGCAATCTTCGACGTAGCGGGGGATGACGCTGGAGACTTCTCCGACTTCAAGGATTACCTTTTTGACGGAATCGACGTTCTTCTCAATAGCGATTTTATCGACTGAATCAATGATGTTGAAGACGATACCGAGCTCGTGCATTATTTCTTCTCAGGAACTGGGATGGCGTTTCCGGTGTGCTTGAGTTCGACTGGATCGTTCTTGTGGGCTTTCTTATAAGCCTTTCTCTTCTTGCGCATCTCCTTGGCTTCTGGAGAACCAGAGTTGCCAATGATCTTGAATCCACGCTTGAGGGCATAGGCGGCAAGACCGGTGATCTTGTTTTCCGCTTTACGCATGTTGCTGCATTCTGGAGTATCGCGATAGAGGTGGATGGCGTCGAATTCGCATCTGGTGGTGCATAAGCCACAGCCGATGCACTTATGGGGATCGACAACAGAGGCGCCGCAGCTTAAGCAACGGGCAGTCTCGATCTTGACTTGTTCTTCGGTGAGGGTCTTATGGGCATCACGGAAGGAAGTGCGGTGGTCGATATTTTCATCCATGCCAGCTTCTTGTCTACCAGCGGTGTCATAGGATGGGAGAGTGATGTCTTGCTTGTTGAGTTCAACGAAGTAACGACGATCACGTCCGATGGTGAGGGAAGCGTTATAGCGGCAGTGTCTGATGAGGGATTCGGCAACTTCATGGCCTTGGGCGATGGCGTCGATGACGAATTTTGGTCCGGTGTTGACGTCGCCTCCGACGAAGATGTCTTCATCAGCGGTTTGATAGGTGAATTTATCGGCGATTGGGTAATTGCCATGCCAGAAGGTGACTTTTGTGTCCTTGAGGAGGTCACCCCAAACGATGGTTTGGCCAATCGCGAAGATGATCTTGCTGGCTGGGACTTCCATGGTCTGTTCTTCATCATAGGCTGGTGAGAACTTCTTGGTTTCGGGGTCGATGGTGCGGATGCACTTCTTGAGGATGATGCCTCTGACTTTGCCAGCTTCGTCGACGAGGACTTCTTTTGGCCCCCACCCACAGTTGATTTCGACGGATTCATCTTCGGCTTCGAAGATTTCCTCCTTGGTGGCTGGCATGGTCTCTCTAGATTCTAAGCAGAACATCTTGACGGAGGCTGGGTTGAATCTATGAGCGGTTCTGGCGCAGTCGATAGCGACGTTGCCACCACCGATGACGATGACGTCACCATCAATCTTCTGGTTTTGATTTTCGTAGGCGTGGTGGAGGAATTCGACGGCGATTTCGGTGCCTTCAGCTTGATCGTTGAGGACGCCTGGGCGACGGCCGCCCTGGCAGCCGATGGCGATGTAGAAGGCTTTGTAGCCTTGCTTCTTGAGGTCGGCGATGGTGATGTCTTTGCCAACTTCGACGCCGCACTTGATCTCGACGCCTAAGGCTCTGATGATATCGATTTCGGCTTCGATGACATCTTTCTCTAATTTATAGGTAGGAATGCCATATACGAGCATGCCGCCTGGCTTCTCGTTCTTTTCGAAGACGGTGGGATGATAGCCCATTTCGGCGAGGTAGTAGGCCGCGGATAAACCAGCGGGGCCGGCGCCGATGATGGCGATCTTATCATCGAATTCGCCAGTGACTTTGCTGACGACTTTCTCTGGGATATAGCGGTTCTCGGACTTGAGTTCGAGCTCAGCGACGAATTTCTTGACGGCATCGATGCTGACTGGGGCGTCGACGGTGCCTCTGGTACAGGCTTCCTCGCATCTCTTATTGCAGACGCGTCCGCAGACGGCGGGGAAGGGGTTTTCTCTCTTGATTAAGGCAAGGGCTTCTCTATAGCGGCCCTGGTTGGCCATCTTGAGATAGCCTTGGACAGGAACGTGGGCTGGGCAAGCGGTCTTACAAGGAGCGGTGCCGGTGGGGTAGGTATTGATTTGGTTGTTGTCGCGGTAATTTTCATCCCAAGCGTATTTGCCCCAATGGATCTTGTTGGGGAGTGGGCTCTTAGGATATTCGACTGGAGTGCCATCTTTGTGGCAGAGCTTTTGGCCGAGTTTGACGGCACCGGCAGGACAGACCTCGGTGCAGCGTCCGCAGGCAACGCAGTTCTTTGGATCGACTTTGGCGGTATAAGCACTCTTGGAAAGATATGGAGTGTTATAGAGCATCGACGTACGGAGAGCGTTACAGATCTCAACGTTACAGTTACAGATATCGAAGATGTGGTCGCTGCCATCGATGTTGGTGATCTGGTGGACATAACCATTCTTTTCGGCTAATTCAAGAATGCGGAGAGCTTCTTCTTTGGTGATGTAGTGGGCGCGGCCGGTTTCAACGGTGTAGTCAGCCATGTCGCCGACTTGGATACACCAATCGTTGGGGTCATCGGCGCAGCCTTCGCCTAATTTGGCTCTCGAATAACGGCAGGAGCAGATGCCAGCGGATAAGTGGCCTTCATATTTTTTGAGCCAGTAGGAGATTTTCTCGAGCTTGATGTGCTCATTATTCATCACGACTTCTTTTTCGACTGGGATGACGTGCATGCCGATGCCATCTCCTCCAGGAGGAACCATGGAGGTGATCTTCTCTAATGGCAAGAAGGTCATTCTCTCGAAGAATGAGGCGACGGCTGGTTTGGCATCGATACGGTCGATGGAGGAGTTGAATAATTCAGCGCTTCCAGGGACGAAGAAGGAAAGACGATATCTCTTTTCTTTGACGGGATCTTTGATTTTGTTGTTCTCATCAAAGTATTCCTTGATTGGGCCATTGTCGTCGTAGTGGTCACCATAGTCATATTCGACTAAGCCATGGACGCAGAGAAGATCGAGGACCTCTTTGAATTTGATGGGGTCGAATCTCTTTTTGTTTTTCTTTAAGAGTTCGTCGAAGGTGTACCACTTTCTGAGTTTCATGGTGAGGGCGAGATCGACTTCGTCCTCGTTGAGGATTTCTCTTAATCCCCAGTACTCAGGGCTGGTGGACTTGACGCCGAAAAGTTTGCTTTCGACATTGTCGGTGATCTTTTTGGCTAACTTCGCATACTTCTTTTTGAGTTCAGCCTCTCCCTCGTATTGGGAAATTGTTTCGGGGTTTTTCCGGAATTGCTCTGGCATATTTTGCTCCTTACCCGGAGATAATTAAAATTATCTATCGGGGTTTTCTGTAACAATATTATACTTTGAAATTTTTTGAAAATAATAGAACATTTTGTTCGAAACATCAGATTTTATCGAGTTAATTAAGACTAACTCAAAGGATTATTTTTTGTAAAAACTAAAAATCCTTAGTCTTTATCAAAGGAAAAACGGAATTTTCAAAAATCATTATTAAAGTTATTTAATAAAAAAAGAGTTTTTTCAGCGCTTTTCGGCGTATTTTTGACAAAAATTTTATCAGTTTTCATTTTGTGTTGATTAATAGTGGGGGTTCCAATGATTCTCCGATTAGTAGTTTCCATATTAGAGTGAAATTTCTCTTTCACTTATGGGATAATTGTCCCTGTTCGAGGAATGCGTATGAATGAAACAAAGAAGTTTAAGACGTATCAAAGTTGGTTAGTGATGGGCATCTCTTATTTGCTTGCCACGGCGGCGGTGATCCTCTCGGGGATTTATCTTCCCTTGCCCTGGTATTGGAGCTTATTTATCGGGGATGTGATTGGGACCCTCATCATCTGGGTCTTCTCCATCGTCTTTGACAATGTGTCGATTTATGATCCTTATTGGTCATATATGCCGTGGGTTTATCTCTTGTTCGTTTGGATTAAGGTAGGGAATTATAATCTTTACACGATTATCTTCTTCGCTGCTTTCACCTTATGGAGCTGGAGACTCAACATCAACTGGGCGATCAGATTTAAAGAAGGCCTCAATCACGAGGATTGGCGCTATACGATGTGGAGAGAAAAGACGGGGAAAGCCTTCCACCTCTTCTCTTTGGTTTCTTTCATGATGATGGAAACCGTCGTCATCTATGCCGCGACGATGCCGGCGATGTGGCTATTCACTTTGGAGGTCGGACCTCTCTCAATTATTGGATCCGTAGTGGTTTTGCTAGGGTTTTTACTTGAATTATTCTCCGATATTGCGATGGAGAGATCACATAAGATTCATCCGCATGAGACTTGTCAGATTGGTTTATGGAAATATTCCCGTCACCCAAATTATCTAGGCGAGAATTGCGTTTGGTTTGGGACGATGCTCTCCTTACTTATTCCCTATGTTCAATTCTGGTATATGGGCGTTGGATTCTTGGCGGTTTTGGTTTTGTTCTTAGCCGCGAGCATCCCGATGATGGAAAAGCGTCAATTAGAGAGAAGAAGCGATTATTTGGATTATAAGAAAAGAACCTCGATGTTCCTTCTTTGGTTCCCGAAAAAGCATAAATAACTCACTTAACCACATTAGATATTTTTAAATGTGCTAAAATAAACTAGCGCAATAGAGGTACACATATATGGTTTCTTTAGGCATTGACATCGGTGGGATGTCCATGAAATGTGGTTTTGTCGACGATAACGGCAAGATACTCAGCAAATTCGTCGTCAAAATCGACAAGAGCAAAAATCAGCTCGAGATGATTGAGGCTTTGATTAGCGACATCAAGAAAGCGATGATCGAACAAAATTATTCCTCATCCGATTTAAGAGGAATCGGCATCGGTTGCCCAGGAAGCATCAATGTTTCGACTGGAACCTGCGATTTCTCCGGAAATTTAGGTTGGAGAGATCTACCCATCGTCAAATTGATTGAAGAAGGAATTGGCGAAGTCAAAGCCAGATTAATCAACGACGCGAATGCCGCGGCGGTTGGCGAAGCGATGTTTGGGGCCGGAAACGGCAAGAAAGATGTCCTTTTGCTTACCTTAGGCACCGGCGTTGGCGGCGGAGTCATCACCGGTGGGCTTTTATTAGAAGGCAATATGGGAAAAGGCGCTGAACTTGGCCACAACCTCTTAGTTATGAATGGCAGACAATGCACCTGTGGAAGAAAAGGCTGCATGGAAGCCTATTGCTCTGCGACTGCTTTGATGAATGATACGAAAGAAGCGATGAAAGCACATAAAGAATCCTCGATGTGGACTAGATGCGAAGGCTCAATCGATAATGTCGATGGAAAGACTGCGTTTGAAGAAGCCAAGAAAGGCGATAAAGCCGCGATCGAAGTCAGAGATAACTATGTTATGTACTTAGGTGAAGGCATCATTAACTTCATCAATATCTTTAGGCCTACCGTCATTATCTTGGGTGGTGGCGTCTCTAATCAAAGAGAAGGATTATTAGAACCATTGAGCAAATATTTAGAAGCCCATGGTTGGGGATTTGGCGGAACGGCCTGCCCGAAACCAGAACTTGTGGTATCATGCTTAGGCAATGACGCCGGCATCATCGGCGCAGCAGCCATGTTTATGGAAAGAAAGTAGATTTTATGGACGAGAAGATTCGAGTAATTACGGTAAAACAAAGCGTTTTTGCCAATAATAATGCAAGAGCGGAAGCCTTAAGAGAAGAACTTAAGAAGAAAGGGGTTTTCCTCATCAACCTTATGTCTTCCCCAGGTTCTGGCAAGACCACCTTGTTGGTTAATCTAATCAACCGCTTGAAAGATAAGATCAAAATTGGCGTCATGGAAGCGGATATGGATGCGATTGTCGACGCTGAAACCATCGAAAAGAAGACTGGTGTCAAAACGATCCAGCTTCATACGACTGGCGAGTGTCACTTGGATGCCAAAATGGTCCAAGAAGGTTGCGATGGATTCGGAGTTGATGGCTTAGATCTTGTTATCCTGGAAAATATCGGCAATTTAGTTTGCCCAGCCGAATTCGACACGGGCGCGAATATGTCGATTGAGATTCTTTCTATTCCTGAAGGCGATGATAAGCCTCTTAAATATCCTTTGATGTTTACCGTGGCCGATGTTGTCATCTTCTCCA
Organism: Bacilli bacterium; assembly: GCA_024683495.1. GTDB lineage: Bacteria > Bacillota_I > Bacilli_A > RFN20 > CAG-826 > UBA4951. The sequence continues at coordinate 8,298 of JAIKYF010000117.1, forward strand.
AGATTGATGCCTTGTCGGTCTTCGATTTCGATTTCAAGAAAGCCGAAGATGCTATCTTAGAACTTAATCCAAAATCGAGATTCTTCCCTGTTTCTGCCAAAACCGGCGAAGGAATGGATAAGTTAGCAGACTTCATCTTAGAACAGGTGAAAAATAACAAATAGATATCTATCTATAAAGAAATATGTGGGTTTTGCAATAGAAATCCACTTTTTTCTTTTTCTAGAAATTACAGCATCGTGAAGCAACTTACATATATTTTTTATAAGAAGAGGAAGAAATTAGCACTCTTCACTTGCGAGTGCTAAAAATTGTTCTATAATGATGTTGCCCGAAAGGGAAAATAAGAAACAAAGGAGGACATAAACATGATTGGTCCAGATGGAATGGAAAACTACGCCAACGACGAGAATGTTCTCGATAAGTTTGGCCGTAACATAAATAAACTTGCCAAAGAAGGAAAAATCGATCCTGTCATTGGCAGAGACGAAGAGATTCGTAAAGTCGTTCAGATTCTTGCTAGAAAAACCAAGAACAACGTCATTCTTCTAGGTGAACCTGGCGTCGGCAAAACCGCGATTATCGAAGGGTTAGCCGCTAGAATTGCCGCTAACGATGTTCCTAACACCCTTAAAGATAAGGAAATCTATGAACTTGATATGGGTGCTCTAGTCGCTGGCGCCAAATATCGTGGTGAGTTCGAAGAAAGGCTTAAGGCTGTCCTTAATAAGATTAAGTCCAGTGAGGGTAAAATTATTCTCTTCATCGATGAGATTCATTTAATCGTCGGGGCTGGAAAAGCTGATGGTGCCTTAGATGCTTCGAATATGCTTAAGCCAATGTTGGCTAGAGGAGAAATCGATTGTATCGGGGCGACAACCCTTAACGAATATAGGATGTATATCGAAAAAGATAGGGCCCTAGAAAGACGTTTCCAAACCGTTTTAGTGGGGGAACCTACCGTTGAAGATACCATCACGATTCTCCGTGGTCTAAAAGAAAGATTCGAATCTTTTCATGGCGTTCAAATCACCGACGGTGCGTTAGTCAGCGCGGCCACTTTATCCAATAGATATATCACCAATCGATTCTTGCCCGATAAGGCAATCGACTTAATTGATGAAGCCTGCGCTTCCATCAAAGTCGAAATCGAATCGATGCCGGCTGAACTAGATGAACTCGAAAGAAAGATCAGAACCTTAGAAGTTGAAAAAGTCGCTCTCCAAAAAGAAAGCGATGAATCAAGCAAGCGCCGCTTATTCGATCTTGAAGAAGAACTCGAAAAAGCACGCAAATCCTTCGCAGATTTAGAAAAAGAGTGGAAACAAGAGAAGGCCGAGATTAAGGAAATCAAAGACCTAAAAGCCACTCTCGAACATCAGAAATTCATGCTCGATAACTATTTCTCACAAGGCAATTATCAAAAAGCCAGTGAACTTAAGTACAAGGTTATTCCTGAGAATGAGCAAAGACTTAAGAACTTAATCGAAAACACCAACAAAGACGAAAGAATGGTGGATGAAGTGGTTGATGAAGGCAACATCGCCAAAATTGTTGCGAAGATTACCGGCATCCCTGTTTCTAGAATCGAAAAAGGTGATAGGGAAAAAGTCTTAGACTTAAAGAAGACCCTTGAAAGAAGGGTTATCGGACAAGACGAGGCCATAAGATTGGTGTCTAATGCTATTCTCCGTCAAAGAGCGGGCATCCAAAACCCCAATAGGCCAATTGGATCATTCCTCTTCTTAGGTCCTACCGGTGTTGGTAAAACCGAAGTCGCTAAAGCCTTAGCAGAAGCCCTATTCGATAACGAGGGCAATATCATCCGTATCGATATGTCTGAGTATATGGAGAAATATTCCGTCTCTCGTTTAATCGGTGCGGCTCCAGGATATGTTGGCTATGAAGAAGGCGGCCAATTAACCGAAAAGGTTAGAAGAAATCCTTATTCCATTGTCTTATTCGATGAAATGGAAAAAGCTAACCCCGACGTTTTTAATCTTCTTCTCCAAATCCTCGACGATGGGCGTTTGACCGATTCCCAAGGTCATCTTGTGGACTTCAAGAACACGATCATTATCATGACCAGCAACATCGGCAGCGAATACCTATTAAGCGGAGATAAAAAGTCAGTTGAGAATCTTCTCCACCAGAACTTTAAGCCAGAATTCCTTAACCGTATTGATGAGATTGTCTACTTCAATCCTCTTGAAAGGGATGTTCAATTCAAGATTGTTGAGAAAATGCTTAGAGAACTCAAAGAGAGACTTTCCACTCAATATTTCGATGTCAGCTTCAGCGATAAATTGAAGGATTGGGTCCTCGATATGGCGTATTCGCCGGCCTTCGGGGCTAGGCCATTAAAGAGATTCATCCAAGATCGCATTGAGACGGTCATCGCCGAAAAGATCGTCAAAGGAGAAATCTCTCCTGAGAAGGCTTATCTTGCGGACGTTGAAAATGATGAAGTTCGCATCGTCAACGCCGAAGCCAATAAAGCGTAACTCTTCTATAGAAGGCCTCTAGAAATAGAGGTCTTTTTTCTATGGTTTGAGAAACGGGTTTCTTAAAAGGTAGTTTCTAAATTGTTGAAAGCCCTTACAAAATACAATTGACCGACACTTTTTGATGTATATAATAGAGTTTAGGAAATCGGTTTCTTAACCGGAGGTATTTTATGAAGAAATTACTCGTCTTAGCCGCCTCAACAATGTTATTAGCCGCTTGTGGTGGTGGAAGCACCCCAACTCCAATCGTGACTAGTGTGGAAGAAAAGACTTCCGAAGTGGAGTCCGAAGAGACAAGTTCTTCAAAAGAGTCCAGCGCGGAAGATTCTAAGTCTTCTATTGAAGAATCTTCTGAAAGCAAAGTCGAATCATCTCAAGTATCTTCTGAAACTTCGGTTTCAGTCGAAACCTTGGTTTTCGATGATAATGGGGATCACAGAATCGTTGGCGCCGGCGCCTTCATTTATTTAGATGCTAAGGCTCTTGGCATCACAATCGATAATCGTGCTGATTTCACCCCAACCGTCAGCTTACTAACCCAGTCCGGTTCAGAAGCCGGCGCTCCGTATGCCACTGGAGGAGATGCTGCTATAACCGTTAATGAATGCCATTTCCAAGACTATACCGCTGATAATGTGTGTTTGTATGTCACTATGAGCGCCGGTATCCCTGATGATGGTTCTTGGAACTTCACACATAACTTCACAATCAAGATTGAGACAAAAGGAAAGGTTTTTGCCGGGGAAATTTCCTTCTTTAACAATAAATACAAGACCGGCGAAGGAGAAACTTCTTCTGAAGAATCGGTTCAATCATCTGAAGAAGTATCGGAGTCATCAGAAGAGGCTTCAGTATCTTCAGGAACGGTTATCGAATCTTCCGAAGAAACCCAAGAATCCTCGAACATCGGCTCTATTGAAGCCTTACCGTTAGCCGCCTCGGTCAAATCCAAAGTTATTGGAGCGGGCGCATTCATTTATTTAGACAGCAGCGTTCTCCCAATTACTGCCGATAACCAAAATGATTATCCTTTCGATGCCAAATTGACCGTTGAATGCGATACCGAAGCAGGGAAACCATACGTTTCTAATAACGGAATTAACAACTCTTTCTACAATTTCGGCGAATCCGGTGCCGGATATGTTTGTCTTTATATCATCATGAAGATTGGCATTCCTACTGATGCCGGATGGGAATACTACGAGCATTTTGATATCACGGTCACTCATGAAGGAACCGCATATCAAGGGCGCGTCTCCTTCTTGGATAATGTTTTGATTGAGGGCTAACGATGAAAGGAAAGTCTTTATTACTTGTGGCATCGGCTTTGTCCCTACTTGCCGGTTGTGGTCGGCAAAACCCAACCTCCAGCGAGCTAGTCTCATCTAGCGAAGTTGTCTCTTCTAGTGAAGAGGCTTCTTCTCAAGAAGAATCATCTACGAAGACCTCTTCATCGGAAGAGAGTTCCAGCGAAGCCACTTCTGGAAGTGAATCGATTTCTTCTAGAGAAGATTCTTCTATGGAAACCTCAAGCGAAGAATCTTCAAGTCAATCTCCGATCGTTGAAGGCGACGTAATTTGGAGTGGAATCAATAATGCCACCTCCGTCCTTAATCATTATTTCAATCCGATGCTCGGCGTAAAGGCTACGGATGAATCCGGAAGGGATTTGACGGGAAAAATTGAAATATTTGGCCATGTTGAATATGGGAAACTGGGTCAATATACCCTCACATATAAGATCAATGGAAGCACCAAAACATATACCCAAACTAGAACTATCACCGTGCAAAATGGCACCTATAACCATCCGGCAAGAGATAGAGTCGATGGTGAGGGCAAAACTATTCAAAAAGGGAATGGTTCTTATCGTAACGGTTCAATTCCAGTCGGCACTACCGATGATGGAAATGAATTCCACCGAGCGCCAACTTATGAATTTATCGATAATGAAGTCTTTAATCGTGGCGCGCTTCCGTCAAATCAGTGGTGGTCTGGATTCTGCCATGCCAATTATGGCGGAGTCACTTTAGGAACTCTGAACCCTCTATCGGTCGGATATTCTTCAGATGGCGTGCATATCTCTAATAAAGGCGTTGGTTTCACCCAATATTTCAGCGTCGCTGATACCTTTGGGGTCAATCAGACTACGATGTCGAATTTTACCCCGACATTCCAAGACCTTTATATTAAGCCCTCTACCTTAGGAGCTTCATCGGTGACGAGAGTGATCGATTATGATGAAGTGGGGGTGAAGATTGCGACTAGAAACACCGCTTTAGGCGAAGATGAGATGATTTCTCACTTAATTCAGGGCTCTCCATATGCATTCTTTGAATTTAAAAACTCCGATAGCGTATCGATTAACCTTAGGACTGCGGCCGTCACTCAACCATACAAGTTTTATGATATCAACGGAACGGAGATAAACGACAATTACACTGGCTCACATTTAGTTATCAAATTATCGCAAGCCCATGTTGGGTATCAGACTACCTATCCTGATCCCGCCGTTGGCGCTCCGATTTATAAAGATATTTATTATTTGGTTTCTGCCCCAGGGAATAGTGTTTTCACTTTATCCCAAGGCTCACATCCATCGAGTGAATTCAAGCAGCATATCGATTTGAAGATTGTGGGCGGAAACTATCTTTCGGTTTGTTCTATTAATGGCTTGGACGAAGCATCTTCTTATGCTGAAGGAGCCTTTAATTTACCGATTCGAGCTTATGTTGAGAAAAAGATGGACGTCAATATGGCTAAAACTTCCTTCAATTATGCCGTTCAGCATCTAGATGAAGGAGATGAAGAGACTTTATTAGCCTTAAGACCCCATCAATGGAAGAATTCTGTAACTAACGTTTCGCCAGTTGCAACAATGCAAACCAAGAATGGATTAACAAAGGTCATCAAAGCCAATTCATTCGCACTTGAAACTGAATTTAGTGGGGTTTTGCCAGGATATTTTGGCCCAGAGATGAATGATGGCATCAAGAATAACCTCAAAAATTATCTCGGTCATTTAATCAATAATACCATTCCTGGAGAAGTCTCCTATGAATGGAAGGATTCTGATAAGAATTTCATTAATGCCCCAGGCCCATATTGGAATTCAAAAGCCTTATACCCATTATCTCAAGCCTTGCTTATTGGTAAGACCACCGGATTAGATGATCCTAATGTTGATGTGGCCCTAACTAGACTCAAGGGACTTCTTGTCGATTGGTTTACATATTCTGGAGAAGGTGACAAGAGATGGCTTTATTATGATTCTCTAGTCGGATCGATGTATTACTCAGTCGATAATTTCTCAACCAACTCTCGTTTAAGTGATCACCATTTCACTTCTGGGTATCTTGTTTATGCCGCGGCTGTCTTAGCTCAATACGATTCTTCTTTCCTTAGCGAATATGGCGAAGTTGTCAAAATGCTTTTGAAAGATTACATGAATTATGATGGAGACAGCGCTTTCCCGACGCTTCGCGGATACGATGTTTATAACGGACATTCCTGGGCCGATGGGAAGGGCGATTTTGGTGATGGCAATGATCAAGAAAGTTGTGGCGAGGCCTTAAATTCCTGGGCCGCAGGATATCTTCTTGGGGTAGCTCTAGGCGATGAAGATTTGATTGAAACCGCCGCTTGGGGATTTGCCAATGAATTAGAAGGGGTTAAGCAGTACTGGTTTAACTACGATGAAGATAACTGGGACGCCTCTCTTGCTGATCACACACATGCCTTAGGGATTGTTTGGGGTGCCAAGAACGATTACGCGACTTGGTTCGGCTCCAATCCTGAGTTCATTTATGGAATCCATTGGCTACCGACTGGCGAATATTTATCTTCATATGTCAATGGCGAGACGGAAAAGGCCGTATTCACTAGAATATTCAACGAATTCTTGTCAAAAGTTAATGGTACGCCCAGAACATGGCACTCTAACATGTGGGCTATGCAGGCTTTGATCGATCCAGAAGCCGCTTTGAACGCTTTTGATGCCTCAACCATTTTATCTGGCGACTATCCAGATGAATTGATCGGATCTTATTGGGCTGTGTTGTCTTTGAATTATTTCGGAAACAAATCAACTAACGTCAAAATTGACGTTAAATCTAGCGTGTCAGCGAGCGCGTATGAAAATGACGGTTTCATTAAATTGGTGACATGGAATTCATCCGACGAGAATAAGACGTTGTCTTATTACGTAAATGGAGTCAAAAAGAGCGTGAGTATACCTGCAAAATCATTTATTAAAACGGAAGTTTAAAAATAATTGTAAAAATTTGCAATTGGGTATTGGAAACCGATTTCCTAGCATTATAATATTTGGTATAAGAAAGCGCTTACAAAGCAAATCATAATTTCAGATTTTATATTAAATTCTCGGGAGGAAAATTATGAAAAAACTATTTGCCTTATCGTCATTAGCATTTCTAACGGCAGCGGCTGCTCCAGCGGTTGTTCTTGCCGCTCAAAATGGGAATGCTGCCTTAGCTGATGATGACGTTATAATCAGCACTGCATCAGAATTTGCAGCCGTCTTTAATGGCAGTGCA
>JAIKYF010000123.1 GCA_024683495.1 Bacilli bacterium
ATATCGACCGAGGAATCGCAGATTAAAGCAATTTTTCTCATAGTTAATGTAGTCCTTTCGAATTGTTTTATTAGTGAAACTTGAATGTTAGTTTTTACATCGTCCACTGCGTCACGAAAAAGAAGGAGGTGACGATAACGATGATCAGTAAGCCAGAGACGATGGTTCCGATGAGACCGCCGATGAAACCGGCTTTCTTCATCCAGCCATCTTCTTCAAAGGTTTTGGCGAAGATGATGGCGATGATGCCGCACGCCAAAGCGATAAAGGCATAGATGAGATTGGAGATGACATCGATCCCTAAGATGGTTTGTAAAGTGCCAGTCGCCCCGTTATTGATGGCGAAATTTATGATGCCTTTGCTTAGGATTTCGCCGGCCTTGGGGGCGACGCTGGTGGAGACGACGTCACTGACGACCGCTAAGACAAATGCGGTAATTTCTTTCCCACGATATCTAGCCATAAACAGAAACTCCTTATAGTAAGATGTTCTCGACTTTGTTGGCGATGACATAACCATCGCGGTTATAGACATCGTCACGGTTATAGGTATATTCGGTCAAATCGTGCTTGAGGACCACTCCTCCAGCCTCTTTGACGATGATGGTGCCTGCCGCGGTGTCCCATTCTTTGGTGTTGGATGATTCGCGGTAGCTTAAATCAGCCGAGCCTTCGGCGATTTTGCAGAATTTCAAGGCCGCGCCAACAGGGATGATCTCCCCGATCTTATCCATATGGGCATCGATGATCTTCTTTTCTTTCTCATTGAAGAAAGAGATGCTTCTGAGGACGCGGAGGGAATCGGTTTTATCGGAGACATGAAGTCTGATGGGTTCCTTGCCTTTCTCTAAGCGGTAGGCCCCTTCGCCTTTGATGGCGTAATACATGACTCCGAGAGTCGGGGCATTGATGAGCCCGACGACGATCTCATGGTTGCGGCATAAGGCGATGTTGGTCGTGAATTGGCCGTCTTTGGAGACGAAATCTTTTGTCCCATCGACGGGATCGACGATGATGACGAACTCGTTATTTAGACGGGACTTATCGTCTTTGCTCTCTTCGGTCAAGAAAGCGTAATGAGGGAATTCCTCATGAAGGATCTCCCTGATCAATTTGTCGGCGGCTTTGTCGGCGGCGGTGACGGGCGAGTCATCGCTTTTGATTTCGACGTCGAAGTCGGTGTTGTAGATTTCGAGGATGACTTTCTCACTCTCGAGGGCGGCGCGTTTGATGGCCGCCAATTCTTTTTCATAACTCATGGCGTTATTTTACTCCTAGAGGGTGGTGTTTCCTAGAGGAAACACTTTTTTTGTGCCTCGAATTCATCTCTTAAAAGAAGAGAATTATCTAATTGAGGCACAAAAAAATCCCGCTTAGTGAAAAAACAAGCGGGATTTGATAGGGATTTTGGAAATTTAACGAGATTTAAGGGATTAGAATCCGCCGAAATCTTTTTTGCCATTGACGAAGATTCCAACGTCTTCTTCTTTGATGCCAGAGCCGCCGAAATCGCCGCCCTCGCCTCCTTCTTCGCCTTCGTCATCGTCATCGCCATCCGAATCATCATCGTCATCGGCGCCGATGGACTTATCGAATTCCTTCTGCTCTTCTTTATCTTCCGCTTCGATGCCGGAGTTGGAAGAGACGGAATCATAGGCCTCAGAGAGGTCGACGTGGGATTTATTGTAGGTATGGCGGGTTCTTAAGTCCCAGTTATATTCGCCATTGCCGGCGATGACGGCCACGAAGCGGCCATCGAGGGTTAAGCCAGTATAGAATTCAGAGATATTTCTGGCTCTGTCGTTTTCGTCCATTTCGAGTTTCTCGGCGACTTTTGCGAAGAGAGCCTGGAAGGACATATCGGTGCCTTCTTCAGTGACGATCTCATAAGCGGCGTCAAGCATGCTTACATCTTTTTTCATAGTTTTCTCCTTTTGTTTCTCACATTTTATCTGGAGCACTGACTCCCAAGATGGCGAGAGCATTCTTGAGAGTTATCATCGAGGCTTTGATGAGTCCTAGACGGGCTGAGGTGCCCTTGGGGTCATTGCGGTCGATGATCTTCACCGAAGAGTAGTACTCATGGATCAGCGCGGCAAGCTTCTCAATGTAATTGGCTACCTTATACGGGGCCCGAAGGTTGGCGCTAGACTCTATCATACTCGGAAAATCGGCGAGTTGCTTTAAAATATCACTTTCTTTTTCATTTTTCAACGAGGCGCCCGTCATATCAATGGGGAATTCCGCTCCGATTTGGAGGAGGGAAGCGCATCTAGCGTGAGCGTATTGGCTGTAATAGACGGGGTTGTCCTTGCTCTTTGAGGTGGCAAGATCCATGTTGAAATCCAAGTGGGAATCGCCATTTCTGGCGGCGAAGTAGTATCTGACGGCGTCTTTGCCGACTTCTGAGACGAGGTCTCTATGGGTGATGGCTTTGCCAGTTCTCTTGCTCATCTTGACCTCGACCCCATTTTGATAGACTCTGACGATCTGATAGATGCCGAATTCGATGGCATTGGGGTCATAGCCTTTCATCATGAGGGCGCTTCTCATTCTATTGAGATAGCCGAAGTGGTCGGCGCCTAGCATATCGATGAGGAGGTCGAAGCCTCTTTCCATCTTGTTATAGTGATAGCAGATGTCAGGCATGAAGTAAGTGTAGGAGCCATCGGCTTTGACGATTGGACGGTCCTTATCATCTAAGAAGTCGGTGGTCTTTAAGAAGGTGGCGCCATCCATCGAATAGGTGTAGCCTTTATCGCTAAGATATTTGATGGTGTCTTCGATGGTCGTGCCTTTGCGGATGTCGCTTTCGAAAGAGAATTTATCGAAATGGACTCCGAAGTCTTCCATGTCCTTCTTGATCTTGGCGAATTCTTTGTCGATGCCATATTGGACGAAGAAGGCGCGGTTTTCCTCATTGTCCTCTAAGTAACGGTCCCCCGCTTCTTCTTTCAGCTGCTTGGCGATTTCGATGATGTCATTTCCGATATAGTCATCTTTATCGAAGTTGGGTTCGATGCCGAAGAGCTCGCGATATCTTTCGCCGAGGGAATGGCCTAAGTGGGCGACTTGGTTGCCGCAGTTATTGACGTAATATTCCCTAGTGACTTCGTTACCGGCTTTTTCGAGGATGTTGCAGACGGTATCGCCTAAGGCCGCGCCTCTAGTGTGGCCAAGGTGAAGGTTGCCAGTGGGGTTGGCCGAAACGTATTCGACGTTGATTTTCTTGCCAGTCGGAGGCAATTGGCCATAGTTATCGCCTTGCTCGATGATGGTCTTGATGATGGAGCCTAGGGATTCTTTCTTGAGGAAGAAATTGATGAATCCCGGACCCGCGACCTCGATTTTCTCGATGATGGGGCTATGGATGGCCTTGATGAGTTCGTTGGCGATGGCAACCGGGGCCTTATGAAGGAGCTTGGCGCTTTTCATGGCGAGGTTGCTGGCATAATCGCCATGGGCGGGATCTTTGGAACGGTCGATGGTCAACTCTTCGGGAGTGACTTCGATTCCTAAGGTTTTCGCCCCTTCGACGATCGCTAAGCGCAGTAATTCTTCGTTATTCATTTAGTCTTTTTGCAAGAGGACCACGCAGGTGGTTCTGATGGCTTCTCCTTTCCCGATGGCGTCAACGCCTTCGTTGGTTTTTCCTTTGAGGGAGATTCTATTCATTTCTAGGTTCAGAAGTGAGGAGAGAGATTGTTTCATTTCCTCGCGGTGAGGGAGGATTTTGGGTTTTTCGCAGGTGACGCAGACGTCGAGATTGACGATGCGGTAGCCGTTTTCCTTTATTAGGGAGTGGGCTTTTTGAAGGATGATCTTGGAGTCGATGCCTTTGATGGAGGGATCGGTTGGTGGGAATAGTTCCCCGATGTCCCCAAGAGCGAGCGCCCCTAGAAGGGCGTCGCTGACGGCATGGAGGACGACATCGCCATCCGAATGGCCAAGCAAGCCTTTTTCGGAAGGGATTTTGATTCCGGCGAGGATGCAATCGCGTCCTTCGACTAAGCGGTGAAGATCTTCACCATATCCGATTCTATATTCGCTCATTTGGTGACATTGAATTTGAAGAAGACGCAGTCTCCGTCTTTCATCAAATACTCCTTTCCTTCGCTTCGGAGTTTGCCCGCCTCTTTGACGGCTTGCTCACTCCCTAAGGCTTTGAAGTCTTCGTAATCATAGATTTCGGCTTTGATGAAGCCTTTTTGGAAATCGGTGTGGATGATGCCCGCGCATTCGGGGGCTTTCATGCCATTAAGGAAGGTCCAGGCCCGGCATTCATCGGCGCCGACGGTGAAGAAAGTCGAAAGATTAAGTAACTTATAAGAGGCTTTGACGAGACGGTCAAGCCCGCTTTCTTTGGCCCCTAAGGAATTAAGGAACTCCTTCTTCTCATCCCCTTCTAATTGGGATATCTCATATTCGATCTCACAGGAGATAGGGATGCATTGGGCTCCTTCGGATTCGGCGAGGGCTTTGACTTCCTGATAATATTTGCAGTTATCGAGGTCCATGTAGTCGCTATCGGCGACGTTAGCGACATAAAGGATGGGCTTAAGGGAGAGCAAGAAGAAGTTTTTGCGGGCATATTCGATTTGCTCTTTGGTGAGGCCTTTGACTAAGCGGGCCGAGATGCCTTGCTCAAGGACTTCTTTCAAGGCTTGGAGGATTGGCATCTCATAGACGGCGGTTTTATCTTTGGCGACTCGGGCTTTGACTTCTTGCTTAGCGATGCGGTTATTGACCGATTCGAAATCGGCCATAGCGAGCTCAAGATTGATGACGTCGATGTCCCCACGGGGATTGACGGGCTCATCATTGTATCTAGTGATGGAGGCGTTATCGAAGCAGCGGACCACCTCGACGATGGCGTCGCATTCTCTGATGGCGGCTAAGAATTGATTGCCTAAGCCTTCGCCTTTGGAGGCTCCTTTGACTAAGCCGGCGATATCATAGAAATCGAAGGTGGCGTTGATCTTTTTCTTGGGTTGGAATTTCTCGGTGAGGAAATCAAGCCTTTCGTCGGGGACGATGACGACCCCGGTGGAGGGATCGATCGTGGCGAAAGGATAATTCTCAGCGAGAACATGCGAATTGGTTATCGCGTTGAATAGAGTCGATTTGCCAACGTTTGGGAGACCGACGATACCTGCTTTTAATGACATAGTGCTAAATCTTCTTTCAAAATCACGTGATGATTATATATGCCTTGTCTTTCTTTTAAAAGAAAGAAAGTCTCAAAAGTGAAAAATTGTAAAAAGAGTAAATGGCTTAATCTAGGCTTTTGGAATTAAAAATAATGGGGATTTGCACGGAAAACCGAAAGAAAAAAGGCCGCCTTTTCAGACGACCAATTCTGCTAGAGGCAAAAGTTATTCGGCAATTTTTCTGATGTTCGATGCGCGTGGGCCACGATCAGAAGCTTCAACATCAAATTCCACTTTTTCGCCAGGTTCGGCAACTTTGTAGCCTTCCATGACGATGGAACTATAATGGAAGAAGTAGTCAACATGGTCTTCGCCAGAGATAAAGCCAAAGCCTTTCTCTTTGTTGAACATTTTAACGCTTCCGTTCATTAGTTCTCAACCTTCCTAGTCTGCGTATTTCGACTCAAACTTATGTAAATATAACACGAGTTTTATTAAATAGTTATTAAAAATTCAATTTTCGTTAATAATTTTACGATTTGACACCCAGCGTGACAGGAAAAAGTAGGCAATGACGAGACAAAACAAGCATAAAATGACACAAATTATCAACGGAAAAACGTCAACGGAAAAATGGTTATTAGATGAGAAGTTTAATTTAATTGTCTTATCAAATGCATATTCCAAAAAGAATAGCGAGAACAAGGAAATCGTCAATGAATAGACAATAATTATTAAAATATGGGAAAAGTAACTCTCCGTGATTTCTTTTCTGTCAAAACCCAGTTTATATAAAAGCGTGCCCTGCCTTTTGTTTTCGTTGGCGATCAATAAAGCTACGGTCAATAACAAAAATAAGGAAATCGCCAAAGTGAAATAAGTTGAGATATTTAGCACGATGCTGACGTAGGAAACGACCTCATTTACTGAAGAGGTGATTTCCGAAGTCGGATCCAAGAAACGATAACCCCGGTATTTGTTGGCGAAATATTTCGAGGCTTTTTCGACATCTTTGGGGTTATGGAGATGATAGACTCCTCTTGAAGGCTCAAGAAGGAAGGAATTCATCCCAAGATTATCCCTCCAGAAATCAATATTCCAATAAGGCTCACCATACATGACTAAATTATCGGAATCCACCACTCCGACAACCTTCATAG
>JAIKYF010000126.1 GCA_024683495.1 Bacilli bacterium
CACTTTAATTTTATAAGAACTATTTTAAATAATTCTCGTTAAGAAGGAATTCGACCGCACCAATGGTTTCTATGCCTTTTTCATCTCTTCTAATTTTAATTGGATCTCTAACAACAATAATCTTTTTATTAAAATCGTTAATTTTGCTTATCGATTCCTTTTCTCTAAAATACACTTCTTGTGAATTAAGAGAGAAAGCGGATTGAATATAATATTTTTCGCTTCCTTTTGTTGCTATAAAATCAACTTCACGTTGTTTTCTAACGTAGTTTCCATTTTTATTAGGCTCGCTTGTTTCAACGACACCAACATTCACATTAAAGCCACGATAAACGAGTTCGTTATAAATAATATTTTCTAAGGAAAAGCCTACATCAGATTCTAAAAAATTAAGTAACGCATTCCTTAATCCCAAATCAGAAAAATAATATTTATATTGAGCACCTATTTTTGATTTCCTTTTTATATCATATCTTTCAGCTTTTTTAACTAAAAAGCAATCTATGAAAGAATCGATATAACTTTGAACGGTTTCATCATCTATTTTTTGTTTTTTTACGCTTTCAAAATAATTAGATACATTGTTTGAATTAATTAATTGACCAACACAGCTTGAAAGAACATTAAGTACTTCTCTAACTGCTTCTTCATTTCTAAAACCCTTTCTTTCAATGATGTCTTTTATATATGTTTTTTTAATCAATTTTAATAAATACTCTTCTTTACCTGTATCAGTTTTCTCATATAAAGAAAGTGGCATTCCACCATGGAACATATATTCATTTAGTGCTGCTTCTGGTTCTAAATTTGTGGCCTCTAAAAATTCCTTAAATGAAAGTGGTTCTACTTTAATTTCTGTTTCTTTATTTCTTAATTCTGTTGCAATATCACTTGATAGCATTTTGGAATTACTACCAGTAACATAAACATCTAAATTTTTCTTTTTTGATAAACCAAGTATTACATTAACAAATGAAATAACATCTTCATCATTATCTTTTGCTTTAATATGTTCACCATTTGTTAGATTTGGATTAAGAATTTTATATACGTGTTGTATTTCATCAATAATGACATAAACAATGCCTCTTTTATCTTTTGAGATATCCAAAACATATTCATATAAATATAGAGGATCCCAATATTTATAATTAATCGCATCTTCTAAATCTATGTAAACAATGTTTTTATTATTAACACCATTATTTACTAAATATTCTCTATAAATTGTATCTAATAAATAGGACTTACCACATCGACGTATTCCAGTGATAACCTTAGGAAAGCCATTCTCTTTCGTGCTTATCAGTTGATTAAGGTATTTATCTCTATTAAATCTCATTTGCAATTCTCCTTTTTTGCAAGAACTTGCATTTTTTTCGATTTAATAATACAAACACCTTATTTATTTATCAACAATAAGAAAAACATAAACTCCTTTAGAACTAACTAAATATAAGTATATTAGTAGAAGTGACATACCCCACCACTTAAAGAAGTGGGGGCTTCTTGCTCGATGATTCTAACGAACCAAGCATAAACAAGCTGCTATGATGTGACCTGTTGTCAATGTTTTTTACTAAGCAACCCTTAAATGATGCTTAGTTGAAGCCTTGGAGATTCGATCAGCTTATTGCCACTTTGCTATTCGTGAATTCACTGTTCGAGGTGCGGACATTTTTTCGTACCAACTTTTAGATTTTCAAAAGGTTTAATTAGTATGACGCAATCAAATAATTCCATAATTAATTCCCTTATTTATCTATAATTTCCCAATATCCTGCTTTTCTAGATTCCATTCTTTTCAATAAACCTTTTTTCATCAAGTTTTCTATGTGCCTATAAATAGTAGGTTCTGATTTGCCTATTCTTTTAGATAATTCAGGGATAGTAATATATTTATTTTTTCTAATTTCAGATAAAATCGCCATATCCAGTTCATTTATCTTATCATTTATCTTATCATTTATCTTATCATTTTCCGTAATTAAGTTTTGAATAAATTTTAATTTATGAATAAAAAAATCTCTGACATTGTATCAGAGATTATAAGACTAGAATGGTGCGAGAGATGAGACTTGAACTCACATGTCAGAGACATACGCCCCTCAAACGTACGCGTATACCAATTCCGCCACTCTCGCAGCAAGAAGGATTATATATATTTATTACTCTCTTATCAACACTTATTTTTCTAATTTTTTCGGCCTCATCGGAAAGAAAAACTCGCCTAAGCGAGTATCTTTCTAGATGAGTCCGCCACCCCAGGGTGGGTTGAGGAGAAGAAGCTCGGCGATCCCGAAGTAAATCAATAAAGAGGTGACGTCGACAATCGTCGTGAGAACGGGCTGAGAGACGATGGCCGGATCTTTCTTGATGGCCGCGGCCCCCATCGGTAAGAGGACGGCGAACATCTTGGAGACGACGACGGCGATAAAGAGGGTCCCCGCCACGACGAAGCTGACCCGTAAAGTCGGGGAGAACCAATCCCAATTCCAGATCAAGCCGTTGAAGATGGTCCCGATCGTGCCTTCGGAAACTCCGTATTTAATCGCTAATTGGCCGGTGAAGATCTGCGGGTTGGAGACGATTCCGAACATCTGCTCAAGGGTGAACCACAAGACGGCGAATAAGGAGATGAAGAAGGCGATGATCAAGGAGCTTCTGAATTCCTGCCACAAGATCTTCGCGGTTTGGCGGGGGTTGAATTCCTTTAAGGCTAAGCCCCGGATGACGAGGGCGATCGTCTGCCCTCCGGCGTTTCCGCCGGTATCCATGAGGACGGGGATGAAGGCCGAAAGGATCGATAAGGCGGCGATTTTATCCTGGAACTGCGATAAGACCATCGAGGAGAAGGTCCCGAGTATCAATAAGACGACGATCCATGGGACGCATTTTTTGGCCATCGTGAATGGATGGGTCTCCAAATACGAGTCATCGATTGGGGTGACCGCGTTCATCTTTTCGATATCTTCGGTGGATTCCTGAGTCATGACATCGACCGCGTCGTCGATGGTGACGATGCCAATCAGGCAATCATCGTCATTGAGGACGGCGATGGCGTTTAAATCATAACGGCGGAATAGGTTCGCGACCTCTTCTTTATCGGTGTTCGCGTGGACGTTTGGGATATCGACATTCATGATGTCGGAAAGGGTTTGGTCTTTCTCGGCGAAGATCAAATCGTCTAAGTCGACCGTTCCGACGAATTTTCTTTTATTGTCCCGCACGAAAATCGTGTAGACGGTTTCGGCGTCGCGGCCTTTTTTCCTGATTAAATCGATCGTATCCTCGACTTTGGTGCTCTCCCTGAATTCGAGGTACTCGGTGGTCATGATGGCCCCGGCCGTGTCTTTTTTGTATTTTAGGAGCTCATTTAAGTCCTCGCGCATGTCTTTAGAGGCGTTCTTCAAGACCCTTGAGGCGAGATTGGCTGGCATATCCCCGACCGTATCGGCCAAGTCGTCGGCGTATTGCTCGTTCAAGAGCTTGACCAGTTCCTTATCGGTCATGGCCTTGATGAGGTTCTCTTTGGTGTCCTGGGCGAGTTCATCGAAGACATTCGCGGTCATTTCCGAGGGGACGTCCCTGAACATCCGGATCAATTCCTCGACCTCGAGCTTATCGGCCGCTTCGGCGATATCGATATCCGGGACCTCTTCAAAGATCCGGGCCAATTCTTCCTTATTGTGGCTCGCTAAAATCGAGGAAAGCTCCTCAGTTGAAATCTTCTCGACCTCAACGCCTTCTTCCCCAACGCTATCTTCGCTTTCTTCGGGAATGGGGTTTTCTTCCTTTTCGATTTCCTCTTTCTTCTCGTCCATAATTTTTCCTTTTCTAAGTCTAGCATTTATACGTTTTTTATCTAGAGGGC
>JAIKYF010000140.1 GCA_024683495.1 Bacilli bacterium
TCGGCGGCTTTGATGATCTTAATTGCTCTTTCGCCGGCGATGCCGACGACAAAGGTGCGGCAGGCATCAGCCATATAGCCATTTTTAATGGCAACGATATCGAGCGAGACGATGTCGCCATCGCGGAGGACCTTTTTCTTAGAAGGGATTCCATGAATAAGCTCTTCGTTGACGGAGACACAAGCCGCCGCGGGGTACCCGCCATAGCCGAGTTCGGCTGAGCGGGCGCCTTCGCGGTGGAAGATTTGATCGGTTAGGTCTGAGATTTCCTTGGTGGTCATCCCAGGCTTGAGGGCTTGGCCCACTTCCTCGAATACCGTCGCGACTATCCGCCCCGATTCTTCCATCAGGGCTATTTCACGAGGGGATTTGATGATGATCATTATTTCTTAGAGTCGAGTAATTCGGTAATGACTACCTTGAGTTTTTCCTTGCCGAGCATGCCGTCGAAATCCGCAAGTAAGTCTCTTTCCTTATAAAAATCAAGGAGAGGCTGAGTCGACTTGTAGTAATTCTCGAGCCTGATTCGTAAGGAAGCTTCATTATCGTCCTTGCGCTGAATGAGTTCGGCCCCGCATTCGTCGCAGATGCCTTCGACTTTCGGCTTCATGGAGTTGACGTTGAAGCTTGCGCCGCATTTGGGGCAGACGCGTCTACCGCCGATTCTCTTGATCAATTCTTCATCTGGACAAGAGATGTTGACGACAAGAGTCACCGGACGGGAGATTTCTTTACCCATCTTCTCGAGCGCTTCGGCCTGAGGAATGGTCCTGGGGAAGCCGTCGAGCAGATACCCGGCCGCGCAGTCGGGTTTGGAAAGACGCTCCTTAACGAGGGCGCAGGTCAACTCATCGCTGACGAGGTCGCCTCTATTGATGATGTCTTTCACTTTATTTCCTAATTCGCTACCGCTGGCCATGGCCTCACGGAACATGTCGCCGGTAGAGATATGGGGAATCTGATATTGTTTTTCGATCCAGGTGGCGTGAGTGCCTTTACCCGCACCAGGAGGACCCATGAGGATGATATTCAACATAATTACATGCTCTCCCTTACTTGATCAAATGATTTGCCAGCCAATAAACCGTCGATCTGATTGTTAATTTCTAACGCAACGCCGACGATAATGATTAAGCCAGTGCCGCCGATAGCCAAGGAGCTATCTCCATCGAAGGCGTTAGCCCAGACGAGGACGACTGGCAAGGCAGCAATGAAGGCGAGGGCGAAGGCGCCGATGAAGGTGACTCTGTTGAGGACCTTGCCGACGTACTTCTCGGTCTCTTTTCCAGGACGGATGCCTGGGATATAGGAACCGTTCTTTTGGAAGTTATCCGCCATCGTCTCAGGATCGATCTGCATCTCCGAATAGAAGAAGGTGAAGGCGATGATCATGAAGAGGTAGATGAATAAACCCCAGTTCATATTCCAGTGAGTTCCACCAAAGCCAGGCATGGATATCGTGGCGTTGATGTTGAAGATTTTGAGCCATTCGGCCTTAGCGGCATCGGCGCTGATGAATGAGGCGATGATGCCCGGAGCCGAGAGGATCGAGGAGGCGAAGATGACAGGGATGACCCCGGCGCTATTGACCTTGATTGGAAGGAAGGAAGAGCGCGAGAGGGAAGCCGTATTTCCACCTTTGGACGCGTGTTGGACAGGGATTTTACGTCTGGCAAGTTCGATAAAGACGACAAACGAGACGATAAGGACCATCGCGATGATATAGAGGGCAAACTGGAAACTGCCCTTGATCATCTGAGTGGAACCCTGCGTGACGTTCTGGGTAATCCATTTGCTCCACGCGTTGGTGATCTGGGTCGGAAGCGAAGAGACGCAACCGGCGAAGATGATGACAGAGATACCATTTCCTAAGCCTTTTTCGGTGATTTGGTCACCAAGCCACATCGCGAGCATCGCTCCGGCGAGGAGGACGGTGACGATGTAGGCATAGCTCCAGAAGGAGGTACCGATGTTAACAGTGATGTAAGTCGCATTCTCCATGGTGCGGATGATGCCATAGGCTTGCACCGCGCCAAGTAGAAGTGTCAGATAACGAGTTGCCATCTCGATTTTCTTTCGGCCATATTCACCTTGCTTGCTTAGCTCAGTGAGAGCAGGAAGAACGTCTTTCGACAGTAACTGAATGATAATCTGCGCCGTAATGTAGGGCGAGACGCCGAGAGCGAAGATCGAGAAGCTCGAGAGGGCGCCGCCGCCAAGCAAATTCATGATGGCGAGGGAGGAGCCCCCGGAGAGCATTTCGTTCATTTTGGCCTGGTCAACCGTGACCCCCGGCACCGTGATAACCGCCCCGATGCGCAAGACGAAGACAATCATGATCGTAAAGAAGATACGATTCACGATTTCCTTGTTTTTGAATATCGAGACGAATTTTTTCATTACTTAACAACCTCAGCTTTACCGCCTTTGGCCTCGATGGCTTCGGCAGCGGATTTGGAGAAAGCGTGAACTTTGACCACCAATTTCTTGGTGAGTTCGCCTTTGCCAAGGATTTTAACACCATTGGCGGCTTCTTTCACTAATCCTCTTTCGATTAATAAGGTTTCAGTAACTTCAGCGCCATCGTCGAAGACGTTGAGGGCTTCGAGATTGACGATTTCCATCTCCTTACGTCCGAGGTTCTTGAACCCGTATTTTGGGAGACGTCTGGCCAAAGGCATCTGTCCACCTTCGAAGCCACGCTTCTTGGTGTGGGCATGGGCGCCTTGGCCCTTCTGGCCTTTGCCAGCGGTTTTGCCATTGCCAGTGCCGCGGCCTTGGCCACGACGGAAGTGTTCTCTCTTGGAGCCTTCCTTGACAACGAGTGTGCTTAATGAATCGGCCATGATTATTTACCTCCTTCAACTGGTTTGGCTGGGGCTTTCACCGGAGCCTCTTTTTTGAAGTCTTCAGGCTTTCTTAAGCCACGAAGAACCATGACAGTTTCATAATTCTTCAATTTTTGGAGACCATCGTGGGTCGCACGGATGACGTTGATTGGGGTACGGGAACCGTAGACCTTGGAGCAAACGTTCTTGACACCGGCGAGTTCGAGAACCGCACGAACTGGGCCACCGGCGATGATTCCGGTGCCTTCAGGGGCGGGTTTGAGGAAGACGCGGGTGGCGCCGTAGACGCCTTCGACTTCATGGGCGATGGTGCCATGCTTGTCGATCTTGACGGAATAGAGCTTCTTTCTGGCCGAGGTGGTCGACTTCTTGATGGCATCGGGGACCTCACCGGACTTGGCTAAGCCAAAGCCATAGTGACCCTTGCCATCGCCGATGACCACGAGGGCATCGAAACGCATGTGCTTACCACCTTTTTCGGTGCGGGAGATGCGGTTGATGTTGACGACTCTATCTTTGAAATCGTCGTCATCGCGGCGGAATCCGCCACGACCGCCTCTTCTTTCGCTTGGGCGACCGGTTCTGTTGCCGAACTTTCTATCGCCAGGGCGGCCAGCGGTTCTGGCACCATGAGGTTCATAGCCAGGATTGCCACTTGGACGTGGGGTTTTCTCTTGTGGAGCTTCTGTTTCAGCAGCGGGAGCTGCGACTGGTTTCTTTTCTTCTTCCATATTCATATCTCCTTAGAAGAGGAGCCCTCCTTCTCTCGCGGCGTCCGCAAGGGCGGCGACACGACCATGGTAGAGATAGCCACCGCGGTCGAAGACAACTTTGGTGATGCCTTTCTTGGCGGCCTTTTCGGCTAAATCTTTGCCAACTTTGGCAGCAGCTTCGCAGTTGCCGCCATTGGCGAGTTTGAGTTGAGTGGATGAGGCGGAGACCAAGGTGACGCCTTTGACGTCATCGATGATCTGAGCTTCGATGTGCTTGTTGGAACGGAAGACGACCAAACGTGGGGCTTCGGCGGTGCCGGAGACTTTCTTACGGACACGAGCGTGGCGACGTTCGCGGAGCGCATTTCTAGATTCTTTGCTAATCATTGTAATGGTCCTCCTCTATTACTTCTTGCCGGACGTGGCGCGTTTGCCTTCCTTCTTGATCAAATGCTGTCCCTTATAGTGGACGCCCTTTTGACCATAGACATCAGGACGATGGCTGTCATAGATGAGAGCCGCGGTTTGTCCGACTTCTTGACGGTTGCAGCCTTCGACGACGATTCTGTTTTTGTTGTTGTTATCGCCTTCGACGCTGATTTTGGTGTATTTGCCGACTGGGGCAATTACGACCTTGTGGGAATAACCAAGGTACATGGAGACGGAGGTGCCGAGCATTTCCGCACGGTAACCGGTACCACTGATTTCGAGTTCCTTCTTCCAACCTTCGGAGACGCCTTTGATGGCGTTCTTGAGATTGGCGGAAACGGTTCCCTGATTCATGTTGGCTTGCTTTTCATCGCCAGGCTTGGCTTTGATGACAACATGAATGGTTTCGCCATTGACCTCGACGCTGACGTTCCCGGGGACGAGAACGCTTACTTCGCCTTTGGCTCCTTTGACGAGAGCCGAGCCATCCTTGAGTTCAAGGGTGACGCCGGCAGGAAGAGAGATGGGTTTTAATCCAAGACGTGACATAATTCTCTTCTACTCCTTTTACTACCAGACGTAGCAGACGACTTCTCCGCCGACGCCAGCCTTGCGGGCGGCATTGTCGGTGAGGAGGCCTTTGCTCGTGGAAATGATGGCGATGCCTAAGCCTTTGAGGACCTTGGGGAGTCTATCGGCTCCGACGGTCACACGGAGGCCGGGCTTGGAGATTCTCTTTAAGCCAGAGATGACTCTTTCGCCGTTGGCACCGTATTTGAGGGTGAGGGTCAAGGTCTTCTTGACGCCTTCGCCTTCAACTGCGACATCCGAGATGAAGCCTTGATTTTTGAGGATCTTGGCGATCTCGTTTTTCATATTGCTATAAGGCATGGAAACACTTTCGTGACGAAGCGCATTGGCGTTTCTGATACGAGTGAGCATGTCGGCAATTGGATCTGCGTTCATATTCAATGTCTCCTTTCCTTACCAGCTGGCTTTCTTCATGCCAGGGATTTCGCCTTTGTGAGCGAGCTCACGGAGGCAGATACGGCACAATCCGAACTTACGGATGACGCCGTGTGGACGCCCGCAGCGTTGGCAACGGGTGTATTCACGGGTCGAGAACTTGGTTTTTCTCGATTGCTTGACTTTTAAACTTGTTTTTGCCATGTTCTTTCTCCTCGATTATTTACGGAACGGCATGCCCATGAGAGAGAGGAAGCTTAAGGCTTCTTCATCGGTTTGAGCAGTCGTGACAATGACGATGTCCATGCCGCGGATCTTCGAAATCTTGTCATAGTCGATTTCTGGGAAGATCAACTGTTCTTTGACACCGAGGGTGTAGTTACCATGTCCATCGAAGGCGTTGCGGTTGATGCCGCGGAAGTCACGGACGCGTGGGAGGGAGATGGAGACGAGCTTGTCAAGGAACTCGTACATTCTTTCTCCTCTGAGGGTGACTTTGCAGCCGATGGATTGTCCTTCACGGACCTTGAAGGTCGCGATGGATTTCTTGGCTTTGGTGATGACTGGGTGCTGGCCGGCGATGATCGTGAGATCAGCGGCGGCATCTTCAATCAACTTTTCGTCGGAAGTGGCTTCGCCAACACCCATGTTGATGACGATCTTCTCGAGGCGAGGAGCTTGCATAACGGTGGTGTAGCCGAATTCTTTGACGAGAGCAGGAACCACTTCTTCACGATATTTCTTGAGTAAGCGGTTCATCTGTTTGGCCTCTTTCTTGGGGGCCGCGGCTTTCTTGGGGGCCGCTTCTTTTTTCACAGGGGCCTTTTTCGCAGCTGTGGTTTTCTTTTCTTCTGCCATAACTAACTAGTGCCTCCTATTACTTATCGATGGCTTCGCCGGATTTGGCGACGCGAATCTTCTTGCCATTCTTATCGAGTTTCTTGTAAACACGGGTGGCTTTCTTGGTTTTTGGGTCAATGAGCGCGACCTTCGAGGCGTCGAAGGGGACATACATCTCAAGGATGCTGCCCTCAGGGTTGGCCTGGGTTGGCTTCTTGTGTTTCTTGTGGACGTTGACTCCTTCGACCACAACTTTGTTCAATTTCGGATAGACTCTTTGGACGATACCGATCTTGCCTTTGTCGTCTCCGGAGAGAACGATGACTTTATCACCTTTTCTGATGTTCATAATTTCTACTCCTTATAAGACTTCGATGGCCAAGGAGATGATTTTCATATATCCCTTGTCGCGGAGCTCACGGGCAACCGGTCCGAAGACACGGGTTCCGAGTGGGTTACCTTCGGCATCGATGAGAACGATGGCGTTGTCATCGAAGCTGATTAAGGAGCCATCTTTGCGGAGAACGGGTTTCTTGGTTCTCACGATGACGCCTTTGACGACTTGACCTTTTTTGATTTTTCCATTTGGCATAGCGTCTTTGACGGAGCACATGACGATATCACCGATGGAAGAGACTTTCTTGCGTCCGCCGCCGAATTGACGGAAGACGCGGACTTGACGAGCACCGGAGTTGTCGGCGACGACGAGGTTTGTTTCCTGGATGACCATGATTACTTAACCTCCTCTTCCTTCTTTTCCTCAACTGCTTCTTCAGCTTCGAGCTTTTCGACGACTTCGATGAGGCTGTCGGCCTTCTTGTCGATGGAAACCAAGCGGAATCTCTTGGTCTTGCTTAATGGACGGCAAGCGGCGATGGTGACGATGTCACCTTTTTTGGCCTCATTATTCTCATCGTGGGCATAGAATTTCTTCGAATAGCCGACACGCTTGGCATAAATGGGGCTGTTTTTCTTAGTGGAAACGAGGACACAGATGGTTTTCTCGTTTTTAGTATTGATGACAACACCTTGGAATGTGCTTCTACTATTGCGTTCCATTGTATTCTCCTTCCTTATTTCTTCGCGCCGAGTTCACGCTCACGCTTGATGGTCTCGGCTCTGGCGATTTCTTTGCGAACGCCCTTGACTTCAAGAGGGTTCTCGAGGGATCCGACCGCTTTCTTACGGTTGAGATCGAAGAGTTTTTGGCGGAGTTCGGCGAGTCTTTCGTCTAACTCTTTTGGGGATAAGGCCCTAAGTTCTTTGTTGTCCATAGGTTACTTTTCCTCCTTTTTGATGACTTTGCACTTGATTGGGAGCTTGAAGCAGGCTTGGTGAAGGGCTTCCTTGGCGATTTCGTCGGCAACGCCTCCGATTTCGAACAAGATCTTGCCTTTTTTCACGACTGCGACCCAACCTTCTGGGTTACCTTTACCAGAGCCCATACGGACTTCGGCAGGCTTCTTGGTTTTGGCCATGTGCGGATAGATTCTGATCCAGATCTGACCGGCACGGTCGGTATAACGGGAGAGAACGATACGAGCGGCTTCGATCTGATGATCGGTGATGTAGGCTCCCTCTTCCGCCTGTAATCCCCAGGTCCCGAAGGCGATGAAGTTGCCTTTGGTGGCAATTCCTTCATAGCTAAGACCATGTGGACGACGGTACTTAACGCGTTTTGGTTGAAGCATGGTTGAAACCTCCTTGTCTACGGGAAGGCTGCTTTTTCTCAGCTTCTTCCTTTCTTTCGCCGGGGCGGCAAACCCAGACTTTCACGCCGATGTTGCCATACGCGGTAGCGGCTGGAACATGAGCGTAGTCGATGTCGGCGCGAAGGGTTTCAAGAGGAACGACGCCCTCTTTGTAGCCTTCACGACGGGCAATTTCGGCACCGCCTAAACGGCCTTGGCACTGGGTTCTGCAACCGAGAGCGCCAGCTTTTTTCATTCTTTGGATGGCTTTCTTCTGGGTGCTGCGGAAGGATTGACGGTTCTCGAGCTCAGAAGCGATCCATTTGGCAACGATGACCGCATCAAGGTCAGGGGCCTCAACCTCAGCGATGTTGATGACAACTTCTTCGTTGATGGCTTTCTTTAAGCCAGCGACGAGGACTTTGAGGTTGGCGCCTTCCTGTCCGAGGGCAACGCCTGGACGGGCGACGTGGCAGGTGACGATGACTTTGGCGCCTCTCTTATCGTCCTTCTTACGGGCGATTTCGATGTGAGAGACGACGGCATCTTTTAATTTTGGTTCAAGATATTCGCGGATCTTGATGTCTTGGCCAAGGTACTTGGAGAAGTCCTTGTTGGAAGCGAACCAATGGGCTTCCCAATCACGGTTAACACCGATTCTGAAGCCAACAGCATTAATTTTTTGTCCCATGACTGTTCTCCTATTACCTTTCTTTGACGACGACGCGGATATTGCTCATTCTCTTGATGAGTGGCGAAGAGGAACCTTTGCCGCGTGGCATATATCTCTTCATCTTCAAGCCATCGGAGGCTTGGATTTCCGCCACATAGAGCTTTTCGGCGTTGAGGCCGAAGTTGTTGGTGGCGTTGGCGGCCGCGCTTCTGATGAGCTTGCTCACAGGAAGCGAGGCGGCGCGGTTGACTCTAGCGAGGATGCCGAGGGCTTCCGCGACATCTTTTCCTCTGACTAAGTCAATGACTAAGCGAACTTTGCGGGGAGTGACGCGGATGTCGCGAACGGTGGCGATGGCCTCCTTCACGGCTGGCTTTTCTTCCTTAACGGGTTCCGCTTTCTTGACTTCTGCTTTCTTAGGAGCAGCAGCTTTCTTGGCGGCCTTTTTGGCGGGCTTTTTCTCGACGGGGGCTTCCTCGACGGGTTGCTCAGCCTTCTTGGCCTTTACGGTTTTCTTCTTGGTTTCTGCCATATCCGTACTCCTTATTTCTTAGCCGCCGCTTGATCGCCAAGGTTGTTGCCATGGTGGCCAGGGAAGTTTCTAGTTGGGGCGAATTCGCCTAACTTGTGGCCGACCATGTCCTCGGTGACGAAGACGGTGATGTGTTCCTTGCCGTTATAGACGGCGAAGGTGTGTTCGACGAAGGAAGGATAAATGGTCGAACGGCGAGACCAAGTCTTGATGATCTCTTTCTTGCCCGAAGCTTGGAGGGCCTCAACCTTCTTGAGAAGATATGGGTCCACGAACGGGCCTTTTTTACTAGAACGTGACATTGTTCGATCTCCTTTCCTTATTTAGCGTTGCGACGTCTGACGATGAGACGTGTTGAGCTCTTCTTCACGCGGCGGGTCTTGACGCCACGAGCTTTCTTTCCCCAAGGGGTGCGTGGGGCGTCGCGTCCGACAGGACACTTACCTTCACCACCACCATGAGGGTGGTCGCATGGGTTCATAACGAAGCCACGGACGGTTGGGCGGACGCCCTTATGGCGGGTTTTGCCCGCTTTGCCTAAGTTGACGAGGTTGTAGTCGTCATTGCCGACGATACCGATGGTAGCGCGGCAGTTGGCGAGAACTTTTCTCATTTCGCCAGAGGCGAGTCTAAGCATAACGTATTTGCCTTCAGAACCTAAGACCTGAGCAGAGGTACCGGCAGCACGGCACATTTGGCCGCCTTTGCCTGGCTGAAGCTCGACGTTGTGGACGAAGGTACCATCAGGGATGTTCTTCAATTCACAGCAGTTGCCGACTTTGATGTCGGTGGCCT
The DNA here is from genome assembly GCA_024683495.1 of Bacilli bacterium. Lineage (GTDB taxonomy): Bacteria > Bacillota_I > Bacilli_A > RFN20 > CAG-826 > UBA4951. The sequence continues at coordinate 9,489 of JAIKYF010000140.1, forward strand.
CGCCGGAGACGATGACGTCGCCGACATTGAGTCCTTTCGGGGCGATGATGTAGGTTTTGACACCATCGGGGTAGACTAATAAGCAGATGAAGGCGGTTCTATTTGGATCGTATTCAATTGCCTTGACGGTCGCGGGGATGCCATCTTTTCTTCTCTTGAAGTCGATGATTCTGTAGCGAACTTTGTTGCCGCCGCCGATGTGACGGCAGGTGATGACCCCCTGATTATTGCGGCCACCACTCTTTTTGAGAGGTACCAACAATGCTTTTTCAGGAGTGGTCTTTGTGATGCCCTCATAGCTCAAGGTCGCCATAGCGCGGCGGGACTTGGTATAAGGACGATAAGTCTTGATTGCCATGTTTTTCTCCTATAGTGGATTTCTTTATAAGTTTCTTTATATATAAGGTATATATGGGAACTTAACGGTTTGCCTTACTCTTTGAAGAGATCGAGAGCGCTGTCTTTGGAGAGCGTCAAGATCGCTTTCTTAAATCCGCTGATGGTGCCTTTGTAACGGCCACCGCGGCTGGTTTGCTTCGCTCTTTGGTTGATGACTTTGACGTCGACAACCTCAACTTGGTATAAGCGTTGGAAGCTCTCTTTGATTTCGGTCTTGTTGGCCGAGGCGAGAACCTTGACGGTCACCTTGTTGTTGTTTTGGAGGAGAGCCATGCTCTTCTCGGTGATGATTGGGGCGAAGATAACTTTGTAATCGTGCTCGACTGGGGCAGCGAAGACTTTCTTGGCGGGTTCGGCTGGCTTTTCTTCAACCTTTTCGGCCTTCACGGTCTTCTTCTTGGGGGCTGCTTTCTTCTTAGCGGGCTTCTTTTCTTCTTCGACGACCGCTTCTTTCTTTTCTTTTTCAGCCATTATTTGAGTCCTCCTTCGAGTACCTTGACATCATCGACGGAGATGATGAGGTTGTTGGCATTGAGAACATCATAGACGGAGATGTTGTCAACGCTTCTGATCTCAACTTTGTCGAGGTTGCCGGCGCTGAGTCTAACGTTTTCGTTATCGAGGCCAACAACTAAGAGGTTCTTGCCTTCGGCCTTGATGTTCTTCAAGCTGAGGGCGAATTCCTTGGTCGAGATTTTGCTCTGTTCAATCTTGTCCACGACGATGAGGCCTTTGCCGACCTTCTGGGAGAGGACAGTCTTTAACGCGAGCGCATGCGCTTTCTTATTTTGGGAGATGGTATAGTTCTGATTGCCATCTGGTCCGAAGACGGTGCCGCCGCCGACCCAGATTGGGGAGCGGGAGCTTCCAGCACGGGCGCGACCGGTGCCTTTTTGTCTCCAGGGTTTCTTTCCGCCGCCAGAAACCTCTTTTCTCTTCTTGGTTTTGGCAGTGGCTTGACGGGCGTTGGCTTGTTGGGCAACGACGGCGTCATGAACGACTTGTTCGTTCTTCTCGGTAATGCCGAAGACTTCTTCGCTTAAGACGAGGTCCCCGGTCTTTTCGCCAGCGAGATTAACAACGGCGACAGAGATTTTCTTTTTGGCCATGATTGTTATTCTCCTTTCTTCTCTTCGGTAGAGTGGTCAACTAATGGTTTGATTTCTGGCTTTTTGGTTTGGGCCTTGACGGCACTTCTGACCATAACGAGCGATTTCTTTGGTCCAGGAACGCCACCCTTGATGAGGATGTAACCTTTTTCGGCGTTGCTCTCAACAATGGTGAGGTTGAGGATGGTGGCTTGGGTGTTGCCCCAGTGGCCGGCCATCTTTTTGCCTGGGATGACACGGTTGTTGTCACGGCCGTTGTTCGCTAAGGAACCGATGCCTCTGTGATAGCCGGAACCATGTCCTTTAGGTCCGATGTGGTGACCATACTTTTTGATGGTGCCGCTGAATCCGTGACCTTTGGTGGTGCCGATGACATCGACGACGTCACCAGCGGCGAAGATTCCGCAATTGATCTCAGCACCGACTTCGGTGGCATAGATCTCATCGCCTTTTAATTCGAATAGATGTCTTTTTGGGGAGACATTGGCCTTTTTGTAGATGCCGAGCTCAGGTTTGTTGGCAAGGCGTTCGGGCTTGTCTTCATAACCGATTTGAAGCGCTTCGTAGCCGTCTTTTTCAAGAGTTTTCTTTGCAACGACGGCGTTGGGTAGAACCTCAATGACAGTAACGGGATACATGGTCCCGTCGGCAGCGAAGACTTCGGTCATGCCCATTTTTCTTCCGATAATGGATTTCATGCTTTAGTCCTCCTTATTTCGTGGTGACACTGATGTCAACGCCGTTGGGGAGATCGAGTCTGCGGATCGCGTCGACGGTCTCTTTGGTGGGTTTCACAATGTCCATCAATCTCTTGTGGGTCCTGATTTCGAATTGTTCGCGGCTATCCTTATACTTGAAGGTAGCACGCAATACGGTGTAAACCTGCTTTTCAGTTGGAAGTGGGATTGGACCAACCACTCCAGCACCGGTCTTGGTGGCAACTTCGACAATCTTTCCGACAGCGAGGTCGAGAATCTTGTGGTCGTACGCCTGTAAACGGATGCGCAGGACTTGTTGTTTCGCCATGAATTTTCCTCCTTTGATTTCTTCTGGCTTGCTAACTAACGCTCCGGATGAGTTCCCTGACTAAGTCATAGGCCCTTAACAACGGCTTATGGCGTGTCAGCAACATCGCCCTTCATTACGCACGTCAGCGTTGAAAATAATACACTCGCGCGCATAGTTCGTCAACAACTTTTTTAACGAATTTTTATCGATAAAATCTGAATTTGTGAAAATTTCGAAAAAGTCGATTTCAGAACAAAAGAAAAAATCGACTATTTTCGTAATTTTTTGTGCACGGTGCACAATTTTCACAAAAATAAGAAGCCGATTTATTTAATTTCGCTGAGGAGTTTTTGATATTCCTCTTCGCTGATGTGGCCCTTCTCCAATTCCTTGGCTAACCCCTGGGGATAAGTGAATTTGCAACCGCAATAAAGCTGATTGTAGAGTTCATAATGGAGGCGCATCTCCCGGGCGTGATCTTGGCCTTTGTTCTTCTTGAAATCGCTGAAGAAATATTTGGTTTTCAGGTGTTTCTCGGATAGAGTTTTCCCGATTTTATTGAGGGTTTGCGAGTTCTTTTGCCTTGAGATGGTCATGACGGTAGTGAAATAGTCAAAGCCATTGTCTTCGGCGAAATCATAGGCTTCCGCCATCCGTTTGCTATAGCAAATTATGCAGCGTTGCTGGCCTTCTGGGAGGTCTTTGAAGGGTTCGATATATTTGTTATAGTCCTCGTTGTCGTATTTAGGGACGATGAGGTTGATGTCAAAATCATAGTCACGTTTAAGATAGAAGAGGACTTTCCTTAGTTCTCCTAGGCGTCTTTCGAATTCTTTTTGAGGATAGATGTTCGAATTGTTGTAATAGATCGTGACGTCGAAATGAGGGCATAAGAAAGTGAGAGGGAAGCAAGAGCAAGGCCCACAGCAGGCATGCAAAAGAAGAGTAGGCTTCTTACCTTTTGGTAAGGCTTCTAGCTCCTCGAGGCTGATTTTGTAATAGTTGATCTTCTCTTCCATCGTTAATCGTTTAAATTCTTTGAATAATCGTAGGGGCCATAGATGAACATCGCATCTCCGAATGAGAAGAAGCGATAATCATGGTCGATGGCCTCTTGATAGCAATGAAGGGTCCATTTTCTCCCCATGAAGGCCGAGACAAGCATCACTAGAGTCGATTTAGGGAGGTGGAAATTGGTGATGAGGGCATCCACCGCTTCATAGACGTAGCCGGGATTGATGAAGATATTGGTCGCTTCATGGGTGGCGACGAATTTCCCATGTTTCTTATAGCAGGATTCAAGAGTTCTAACTGAGGTAGTCCCGATGGCGATGATTCTTCGATGTTCCTCTTTGGCTTTGTTAAGAGTGTCAGCGGCTTTTTGGTCGATCTCATAGGTCTCGGAGTGCATGACGTGGTCTTTGGTGTCATTGACTTTGACGGGTCTAAAAGTGCCTAGGCCGATGTTGAGGGTGATATCCACGATGATGACGCCTTTATCTCGGACTTTAGCGAATAATTCTTCCGTGAAATGGAAGCCTGCCGTCGGGGCGGCGGCGCTGCCGGGGATTTTGGCGTAGACGGTCTGATAATCATCCTTATCTTCACACTGCTTCTTGATATAAGGAGGCAATGGCATCTGGCCAAGCTGGTCAAGGACTTCTAAGAAAATGCCTTCATAAATAAAACGCATATGCCTGATGCCTTCATCGAGGACTTTGACGCATTCACAAGTCAATTCCCCATTTCCAAAAGAGCAATGGGAGCCGACTTTGACGGATTTGGCATTGCCGACTAGGCATTCCCAAACGTCTCCTTCGATTTGGTGAAGCAAAAGGACTTCGACCTTACCATGGGTCTCCACCTTCTCGCCAATGAGGCGAGCGGGGATGACTTTTGTGTTGTTTCTCACTAAGACATCTCCAGGGTGAAGATAATCTAAAATATCATGGAAGATTTTATGCTCGATGGTGCGATTTTCCCGGTCAATTACCATCAATTTTGCTTCATCGCGGTTCTTTAAAGGGGTCTGGGCGATGTAGCTTTCGGGGAGAGGGAAATCAAATAAAGATATATCCATTAGAATCCCCTTTCGTCGCCGTATTTGAGCAATACTTCTTTTTTATAATCGCCGAACCTGTCTTCTTTGATGGCGGTTCTGGCCCCTTCCATGATTTTGATGAGGAAGCGAATATTGTGGATGGAGTTTAGGGTCTTCCCAAACTCCTCATTGATTCTTTGGAGATGATGGAGATAGGCTTTGGTGTAGTTTTTGCAGGTATAGCAGTCGCATTCTGGGTCAAGAGGGGTGAAATCCTCTTTATATTTCGCGGCCTTGATGTTGATGCGGCCCTGGGAGGTCATCAAAGCCCCATGGCGGGCGATTCTCGTAGGCAAAACGCAGTCGAACATGTCGACTCCGAGTTCGACTCCGCCCAAGATGTAATCAAGGGATCCGACGCCCATTAAGTAACGGGGTTTATCTTGGGGAAGATATCTGACGGCATCCGCGACCATCTGGAAACAAACGTCTTTTGGCTCCCCGATTGAGGTGCCTCCGATGGAGTAGCCCGGGAAGTCCATTTCTGCTAATTTTTTCGCGCAATTCTCGCGTAAATCGGTGAAAGCCCCACCTTGGACGATGCCAAATAAAGCCTGGTCTTCTCTCTTGTGAGCTTCAAGTCCGCGCTTGGCCCATCTGATGGTTCTTTCGGTGGATTTACGGACATATTCTTTTTCGGCGGGATAAGGGATGCATTCATCAAAGGACATGATGATATCCGCGCCTAAATCCTCTTCGATTCCGATGACTTTTTCGGGAGTGAAGAATTCTTTGTCTCCATTGGTGTAGTTACGGAATTCGACGCCATCTTCTGTTATCTTTCTTTTCGTAGATAAGGAAAAAACCTGAAATCCCCCGCTGTCGGTAAGGATGGGGCCATCATAATTCATGAATTTATGGAGACCGCCGGCTTGCTTAACGATATTTTCTCCAGGCGTTAAGTGCAAATGATAAGTATTGGATAAAATCACGCCGGCACCGAGGCTTTTGACGGTCTCAGGAGAAAGGCATTTAACCGTCGCATTGGTGCCAACAGGCATAAACATCGGAACCTCGACATCGCCATGTGGAGTGTGGAGTATACCATATCTGGCCCCGGTTTGCTTATCGATATGTTTGATTTCTAGGTAAAAGTTCTTCATAGCCTTGTAATTGTAGTTCATAAAAGAGGCTTAAATCAATTGAACTCTTTAAGAGTTCGCGTCTTAATTACCCGAAATCGTCCTTAATGAAGGATAATTCGCCCGATTATTTAGGTGGATATCAAAAGGAGTTGAAAATTCTTTATCAAAATTAATGAAGCGGAGTTTTTTATGGGGTATCATTAGTCCGTTATGAAAAAGCTCTTACTTTTGTCCGGAACGCCAGGAAGTGGGAAAAGCACCTGGGCCAATCAATACAAAGCGACCCACGAAAACGTCTTCATCGTTTCTTCCGACGACATTAGAGCAGAGTTATTCGGGAAGCCAAACGACTTCAGAAATGAGAAGCTCGTCTGGGCCACTTATTTAAATAGAATTAATGAATATTCTAAGAAATACGATGAGGTCACCGTCATCGCCGACGCCACAAACCTCCAAAACCAATATCGGAGAATGTATTATGAAGGAACGCCTGGCTTTGAATGGCACACCTTAGTGGTCTTCAATATCCCTTTCGAGATTTGCTTAAAACAAAATAAATTAAGGGAAATAGATCGCGTCGTTCCCGAAGAGGCAATGGCAAGACTTAAGGCCGAATATGAGGTTCCAAGCCAAGAAATCATTGATCTTTATGATGAGACCTTGGTCATTGAAAATTATTATGCAAAAGATGCCATAATTGACGGCGACGATAATAAAAATTAAGCGGGATTTGCACGGAAAATCAATAAAAAAGCGCTTCGTAATGAAGCGCTTTAATTTTACTAATTTTGATTAAGCTCTATTGGCTTTTTTGGTGGGTTCTTTGCCAGAGAAGAGGCCAAGGACCAAAGCGGCGATAACTAGGAGAGAACCAACGACGATCAACATGATTGGATAGCCATTTCCCCCATAGGTGAGGTCGGAGGTATTCAAGTGGCCTTTCGCACCGTAGAAGACGAATTCGGTAACGGCGATGGCGATGAAGTAAGCACCGGCAACAGCGAGGGCTCCAGCATTTAAGTAGTTGCTAAGAGCGAAGCCTTTCTTATCGGCGGCGCCTTTCTTATGGACGATAAGAAGGGAGAAGCAAGATAAGATGGCGCCAACAACACCGGCAATTACAGCGACGGTTAATTGAGTATTAATAAGAACGTTTCCATTATAAGAACCACTTCTTAAGCTTCCGATTAATGGGAGGAAGTTGACAAGGGCTAAGGAAGCGAAGAAGGCGGTGGCGCCTAAGGAAATGGCAACGAATAAGTCAGTGCTATCTTTTCCATCGAAGACACGAACCATTGGGATGTTGGTGCCGATTAAGATGATGATGGCGATGATGACGGCCATGATGATGACAAAGGCGATGTTGCTTCCGTTAGCGGTGAGGTTGAAGTAGACGGCAGCTTGTAAAATGAAGAAGACAGCGGCGATATAACCATCAGCGAAGAAAGCGGCGAAGGATTTGACAACGGGTTTATCATCGCTTGGGTTAAGGATTGACTTGATGCCTTGGAATAAGCCATAACCACTGACAACGGCTAAGGTTAAGCCGATGATACCAAGTTCAGCATATAGGTTGAATGGTTTGCTCATATCAGAGCGGAGCCAGATGCTGGTATCGGGGGTGCCGGCGTTGGAGAAGAAGTATGGAGTGATAAAGAAGGCGAAGATGACGCCGAGGGCTCCAAATCCTAATAAAATCAAAGCATGGAAAACCGTGCTTAGAAATCTTGATGTGTTTGTATATTTCATACTATTACCTCTATCACGCGACCTGCATATGAATATCGCGTATCTCAAATATTAAAATCTATCTTGAAAAGATAGTCAATGAATGAAACTAGTTTTTGATAAGAAAAGTCGCAATTTTGACACCATCGAGAGCTGCTGTAGTGATTCCTCCGGCGTAACTTGCGCCCTCGCCTATCGGGAATAATCCCCATATATTGGACTGAAATTCGTCATTTCGAGGGATTCTGACCGGTGAAGATGATCTAGTTTCGACCCCTACCATAATCGCATCGCTATTTTGGAAGAATTTTTGTCTGTTGCCTAGCAATGGCAACCCTTCTAGAAGGGTTTCGGCCACATATTTAGGCAAAATGCGATGCAAATCACCAAAATAAACTCCTGGCATATATGATGGTTTAACTTCGCCTAGCGTTTCGGATTGTCTATGAGAAAGGAAATCTCCGACCTTTTGGATTGGGGCAAAATAAGGTTTGGATTGATTAAACGCTTTCTCTTCGATTGAACGACGGTAAATAAATCCATCCAAAGGATGGCCGTTATAGAAATCACCCACTCTCACATTTACAAGCAAAGCGGCATTTCCGTTAACATTGGAACGATCGTGGTTACTCATGCCATTGGTGACTATTCCACCTAAGTCGGTTGAACTATTCATCACAAAGCCACCTGGACACATGCAGAAGGAATATAAACTCCTTCCATTTTCTAGATGGGCTACTGCTTTATATGAAGAAGCAGGAAGCCCATATCCTTTGGCGAAATTATGATAGCTATTGATGTCGATATCTCTCTGCAAATGCTCGATTCTCACGCCGATGGAAAAGTCCTTTGGCTCAATTTTAACGCCGTTTTGCACGAGATTTTTCATCGTATCGTATGGAGAATGGCCTATTGCCAAGACGACGTGCTCGGTTTTAATCTCATGACTAAAACCATCTGAATCTATGTATTTTAGACCGGTCACTTTTAGGCCATCGGTAACTATTTCCTCGAATCTCGAACTAAATAAAATATCGCCTCCAAGGGACTCGATTTCTTCGCGGAATGACTTCACCACTCCTTTTAAGTTATCGCTTCCGATATGGGGTTGAGCATCGATAAGGATTTCCTTTGGGGCCCCATGCTTAACGAATTCATCGAGGACGAATCTCGAATGGGGGTCGCTGACTCCGGTGTGGAGTTTGCCATCAGAAAAAGTTCCGGCGCCGCCTTCTCCATAACAAACATTGCTTTCAGTATTCAAAACTGCGTTTTTCTGGAGATTTTCAATATCTATAGCTCTTCCAACTACGTCCTTCCCTCTTTCAAGGATGATTGGCCGAGCCCCCGCCCTCGCTAAAATCAAGGCGCAATACATACCAGCTGGGCCAAAACCGACTATAACAGGTCTTTCTTTGAATTCCCTTTTATTAATAACTAATGGTTTAGGTTCTTCGTATAGTCGAAAATCATTTTCATTAAGGATTAAATCGGTCTCTATGGCAGCCGAATAAATATAGAAAACGGAGTTACGGCGACAATCCAAAGATTTACGAAGTATTTTGAAAGAGAAATCACTTAAAGAAAGCCTCGTCATCTTGGCTATTCTACGTTTTATAGCTTTATTATCGTGTTCTAAAGGGAGGGAAATCCCTCTGACAATATACTTATTCATATATTATCAGCGACCACCAGCGCCGAAATTAAAGCCCAACTTAAGTTGAAGCCTCCGCATAACCCATCAATGTCCACCATCTCACCGATAAAGAAGACTCTGTTATCCTTTTTCCAAGAGAGATCATCATTCAAAACACTGAGCTTAATTCCACCTAAACTGACTTGGCTTTTATCAAATCCAAGCGCTTTTGGCGCGGAAAATTTGAAATTCTTCAATAAATCCGCCACTTCATATGGCTTCTTTAAATTCATAGATTTAACTAAATCAACGACATTGGAAGGGAATAAGGAGAGAAGATATTGATCACCGAGCAAATCACGAGATTTAATAAGGTTTTTTTCCAATTCTTCTTTGGAATATTCCGGGAATAAATCTAAAGAAATCGTTGGATTTATCAAATTCAATCTGCTCAACACTGTCGAAATATTGAAAATGACGATTCCGCTTAGTCCATAATCCCTAAACAGTACTTCACCTTCTTCTTTATAGACGAGCTTGCCTTCGTTATTTATGATCGAAACAACGGAGTGATGGCGGTAGCCATCCAATTTCTTAGTTATGTCTTTTTCTTTTATTTGCAGAGGGGTTAATCCAGGTCGATATTCATTGAATTCCACCCCGCGTTTTTTAAAAATCCCTGTCAATTTCCCATCGGATCCTAAATTAGCCTGCGATTTTCCACCACAAGCGAAAACGATTTTGTCAAATAAAATAGAGGAGTTATCTTTGAAGATAATCTTCAGCTTATCATCAATTGGACAAAAATCCGCCACAAAAGAATCAAGGTGCACCACCACTCCATTTCTTTTCATCTGCATCTGAAGGAAATCGTTATAGGCTGGAGCGTTATAAGATTGAGGATAGATTAACTCGCCTTCTTCTTTAAGGACTTGGCCAAAGCTTTCAATAGTCGATTTTAAATATTCATAATCGTACTTAGACAAAAGCTTATCGATGTATTTTGGATTATTAAAAGCGGATCCTGAAATGGATCTATTCAATAGATTGCAGTGCCCGTTGCCAGTTGCATTGAGTTTTTTGGCGACTTTCTTTTCTTTTTCAAAGATCTCAACTGTATATTGGGGGTGCCTCTTTTTAATAAGCAAGGCGCAATAGATAGCAGATGCTCCACCGCCTATGATTCCGATTTTCATGCTCTAATTGTATCGATTAAAAGCCTAGAAAAAAAGATGGCTGATTTACAACCATCTTAGATTTTTATTATTTGTTCAGATATTTTCTTAGTTCCCAATCGGTGATGTCGGTTCTGAATCTATCCCACTCGATTTCTTTCGCTTCAACATATTTATTGAAGGTATGGTCACCAATCGTCTCTTTCATGATTGGATCTTTCTTCAATTCCTTGATCGCATCATGGAGATTATCTGGCATATTGGGGATTCCAGCAGCCGCTCTTTGTTCAGGGGTCAAAGAGAAGATATTGTCATAGACTGGTTTGATTAATTCGTCTTCTGAGACATTTTTGATGCCATCCAAACCGGCAGCGATGATGCCTGCCAAGGCCAAATATGGGTTTGCGGTCGGGTCAACGCAACGGATTTCGGTTCTCGTGCCCGCGCCACGAGTGGCAGGAATTCTAATCATCGAAGAACGATTGGCGTCGCTCCAGCAGACATAGCATGGGGCTTCGTATCCGGGGATTAATCTCTTATAAGAGTTAACGGTTGGGTTGGTGAGGGCCGAGAAGCCTCTGGCGTGTTTGATGATTCCGGTGATCCATTTACGGCAAACAAGGCTTAATTTCATTGGATCATCGGGATCATAGAAGATATTATTGCCTTCGGCATCGCTTAAGGAGCAGTTAGTATGCATGCCAGAACCATTCATTCCAGCGACTGGTTTTGGCATGAAAGATGCGAGATATCCATTCTTTCTAGCGATGAATTTAACGACTTGCTTGAAAGTTTGGACGTTGTCGCAAGCGGTTAAAACATCAGCATATTTGAAGTTGATTTCCTGTTGGCCAGGAGCAACTTCGTGGTGGGCGGTTTGAACGACGAAGCCAAGATTTTCAAGTTCCAAGGCAATATCTCTTCTAACATATTCGCCGCCATCGATTGGGCTTAAGTCAAAATAGGAGGCATGATCGATTGGCTCAACGATTGGAGAACCTTTCTCGTCCAATTTGAATAAGAAGAATTCGGGTTCAAAGCCAACGTTTAAGGAACTAAAGCCTGCCTTTTGCATTTTGGCAATAGCTTGCTTGAGGATATATCTAGGATCGCCAGGGAATGGCTTTCCATAAGAAGTGTAGACGTCGCAGATTAAACGAGCGACTTTTCCATGGGCTGTGTCTTCAAACGGGAGCACCATCCAGGTATCGATATCTGGACGGAGATACATGTCGGCTTCCTTGATACGAACGAAGCCTTCGATGGATGAACCATCGAACATGATCTTGTTATCAAGAGCGTCAGGCAATTGACCGACTGCGATTTCCACGGCCTTGATAGTTCCGAGAATATCGGTGAATTGAAGTCGAACATAACGAACATTCTCCGATTTTGCGAGAGCGAGAATGTCTTTTTTCGTGTATTTTTTCATATTTTTTCCTCTAACACGCCAAAAATTGTACTATTTTGGGAGTCGAATACAATATTTAATTCCAAGAAAAATATAAAAGTGGCTTTTTATCGAATATTTTTCTTATCAATTTTGGGAGTAAAAATATTTTTCTACTCCAATTTTAAAAAATCATCTCAAATATCCTTAAAAAATATCATTGAATGATATCTTATTTAATATAAGATATAGTAGTTTTCAATCGAGGCGTCATCATGAAAAAAATTCTCCTTATTTGCGGGCCTGCCGGAATTGGTAAAAGCACCTTCTGCCGCAACTACATCGAAGCGCACCAAAATGAGAAAGCGATCGTTATCTCCGCAGATGAAGTGAGAAAATCCATCACTGGGGGCTATGACAAGTTCTTACCTAATAAGAATATGGAGCCGGTCTTTGAAAAAATGATCGATATAGCCCATGAATTCGCGAAAGAAAACAAGGATTGCACTATCTTAATCGATACCGTCCTACTCTATGACGACCGTCGCTTATATTTCATCGACAAACTCCCAGAATACACTTATAAGCATCTAGTTTTATGTCGTTTGAAAGACTATGAAAAATGCTTAGAAAGAAATAAAATGAGGGAGCCTGCCAAAGTTGTTCCAGAAGCCGTCATTCGCGATATGATCAAGTCATATCACGAACCATCCTTCGAAGTATCTTCGAGATTCGATGAAATCACCGATGTCTACCTAGATTAATCTATGGCCAAACTTAAAGGAATCTGCATCTACAATTCATTTACGTTCTTACCTGGTGCCAGGCATTTTTATGATCGCATGAGAGAGGAGTTCTGCGCTCTAAATGTCGAATTAGAATTAAAAAGCAACGCGGATTTGCTTGCGATTTCGACTAAGAATGGACTATATGATCATAAGTTGGACTGTGATTTCATTTTATATTTAGATAAAGACAAATTCAGCGCATCTTACTTAGAAGAAACTGGTTATCGCTTATTCAATAGCGCCCAGGCTATCAGAAACTGCGACGACAAGATGCTAACCTATACTTTATTGGCAAAAAATGGGATTGCCATCCCTAAAACCGTCTCTGGACCTCTGAACTATAGCGGTGAGGCCTCCGACATTGTCATCAAAAACATTGAAAAAGAATTAGATTATCCAATCGTCGCGAAAGAGAATTTCGGTTCGCTTGGCGCACGAGTGTATTTACTAAAATCCCATGCAGAACTCGCTTCTTTTGAAGAAAAACACTGCTGGGTTGCAAGATTATATCAGGAGTTTATCTCTTCCTCTTCCGGCATTGATTATCGAATCATCGTCATTGATGGGAAGTTTGTTGCCGGAATGAAGAGAACTAACGAAAGCGACTTCAGAAGTAATATTGCCAAAGGCGGACATGGCGAAAAGGTCGAGATTCCAAGTGCTTATATAGAATTGGCGGAGAAAGCCGCCAAGATTATGGGGTGTGATTATTGTGGCGTTGATGTTCTTATCGGCCCAAAACAAGAACCTATCATCTGTGAAGTCAATTCCAACGCCTTCTTAACAGGCATTGAGAAAACAACCGGTATAAATATTGCGAAAATTTATGCCGAACACATTGTTAAATCGCTTAAAAACTAATCTTTTTTAATTCGAAGGCCCATTTCAGGACTGCTTTGTCACTCGGATGAGTGACTTTTTTATAAGCTTCTTCAGGGGTAAGCCACAGACACTCGCTCACTTCTTCAGGCTGACATTTGGTTTTTGTTTCTTCTGTTTCGGCGATAAAGAAAACCACTTTCTTGGCTCTGCCCTCCCTTGGAGAATAGGAAATCCTATAGGAATGAGTGCCATCTATTACGGCTTTAAGATTCGTCTCTTCCCTAATCTCTCTTGAGGCGGTGTCCAAATCGTCTTTATCAAAAGATTCAACATGCCCTTTTGGAATCGAGTAATGCCCCTTCTTCATATGTTCAACTAAGACGCGGTCTTTATTGAACACGACGGCACCGCAAGACTTCTCTTGTTTGCCTAAGATATTGGACAATAGATTGATTTCGTCATCATTAAGGCCAATCCACTTAAAATAATCTGCGGGCAAATCCCATCTCTTTTTGAATTTTGCGACCACTTTTTCAATAAAATGGACATCTGGAGTCAGAACGGCTTTGGGGAAGTCTGGATAATTCTTTAAAGTCTCTTTGGTAAGACCCACTAAATATGGGAAAGAAAGCATATAGTCAGCGTTGATGTCTTCAAAATCAACTCCATTCGCCCAAAGTAAAAGCATGCAGATGCTTCCGGTTCTATCCTTACCGGCCTGACAATGGATGACACAGGGTTTTTCGCATTGGGCGATAGTTCTAAAGATGGCCGCGGCACTATTAGGCTCTTCGAGCATCTCGATATAGCTATTTATCATATCCCATCTATTGATGGGAACTCTTCCATCTCCGTTGACGTTAAGGGGATAATAATCGATTCCCTCCATCTTGGCGAAGGGGTTTGGCTCTGCTGATCTAGATTTTTCGTTCCTCAGGTCAATCACGGATTTAATTCCTAAATCCCTGATTCGATTGATATCGTTCTCAGACGCTCTATCTAATCCGCCAGAACGATAGATTACTTTGGAATGGGTGTGCCCATAACGGCAGGCATACCCACCTAAATCACGGAAGTTATAAATGCTTTCCATCGGAATTCGTCTAATCATTTTCGCCTCCTGAGGGATAAAGAAAACCCAGCACAATTATATATGCTGGGCAGATTCTTTGAAATTCCTTATTTGGATAACTGATTTCTAGAAGTTATTTAGCTTCCTTTTCAGCGCGTTGGGCTCTCAATTCATCACGAATTTGAACGAGGATGTCCATTTCAGTTGGAGCTGGAGCGCCGGGTTCAGGAACGACTGGTCTCTCTTCTGGGTGCTTTTCGTAGTATTCTTCTTGAAGTTTGGCTTTGACGGCCTCTTTCTTCGCGGCAGCGGTATTGACAACCTTGACGATGATGAAGAGAACGATAGCAATGATGATGAAGGAGATAACAGCGTTAATGAAGGTTCCCCAATCGATGACAGCGGACATATTGTAGGTATAAGTCGTGCCATGGAGAGTGTACTTGGTCAATAAGCTATTCTGCCATTGGACATAAGTATCAGATTCAGCGGTGATGGGGACGTTTTGCGCCTTAGCATACGCGATGGTAGCCTGAACTAAGTCGGCAGAAGAGAATGATTGCCCGATGCCAGTGACGCCTTTTTGAGCATCGTTGAGGGCTGGAAGAACGGTAACTAAACCCTTCAAGCCACCTGGGACGGCCCAGGTAACAACACTGAGTAAGATGTTAACTAAAGAGTTAACGATAGCGCTGAACGCACCGCCGATGACGACGCCAACGGCGAGCATGAACGCGTTGCCTTTGGAGATGAAAGCTTTAAATTCAGCCCAAAGACCTTTTCCTTTTGCTTTTGCTTTTCCCATTTTTCTTTTCTCCTTTTAGGAATTTCTACTTCATTTTACCACTCATGGGAAACTAGCCAACCCAAAATAAAGAAAAATAACAAAAAAATACGTTTCTTCACGATAGTGTTTGATTTTAGATAAAATCAATTATAGAAACGTATTTTGTTTGTTGGTTACTAAACTGCAGCTTTGGCTTTGAATTTAATATTGGGTTTATCGAGGTTTTTAAATTTTTGGTTGTTCATCTTGCAAACACGCATGGCCGCGTATTTACCAGAGAATAAGGCGATTGGGAGTCCTCCGGGAGGCATGATCCACTGCCCCGCCAAAGCGAAGTTCTTGAGCCCTTTGAGAAGGCCTTTCTTCATTAAGCCCTTTGATTTACCGGTGGTAACGAAAGCCATATAGGAGCCACGATAGGCATTGCAATACCTTTCGTAAGTAAGTGGGGTCGTGACGTCAATGAGCTCAATCTTATCTTCAGGAATCTCGAAATACTCCTGAACATATTTCATGATCTTAAGGCCGAGTTCGTTCTTGGCCTTCTTATATTCTTCTTTCGACATGGCCTTGAAATAATCATAAACTCCGTCGAGAGTAGGAATGAGGACCGTGACTAAAGAGGCGTCGGAATTGGTGTTCAAGGTCGTATCGAAGGCATAGTTGCGGGTTGGAAGATCTTCAACGAGGGTATCGGCGATGTAGAACTTCGGAATCGCGAAGTCGATCATCTTCGGATACTTGGTGAGATCCTTTTTGACCTTGAACGCGAATAACATGCTAGTATTCAAGGGGTTGTTCTTCCTATCTTCGAATTTTTCCTCAAGGAATTTGTCTTTATATTGGCTATCGAGTAAATCATAGATAGCATGATGGGCATCGACAGCCGAGATGACATAGTCCGAAATAATTCTCTTTCCGGATTCCAATTCAATGCCTCTTGCCACGGATTTCTCTGTCAAAATACGCTTAACTGGAGCATTGAGGACAAGTTTTCCTCCCAATTCCAAGTACCGGTTTTCGATCCGTTTGGCGATTTCGACTGAGCCACCTTCAATCATGCCGGCATCCTTCATCGAGAGGGATTGCATGACATAGAATAGAGAATGAACGTTATAGTCATTCCTCATGACTCTCTTGAAGACTTCGCGAAGAATCGGAGATTTGAATCTTTTGGCGTATCTAGCGATAGAGATGTGCTTATAGATGATGTATTCGGTTAGCATCGGCACGAACTTAAGGCCATAAACCATCGCCTCGAATGGATTCATCCAGTCGATTGGCTTATTAACGGGGATGCTGACGTGCTGATAAGCATAGATGCCGTTGATGAAACTGCGGATGGCCCTTTTATCTTCTGGGGCCACTCTTAGGAATTCATCTTCTAATTTATTCAAATCCGAATAGAAAGTGACGACTTCTCCATCGATATCGAATTTAAGGAAATATTCGGTTTCGTGAATAACCGTGTGTTGATCGATAGCCCCGATATGTTTCCACATCCGATAGAAATCGGAGTTGGGGTTAGTTCCAACGATCCAGTGGGCGCAGCCATCGATGAAAAGGCCTTTTCTGGTCCACCCCGTGCATTCCCCGCCAACAATGTTGTGTTTCTCGTAAATAGTTACATCGAAACCGTTGTCCAGGGCATAGATACCAGCAGTGAGACCGGAGATACCGGCGCCAATTATGGTAAGTTTTGGTTTGATTAATACTTTTTCCATTTCGCTAATAATAGACACATTAAGCATCTATTACAACAAATATATTAGATTTATCTAGTTTTTAAAACTAAATGATTGTGATTTTTATTACAACAATACTCATAAAAATATGTTATTTGTTAAAATTTCGGTCAAAACTGCGATATTTTTTAAAAGTCGGCGTTTATGCTACAGAATCTTTGCTGAGTTAATCGCGTCTTTGATGGGCGCAATAAGTTTCGAGATTGAGGATATGGCTTCACTAGATGAGGCTTCTTCTTCGGAGCCCGGTGGTTCTTCAAGGGCTTCGTTTGCTCTTTTAAGCAATTCAGACATGTTATATAAGAAGATGTCATAGAGGCCCTCTATATAAACCATAATGACGATAATAATTCCGATAACTGGGATGGCCAAATCGATTTTGGCGTTCTTATGTTTTTTGGTGTAAGAGAAAAGTAAGACTATAGGCGTGATAGCGAATAGCGTCATCCCGTCTCCTATCCCGCAGAACTCCATAACCTTAGCGATTGGGGTAAGTGCGCTTCCGGGGTCTAAACTTGGATCATAAAACATGCCAAAGATACCAACTGATGCAAAGATGCCGACAACTAAATCGATAACAGAAGCAACCAAAAATACGACGGCAATAATGATTGAGACCTTAAACGAATGAGCATTTGTTTTTAGATGTTCGTCATAAGATTCTGGTGTATTGCCCTCTCTTTTTAGATACGCCCTCTCACCGATTTTGATCAAGATGATGATTGCTAAAAAAGCAAAAATCATGATTGGTGGTTTTGAAGGCAATAAGTATAAAACAAAGCTTGGAAGTCTTATATAGTGCATCGCATATAAGAATTTGACTGCTACTGAGGCTAAATCGTAGAGAAGCGGAAAAATGACAAACAAACGGAAGATGATGAGTTTTTTGTCTTGAAAATGGGTAGAGGGTCTATAAGACAAAAAGAAGAAAATCGAGGTGAATAAGAAAAGATCGATGAAGATATTGAGCATGAATGTCATTTTTCCCGTTGAAGAAAGAAAATCTGCGAAATCACAGGCCACCTGAATAAATGAGGAATTAGGATTGATGACAAAAGCTGCCCTGAACCCAAAATGGAAAGATACAAGGTTCGCAACGACATAAAGTGCCCCAGCCGCAACTCCATGCAAAACGAGAAGCTTCAAGATCTCTGATTTCTTCTGCATGATTTTTGAGAAATTAGCAAGAATGAAGAGAGGAACGGGAAGGAGCGAAAAATAACTAAAGGCATTCACCCATGGCTGCATAGCTGGCATAGCAGCCTTGTTGATCCTTCCATTGAAGGCCATGACAACTCCAACTTGGGCGATTATCAAGCAAACCCAACCGATAATCCTGATATGGCGGTATGAAAGAACACCACCATATCTGATGTCGTTTTCAATTTGTCGATCTTTCCACTTTATTCTTTTTTCTTTCATA
This sequence comes from Bacilli bacterium, assembly GCA_024683495.1. Taxonomy (GTDB): domain Bacteria; phylum Bacillota_I; class Bacilli_A; order RFN20; family CAG-826; genus UBA4951. The sequence goes on from JAIKYF010000140.1 coordinate 27,757, forward strand.
AAGAAAACTGCAAAATAGTTTAGTAAGAATATAGCATAATCAGCATTTAATGTGGCATCAAAAAAGCGAAGACAACTAAATTCCCCTGCAAAACAAGCATATTTTTAATATTCAATATTTATTTAATTTTAATTAACGAGACTTTTATCACGTTTATGAATAAATCAGCTCGTTCCGATTACTGCCCCAACTGAAGCAACTAAGGCCATGACTATGACTAGGATTTGGAAACCTAAAGCACCCCATTTGCCTAATAAAGGAGAATCCGGGAATTTCCTTCTGGTCACGCTATAAGCAACGACGATAGCAAGGTTCGTAACTATTTGAATAACTGAGGCCACGCTAGCAAATTTAACGAATGTAGCATTGAAGACTGGAATCAAAGAAATCAAGGTGATGATTAAGCAGGGTAAAGATACGATAACCCAACATAACCTAAGAGGAATCTTCCTAAACTGCTCATGAATAATGTCGCGGAGATTTAACGTATTGGCCCATAAAGATGTCGATAAGGCCAAAATCGTGAATACGTACCCTACTATTCCAACCCAGCCGCCAATCTTTCCGGATAAATCGACCAGGGCACCATTCTCACTAACACCGGTTCCACAAGCCAATAAAGTGATGAGGGTCAAAACAAAGACCAAAGTGACATTGATCCCAGTCCCTAAGATAACGGAGATTCTGATTTGCTTTTTGTTACCATTAGAACCTTTGACAACGGTCGGTACCGACATAACGGATGATAAGGCGAAACTCACCATTCCGTATAAGCCTAAGACCTTATTAATCGTGGTGAAGGCTGATGGCAAAGGATTCAAACCAACAGTAAACGCGGCAATCATTAAGACCAGCATGACGGCAATCATCGCGAAGACACAGTATTTTTCACTGATACCCACCGCTTTCATACCAAAGAAGACTACCAAAGCGGCAAAAACATAATAAATAAGCATGCCCGCCCATAAGGGTAAGCCAAACCATTGATAAAGAGCTGTGGCGACGCCTGTGATATATGAGCAACAATTGAGGATTACAGATAGACCAAGTAAACCAAAGGCAATCCAAGTGAAAACCTTTCCTACCTTACCTTTAAATATAGTTCTTTGAAGACATTGAACGAACTGAGCCCCGCCATGTCGATAACTCAGTTCAGCCACCATCAAATGAAGCAAAACATTAACGGCAAAAGCCACGATCAGGATAATCAAACTCATCCACCAAGGATTGTGACTAGCCATAAACGGAACCGACAAAATACCAGCTCCGACGCCATGACCGACGATTACGCCAATCGATTCAAAATAACTAAAGCGAGATTCGCTTTGAATCTCTTGCTCCTGAACTGGGGCAGCAGAATTTTCCGACATAGATATACCTCTATTGTTGCCATTATTGTAATCCTTGACGAAAAAAGTGGAGAAAAAAATTCAGATAATCTCTTCAATTAAATGACGAAAATGCGAAATATTTATCCAAAATCCCGCGCAAAAAGCGCGTATTTAAAAATTATTTCGATTCGATTTCGGTAGAGGTGATTTCTTTTGCGGTTTCCCTTTTGATAAGAATCTTGTCTTCCCATTTACCGCTTTTGTACCGAATAAACATGAAGACGCCCCTTATGCATTCGTCAAGCGTCAAGCCGATGTAGGCTCCAGCAACGCCTAGTTTAAAGACAATTCCAAATAAATACGCTCCGCCGACGGCACAAATGAAATTCACAAAAACTGCAACGCTGGCCGGATAGACAGAATCTCCAGCGGACTTTAACGCCTTGGCATATACCAAGTTGCTTGCTCTACCAACTTCTAAGGCGATATCGATGAAAAGTATGATTTGAACAGTATTAATCATGTTTTGATCGCCCGTGAAGATATGCATAAACCACATGCTTGTGATAGCAAATATGAGTTCTAAACCGACGCCGCAAACAATGCCTATCAAAGCGGACTTGTTTGTGGTTTTATAACATTCTTTTATTTCTCCCGCACCAATCTTCCAGCCGTTTATGATGACATTGGCTTGGGCCATCGCCACCGCCACGCAATAAGAAAAGTTTGTGACCTGATTGGCATAGGTTCTCGCCGTGGTATTAAACCCAACGGAGTCCATCTTATTCAAAAACATCTGCACGATACCCATCGCAATCGTATATAAAACGGATTCTGTTGCCCCTGGCAAACCAATCTTGATTATCTGATATAGGAGGGTTTTGACGGGGATTCTCTCTTTATATTCCTTGGATTTGATATAGATTTTCACAAATATCAGTTCAAGAATAAGAGTTACAATTTTTCCGATTACGGTTGCAATTGCCACACCCATAACTCCTTTATGCCAAACGAAGAGGAACAAGGCATTTAGAATTAAATTAACAGCGTTCCCTGTGAGGTTGGCCACTAAAGAGTGCTTTGTTTTATCAAAAGAGCGTAGATAGGAAGAATAAATGGTGATCAAAGCGTTCAAGAAGCATGCCCCACCAACTATGCGCATATAAATGATGGCATCTGCCTTCAAATTATCGGCAATACCAAAAAGATTAATTATTATTTCGGCCCCGAAACCCAAAATAAGGGAAAGTATTATGGAGAAGCCGCCATTGAGGATGATGGCAATATTTTTGGTCTGAACAGCGACGCCTTTCTTATTGGCGCCGATATATTGCGTCATAACCGCCACTAAACCAGTCGCAATAATCGCGAAAAGAACAAAAAACATGCTTAAGTAGGTATTGGTGCTACCCACAGACCCGACCGCATCATCCGAGACGCTCGAAAGCATCATCGTATCGACGATTCCGGATAGCATCAAAAGAAAAGTTTCGACAAAAATTGGCAAAAACAGGGCGAAAAGTTTGCTTTCTCCGCTGAATAACTTTTTCATGGCACGCTTTATATTACACTATTGTGTAAGAAAGCCGTATTGAAATGCTTATTGTTGATTATTATCTAAAAGCCAACGTATGCCTTTCGCTACTCTATGGTCGCTATCGACGAAATGATTTCCGGGGTTCCAATTGAGAACGCATTCGATCTGTTGATTCATAAGAATTTTCGACTGTTCTAAAATCCCATCCATTACTGTTGCCATAATTGGATTTTTCGTTTTTGATTCTTTATCTCCAAGACTTAGATACACTTTTTTGGCCTTTACTCGATGATTCCTGGCATATTCAATCCAATTAGGATACCAAACAGACGGGGAAACCGCGGCGACACCTTCGAATACGTCGGTCTGATAAGCCGCCCATAAAGCAAATAGACCCGCAAGAGAATAACCACATAAATAAATATTTTGTGTTCCAAATCTATTCTTTAAATATGGGATTAATGTTTCAAGGATATAGTTCAGAGTATTTTCGGCTCCACATCCGAATGGCTCTTTTCCGAAAACAGGTGAAGCTTCCCATGGCGTAAGATCACGATTCCATTTTTGTATCTCTAAAGCGACAACTAAAATACGCTTCTCCCCTCCTGATGATAGATAAAAATCTATCTCTTCTTGAATTGAAGCGAACTCATTCGAATCGGCTGGTTGGATAATGATTTCGGTAGGAGAAAAATCGCCTGATATTTTTAAATGTTGATCCCTTAAATATACGTCTTCAGTTTCCATATCCATTCATTAGTTTCCCAATAACATTCATCTTCATTTAAAAGTATAAAAAGAATTGTACAAGAACACATCAATTAAAATTTTTTGAAGAAAAGATTAAAAAAATTTAAATGCGAGATTGCATGAGTAATAGAAATAACAATTGTGAAAATCGCCGGAATGCCATAGTTTTTGAGGTATTTTTAAAGTAAAACCCATAAATATAAAACGCGCATATACGCACTCGCATGAGGAGTCTTAAAAAGGCCCATGGGAAAAGGCTTCGACTATGAACTAAAACCATATCAGATAGAAATGAGTTTAAGAAACTGTACAAAAAAAGTTTCTCAAGTTTCCTTGACTTAGGAAATCTGAGTTTATAGAATAAGGTATCAAAGCATAAGCGCAAACTTTTTATTTAAGTCAAGGTAAGCGCTTACCTAAATACAGAAATTTTTTGGAAAAAAGGAGCACCATATGAAAATTTCTAAGGTACTAACAGTTTTAGCCGCCAGCGTTATTTTGGCCGGTTGTGGACACAATCCAGCCCCCGCCGAGTCAAGCAGCCAGCAAGCGCAATCTTCAGGCGAAGTTGTAACCTCCGTTGCATCAAGCCAAGAAACTCCAACTTCAAGCGGAGAACAAACCTCCGTCCCGGCTTCAAGCGAAGAGCAAACCTCCGTTCCAGCCTCAAGTCAAGAGCAGCCATCGAGCCAACAACAAAGCGAATCCACTTCTTCTACGCCTGGTAAACCAGTACCTTCCGTAACCACCGCGAAGAACAAGACCACCGTTCACCCAAATCACCCCTTCACTTTTGCGAAAGACCCCACTACAGGCAACTGGGCTTCCGAAAGCTGGATTGAAAATATCGTCGACCTTGATCCAACCGGTTATACCGACATTTGCCAAATCGAATTCGTTATCGACATCGATTTCGGTGGAAAGAATAATGCTGAGCAATACTACGGCGGCGAATTCGGCATCGGAAGCGACGGCAATATTCGTATCACAGAGCAATGGGGCGATTCATCGGGCTTCTGGAGCTATGACGATGCCGATGCCACACCAGATGGCGCATATGCCAAAGGCACTCTCCATCAATGGTTCACCGTCAGCGATATCGTCGATACCGATCAGTTCTATCTGGTCTTCACCTATGCGGCAAAGCAAACCTTCGTCGTCAACGTCAAGACTGTTAACTTCTATCATTCCGAAGGTTATGGCCTCGAAGAGAAGAAAGTCAACGTCAACAAAAAGTTGGTTGCCGATACTAAAACCGCCGGCGATGTCCTCGTTCCATTAGATGGAATCGGAACTAATCCATTCTCGTATTTCGACATCAACCTCAGCTACACCGGTGCAGCTGATTACACTGGTGGCGTCGTTTGGATCGAAGGCGTCTACGCCGAAGGCTTAACCCTTCCAAACGCTCCAAGAAACAACGTTAACATCGGTAAGCCAATGACCACAGGCGTTGGAGCAAAAACGGAAGCCAGCATCCGTGTCTACTTAGAGAACTACTGCGCTGTCGATCCAACTGGCTATATCAAACTAACATGTAACTGGGCACCAGCCTCCGAAATTATGGTCAATTATGTTAACTTCTATACCTTAACGGGTTCCGTCGGACCCACCCCTATCGTGGATATCGACGATGAGTTTCTCACCAAAGCACAAACTCCATTAGAAGAAACCCTCGGAATGGACAACATCAGAGAAGCTTATGGCCGTTCCTTGGTCAACGAAGGCAATAACAAATTATTGAAAGATGCCATCGCCAAGATGCAATCCGGAGATGAAACCACCATTGGTTACATCGGCGGTTCCATCACCGAAGGCGACAATATGTCCGGCACCGAAAAAATCACCGATATCCCTGGCCGTGCCTATAGCGCTTCCTGGGCTTACTGGTCCTATAAGTTTCTAGCCAAGAAATATGGCACCGGCAGCAACGTCAAATACCATAACGCCGCTATGTCTGGCACCGCTTCTGACTTAGGTGTTGCCCGATTTCAAAAAGATGTCTTAGACTTCAACCCCAGCATCGTCTTCATTGAATTTGCTGTCAATAATGGCGATACCGTCTTGGAAAAAGAATCATATGAATCGATGATTCGTATGGCATTGAAAGATCCAAACCACCCAGCCGTCATATTAGCGATGAGCTGGACCAGCTACTCTGGTGGCGGAGTCGAAAGCTACATGACCCAATTAGGTCAAAAATATGGCCTCCCAGTCATCTCCATCCACAAGGGACTTAATGCTTATAAAACCCAAATCTTCCAATACAACTTCAACGAACCAACCAAATGCTTCGCTTCCAGCGATAACTTACACCCTTCTCTTAACGGCCATAAGTTATATGCAAAATTAATCTGCTACGGTATCACCGCTGTTGCTCAAAAAGACACTGATGCCGCCGCTGATATTCCAGAAGCCAGCTATTCTGATAGATATGAAACCATGAAGATCTATCAGCGTGGCGATTCTGAAGTTACCGTAACCGGTTTCGATACCACCTCTCAAACTTTCGTTGCTCCAACCAATAAATCCTATCAAATCACTGGCCAAGGTGGTTGGAAGTTAGCGAGTGGAACCGGAACCTTATCAATGAGCTGCAAAGCCAAGGCCGTCATCGTCTCTTATTGCGCCAATCAATACGACGGTTCTTATGGAACGATTACCGCTACTATCTCTGGTGGATATTCCGCTGAGGAAAATAGAGACATCACCAAATCCAACAGAGGCGAAGATGGTTGGGGAAATGTCTGCGTTCTCCCAGTCTTAGCAAAAGATACAGCCGCAGACGTCACCATCAATGTCAGCTTCACCGGTGTTGGTCAGCTCATCGGCATCTCAGTTGCCGCTTAATTCTTAAATTGCTGTCTACCATTGCCTAGCCATTCCCCCCTGGCTAGGCAATATCTTTATATAATTAACGAACGATGAAAAAGAATCTTGGAAAACTATCATTAGTCGCCTTAAGCGCTGTTTTCCTTG
>JAIKYF010000169.1 GCA_024683495.1 Bacilli bacterium
TTCTGCACGCTAAAATATGGGACGACCTTCCCAAGATACAAGAAAATCAGGGTCAATGGGGCCTTCAGCGCTCCGCTTTATGTCTATCTCAAGAAGAGAATCAAAGGCCTCATCAAATGGAACTTCACGAAGTTCTTGGTCGATAGAGAAGGCAACGTCGTCGCCCGTTTCGCCCCGAACGTCAAGCCCGAGGACCTTGAAGACAAAATCATTCCGTTATTAAATAAGTAGTAAGCAATATGAAAATCCGTAGCCGCCTTTTAATCATTTCCAGCGCAGTCCTCTTAGCCGCCTGCGCGACTTCGCCCTCTTCATCGAGTGAAGTTGCTTCTTCAATGGAAAGCGCCATTTCTAGCGAAGAATCTTCTTTAATCACTTCCGAAGAATCCTCTCATGAGGAGCCGGTTTTAAGCGACGAATCCACCGAAGAAAGCATTTCTAGCGATGTCACTTCCAGCGAGAAAACGACTGAAGAGAGCATCACTAGCGAATCCTCTGACGAAGAATCCTCTTCTGAAGAAATAATCGCCAATTCGGTCGCCCTCAATGAATTCAATGGCAAGATCGTCGGCAATTATTCTTCGAGCGAAACGATCAATGATGAGGCGGAAGCGGTGGATGGGAGCAGTTTCTCCGTCGGCTATACCTATGCGATGACTTCTTCTAATACCTTATACGCTTATGCCCAATTGAAGAAATCATCCGGAATCATCCGTTCCATCTCTTCTTTAGGCTATATCTCCTCGATTAAAATCATCTTCAAATCCTCCGATGGCCTTAAGCTTAGCCTCTATACCCCCGGAACCTCCTATGAATACAGCGATTCCGAAGTGAAGTCCGAAGAAGTCTATACTTTCTCCAATTTCACCTACACCCATTTCAGGGTCGAGGCTCTTTCTAGCGCCGCCTATATCGGAGAGATCGAAGTCACTTATCTTTCTAAAGGCACCCCATCATCTAGCAGCGAAGTTTCTAGCGAAGAATCGACTTCTAGCGAAGAATCGATCTCTAGCGAGCAATCGATCTCTAGCGAAGAATCATCATCCTCTTCTTCCTTTTCTAGCGTCACTTCTGGCGAATATAGCGGGACCTATTATGATTCCATCTCCAAGAGCCTAAGAAACGCCTCCTTGAAATCCGCTTTAGCGAAGCTCCTCAACACCAACGCCGTCGATAAAGGCTACGACTATGCCTATACGGCCTATCCTAGTACCGACACCGATGAAGATGGGAAAATCATCGATATCTACTCATCCTATCATTGGAACCCCACGAGCGACCACCAGGGCTGCCCGGGCAAGAGCAACTATTCTAAAGAAGGCGATCTCTTCAACCGTGAGCACCTGATCCCCCAATCCATCTTCAATGAATCCCGCCCGATGAAAAGCGACCTCCATCATCTTTACCCGACCGATGGCTACGTCAATAACCAAAGAAGCAACTATCCTCATGCCGAAGTCTCCTCCGCCAAATACGTCTCCACGAATGGAACGAAAGTCGGAAGCTGCTCCACCAGCGGCTATTCAGGAAACGTCTGCGAGCCCATCGACGAATATAAAGGCGATGTGGCGAGGACCTATTTCTATTTCGTCACCCGTTATGAGTCGCGCCTCACTAGCTGGGGCAACTTCGGGGCTTTCTCCAAAGACACCTACCCATCCTTGACTAGCTGGGCCATCAAGCTCTATATGAAGTGGGCCGAAGAAGACCCCGTCTCCCCTAAGGAAGTCAAACGCAACGAAGAGATCTATAAGATTCAGAAAAACCGCAACCCCTATATCGATCACCCTGAATACGTGAATTACATCTGGGGGAGCCTAGCATAGAATCTAATCTCTCTAGAGTTAATCGAACATCAAAAAACCTCCGAATTAATCGGAGGTTTTTCTTTCGAAATAAGATTTACTTAGCGGCGCTTTTCTTGACGGTTTCGCAAAGGGAAGCGAAGCCGGCAGGATCATTGATCGCCATTTCGGAAAGCATCTTTCTATTGATCTTGATGCCAGACTTGTTGAGGCCATCGATGAACTTGCTGTAGCTAAGGCCATTGGCATGGCAGCCAGCGTTGATTCTCTTGATCCAGAGCTTTCTATAGTCGCTCTTGATCTTGCGGCGGGAGATGTAGGCATATCTCCAGCTGTGGAGGACTTGTTCCTTCGCGGTCTTGAAGAGCAAGTGTTTGCTGCCGAAGTAGCCTTTGGCAGCCTTTAAGATTTTCTTTCTGCGGGCGTGGGTGACGGTTCCGCCTTTTACTCTAGCCATTGTTGTCTATCCTCCTAGATTAAAGTCCCTTGTAGATCATATCGCGGACACGGGCGACATCGGTCTTGTGGAGAAGGCCTCTTTTGGCGAGGTGCTTCTTTTGTTTGTGGGTTTTGTTTGGGGCAAAGTGACCCATGTAAGCGTGTTTGATCTTGATTTTGCCGGTGCCGGTAACTTTGATACGCTTGGCCAAAGTACGGCTGGATTTCATTTTTGGCATGGCTTTTTCCTCCTATTTCTTTTTAGCAGCCAGGATAACCGAGTATCTCTTCTCTTCCCAATATGGCTTCTTGTCGATCGAAGCGATATCTTCGAGGGAGGCGATAAATTTATTCATTACTTCCTCGCCTACTTCCTTGTGGGACATTTGTCTTCCGCGGAAGATGACGATGACTTGGACCTTGTCTCCATCTGTTAGGAACTCCCGGGCTTTCTTGGCCTTGGTCTCGACATCGTGATCGCCGATGACGGGGGTCAATTGAATCTGACGGAGTTGGCTGGCCTTCTGATTCTTCTTCGCCGCTTTCTGCTGCTTTTGCTGCTCGAAACGGAATTTTCCGTAGTTGAGGATCTTGCAGACAGGCGGATTGGCGTTAGGGGCCACGCAGTAGAGGTCGAGATTGTAGCTGGCCGCTAATTCATTGGCAGCGCGCGAACTCATCCTCCCCACTTGTTGGCCATCGGGGCCGATGACAAGCACTTCCGGATAACGGATATGCTCATTGATGGGGTCGAAACGTTTTTCAGGACGACGACGGTCGTTCGGGTTGTAGTAACTAATGGTATGTATCCTCCAAAGCAATAAAAATAGCGCGACACTTCGCGCCTACTCTCTGGATAATCTAAGGATTCTTTGATTAGCCCTTGGCCGTCTTCCTCTGAAGCCCGGCGAGTTCGGTGCGAACTGCTTACTAATTTATCGACATTGATTATTATCCTCATTCTCCTCTTCCCGTCAAGACTTTTTTGTTCTTTTCCCGTTTTTCTCTTATCTACAGATAAAAAATCTCCCCTTATTCTATCCAAAAGATAGGCTAAATGTTTCATATCGATTTTTACAATTAAGAAAAAATATCGATTGGATATGAAAAATTTAGATGATATAAACAATTCCCATTTGAACAATTTCCCCAAATTTGATAATAATATACTAAGAAGGATGGAAATTTCACTATGAGCAAGCCCCTGCCTTTACGGTATGTGATCTACGACACTCCGGCCGGAGACGTCACGATAGTATCCGATGAGAAGAGGATCAAAGCGATGATTTTCGGGGTCGTCGACCCACCCGGATACATCAACGACGAAAACGTCATCCTTTACGACGCCATCGTCGAGATCAATCAGTATTTTTGGAAGCAGAGGAAGGTCTTCGATCTCCCCTTAGCCCCCGAATGCGATGACTTCAGCAAGAAAATCTATCTCTACCTTCTTTCCATCCCCTTTGGTGAGACGAGAACCTATCAAGAAGTCGCGGAAGCCGTCGGAGAAAAAGACAACGTCGACAAAGTCGGCAAGATCATCGATTCCAATCCCATCGCCTTATTCATCCCCTCCCACCGCGTCATCTTCGATAAGGAAAATCTCGGAGATTTCGTCGCCGATCCTGAGATCAAGAAGCTGATGCTCACCCTTGAAGGAGTCTTCGAAGAGGAAGCGGAAGTAGTCGAATAAAAACCCCAAATAAAAACGGCACCCCACTAATGTGGACCCCATGTCAAGGACACATTACAAGATGCCGTTTTCTTTATGCTTTTAGTGAGCTTTCCTCTCGACTTCTTCGACGATTTTAGCGATGAAGTCAGCGCTTTTAAGGGTGACTTGATCCTTCTCGCCATACCGGCGGTAAGTGACCTCATCCGAACTCACTTCCTTATCGCCGACGACCAATTGATAAGGGATCTTCGTGACCTGGGCTTCTCTGATCTTATAGCCAAGCTTCTCTTCCCTCACGTCGATCTTGACTCGGATCCCTTTTCTTCTTAACTCTCTAGCGAGCTTATCGCAATACCCTTTATGGGCCTCAAGATTAACGGGGATCAGACAGACCTGAGTCGGGGCGAGCCAGGTTGGCAAGACCCCTCTAGTCTCCTCTAATAGGAAGGCCACGAAGCGGTCAAGCGAGCCTAAGATGGCACGGTGAATGACGACGGGACGGGCCTTTTGGCCTTTCTCATCGATATAGGTAAGCTCGAATCTTTCCGGTAGCTGATAGTCGAGCTGGATGGTCGATAAAGTGACGTCATGGCCGATCGCCGAACGGACTTGGACGTCGAGCTTCGGCCCATAGAAGGCCGCCTCGCCGATCGCCTCATAATATTCGACGCCGAGCTCCTTGAGGACTTCGCGAAGCTCCCTTTCGCTTCTTTCCCATAGTTCGTCGTTTCCGAAATATTTCTTCACGTCCTTAGGGTCTCTAAGCGAGAGACGGAACTTATAGTCTTTGAAGCCAAAATCCTCATAGACATCCAAGATTAGCTTCGCCACTTCCTTGAAGACATCCCCGATTTGGGAGGGCATGCAGAAGATGTGGGAGTCATTCTGATAGAAGGCTCTTGTTCTTTCAATGCCCGTCAGGGCCCCAGAGGCCTCATAACGGAAATCCGCGGCCACTTCGGCGATTCTTAAAGGCAGTTCCCTATAGCTATGGAGAGAGGAACGATACATCACCATGTGGTGGGGGCAGTTCATCGGACGGAGGACGTAAGACTCATTATCGACGTCCATCTTCGGGAACATATCGTCTTTATAATGGTCCCAGTGCCCGGAAGTCTTATAGAGTTCGACATTCCCTAAGCAAGGGGTCAAGACATGCTGATAGCCAAGGGCAATCTCCTTATCCATGATGTAGTCGCTGAGTAATCTTCTGACCGTGAAGCCATTAGGAAGCCACATCGGTAGGCCTCTGCCGACTAAATCATCGAACATGAAGATGCCAAGCTGCTTCCCTAGTCGACGATGGTCTCTTTCTTTTCTATCTTCCAAGACGGCGAGATATTTATCCAAATCCTCTTGGCTCCACCAGGAAGTCCCATAGATTCTCGTTAATTGCTTATTCTCGCTATTGCCTCTCCAGTAGGCGCCCGCCAAGGAGAGAAGCTTAAAATGCTTGATTAAGCCAGTGGAAGGAAGATGGGGTCCGCGGCAGAAATCAATGAAATCCCCTTGCTGATACATCGATAAGGCCTCATTCTCATGTTCCTTGATGAGTTCCATCTTGTAGGGATTGTCTTTAAAGATCTCCCGAGCCTCCGCGGCATTGATCTCGCTTCTTTTATAAGGGAGGTTGGCTTTCGAGAGTTTCTTCATCTCCGCCTCGATTTTAGCGAAGTCGGCTTCGGTCAGGGTCTCCTCCCCGAAATCGACATCATAGTAATAGCCTTCCTCAATCGCCGGGCCGAAGCCGAATTTGGCGTTGGGGTAGAGGTGAATGATAGCCTGAGCCATCAAGTGGGAAGTCGAGTGGTTGAGGATCTCAAAGGCCGCTTCCGAGCCAGGGCGAATGAATTCGATATGCTCTCCTTGCTGGATCTCTTCCCTCATATCGACGATTTTGCCATCTCTAGAGAAGGCGATGTCCTTGTTTTTGTTTTCGCTATCGAGGAGCTTGGCCGCCTCAAATCCATTTAAGCCTTCATTGACTTCGACTGGTTTTCCTTCATAGAAGATTTTCATGTTTTTCCTCCTGGGGCAAAAACAAAAACGCCCCTAAATAAGGACGCTTCCGCGTGGTACCACCTTACTTCGGGCCGAAAAGCCCGCTCTCTAGGCCCTTAACGCGGTTCCCTTACGCCTGGCTCATCGTCAGGTGCTCCGGAGTGGTACTCCATAAGGCTATAACCTTTTGAGCATGTCTCCTTCAACGCAATTCCCATTTTAGAATGCGTGTAAGCAATGTCAAGCATATTATCTTACTTTATATATTTAGGAATTTCGGAGGGCGCATCCAAAAGAAAAGGCAAGCCGAGGCTTGCCATATCTTTAACGGATGTCGCGCTTGAGGAAGGTCAAACTCCCTAAGACGGGGACGCCAACGCCAAGGACGGCGACGTGGAGCCAATAGAAGGCCATCGCGATGGGGAAATTGCTCGTCTGATAGAAGTATATCGGGGTCCCCCCATCATTCGCGTAGGTGTGGGGGACGGTCTTGCATAAGGCGGCCAAGATGTTATTGAGGAAGATGAAATTCCAGGGCTCATTGGGGTTAAGCGGGGTATTGGTCAAGGCAAAGATGATCTGGATGAGGGT
>JAIKYF010000007.1 GCA_024683495.1 Bacilli bacterium
ATAGGAGCCTTGGGCGAAAGTGGCCAAGCCTAAGGAAGCGTCGGTGAGATATAAGAGTCTTTGGCAGTAGGTGCCGACGACTTCTTTCTCTAACTTGCCGGCTCGATATTTGCTGGTGGCGCTAGAGACGGGATCAAGAGCCAAATCGAGATATCTCTCTAATTTCTCCTTATAGGTCTTGAGATAGGATTCCCCACGATAGAAGGCTTTGATCTCTTCGAGTTTGGAATCGACTTCCGGAAGCATGAGATCGAGATTGCCTAAGAGGCTGTCGACATCGATATTCGCTTCATTCAGCGTATATTTATCGATGTTTTGATAGGCTTCTAACGCGGCTTGGACCTCATCTATAGAGGCCTCATCGGATAAATTCTCCAAAGCGCCATAGACGCTATTCATATTCTCGTAGCAAGCGAGGATATTGGCGTTAAGGGAAGAAAGAAGCTTCTCATAGGCGACGCTATTAGTGCTCTTTAATCTATCTTTCCAAGAGGTATAGCCAGAGATATCGGAAAGGGTGTTTTTGATGAGGGTGGGATTCTCCGTTCCTTCGAAGTCTTCTAATTTGGCGGCGACCGAAGCGAAGTTCGAGGTGGCTTCAGTGTAGCTTGCGGTGAGGGATTCCTCGTCAATCTCGCCAAACATCGCCTTAGTCCCTTCAGGAAGGGCTTTATAGGCTTCTAAAGCATCGGCAGGGAGGGTATCAAGAAGCGAAGCGTCAATATCTTCTGGGTGATTATCGTCGCTGAAGAACTTGATGCCTCCTCCATATTGGGAATAGAAATCATCGAAGGCGTCCGAATATACCTTGAATTCTTGATCTTTCGCTTTGACTTCTTCGAAGACATCACCTTCGGCCACGTTGAAATTGCTATGGCCAAGGTCGAGCATGAAGGAGATGGTATTGGCAGTGAAAAGATTCATCGAGAGATCGAACCCCAGTTTCTCAAGATGGGTGGCCTTATTGCTATCGTTGCATAAGCCAAGGTTGAGTTGGAGTTTATCGATGGTGAAATTGGCGAAGAGAGAATCGATGATCGAAGACATCGAGCCAAGGCTGCCGGCCAAATTCTCTTTAATGACCTTAACTAGATAGGCGGAGACATTCTTTTTTCCGGTTTCGTTGAGCCCGAAAGTGATGTCGGAATAGTTGGTTAGATCCTCATATGTGCCGTTTTTGACGGTGATTTCGAGTCCACCGGCCAAGATTCCGATGATATCCTGGATGATGCCAGCCCACTTGACGATCTTTTCGTTCGTGGAGTCACTGAAGTAATGGAGTTCCTCTCCTAAATCCAGAAGCATGGAGGGGAAATCGATTCTTAAGATGTTGGAAGGATCGCTTAAGTCGATGCTCTTGATGGATGAGAGAATATCGGTCAAAGAACTGTTATTCTCAGATTCGCCATAAGTGAAGGCCCTTAAGGCTCCGTCGTTATAGACTGATGCGGATCTAGAGTTCTTAGTAAGCGCGCCATTGATGTATTCATTTCCAAGAGCGGGAATCACTTCTTCGACGGTTTTGCCTTCGCTTATCGCCGTGTTATATTTCTCCTTCAGTTGCTTATAGCCATGTCCGAGCAACTTATATTGGCCATCTAATGATGGGGCAAACAATCCGCCGATAAGAGTTATGTCTTGGGCATTGGCGATGGATTTCACGAAGTCAAGATTGTTGGCGGCTTGCTGTTCTTTGCTTTCAGAGATGAATCCGGTCTCAGGATCTTCTTCGCCTTCGATGCCTTCTAAGACATTGGTTCTTAAGTTGAGCCCGATGTTATCGTCTAAACAGAGGACCTCATCGACTCCACGGTAACTATAAGTGACTGGTGAATGGAAACTGGCCTCATTGAAACCGAGGATAGGGGAATTGATCGAGGCTTTGAGAGAACCCGCTCTTTCATAGGTTCTTACGATCTTTTCCTTCGCGACTTTAAATTCGCATTCGGCTTCAAGATCGTTGCAATGGGCGAGGATCTTGGCGCTCCCGACTCCTGAAGCCGTGACTAATCCACTTGAATTGACAGTGACGACGCTTTCATCGGAACTCCAATAGATGACATCTCTTGGCCCGCCTTCGATTGAGGCCTCTAATTGGAAAGTGGCTCCTGGGATCAATTCCTTATATTCGGCGTTGAGGGTGAGTTTAGTAACTTCTTTTGCGGAGCTTGATTCTCCAGAAACTGGAGAACTGGCGGCAGGGGTGGAACCTCCTCCGCAAGAAGCGAGCAAAAGAGCGATCGCTAAGGGGAATAGAGTCTTCATTTGTTTCATGATAAATATCCTTTCACTTTAATTTATCGAGGGTTCAGCGGGGATTTCGTAGGTTCCATCAACTTCATAAGTGGTGGTTAGCTCACTATTGAGGGTGGCGGAGATGAGTCCTCCTGACATGTAGGCCGTGTATCTTTCGTGGATGTAGCAGGACTTGATTCCTAATGCATCATCTAGGGTGATTTTCAAATGGCAATACTCGTATTTAGCGCTGCTGACGCCGGAGACCCCATTCATTCTGATGACTTGATTGACCGCGGCTTTTTGGGCTCTTGTCTCAACGTCGACGATGTAGCCCTCGCTTACTTTCTCCATTTTGGTCGGACCATCAGGAGATTTGGCATCGCTTGCCATGACGGTCGATTCGCTGATGATATAAGTTAAGGGGTTTGATACGGCGCGGCCATAGACTTTGACGTAATCTTCGATGGTTCTCTGGGTTTTCTCTGAGTCAGAATAATCATCCTTGGCTCTTTTGATATAGGTGTTGACCATCGATCCGGATTCATAATGACGGCTGTAGGTGTTATAAGTGGAAATAGTGACGCCGGTATTATTCATCTCCTCGAAATAGACGTTTCCATCATAGATTTGCGAAGAGGTGATGTTCTGTTTCCCTAACGCTCCTGGATCGGTATAGCCAGAGCAAGAAGTCTTCCAACTGCTGTGGCGGCTTAATAAGGTGTAGGAGTAGTTAGCCATTTCATAAGAGGCGAATACGGTCGTGAAATCTCTTTCCTCAACCGGTTTAGCCATCTCGGCTTGATATTTCTTATCGAGGCTATCTTCATAGATGGATTGCTCTTCAGAGCCTTTTGTTTCGGAAGATAGCTCCTGAATGATGGATTTTTGTTCTTCTTCAGCGGATTTGTTATTGTTGTAATTGCTGATGGCAATAATCCCAAAGACCGCTCCGGCGGTGATAATCAATCCTCCGCCGATGATGGGAATTAGCCAAACTTTCTTCATAATACGCCCTCTTTTTTCATAGATATGAAAAACACTTAGAGAATATACCTAGATTTGGCAAATCGCAAGATGACCAAACTATACAATTCGGTCTAATATGTTTATTTTATTTAACGATTAGACAATTTATTTATGTGTCCTATCGTCGATAAATAATACATAAATTTTAAAATAGTGCGGTTTTGCACGGAAATTTAGTTTTTATTATCGAGTTCGGTGATTTCCGTAGCGTCAAGTTCGATGGGTTGATTCTCCTCTTCTTTCTTGAGTTTGATCTTCGAACGGATGGCCTTATAGACCCCATAGATGCCTAAGGCAATGATGATTGAGGCAATCGTCTCCCCGATTGGAGCGTACTTTTGGATGTCAGAGGCGCTACCAAAGCAGTTAAGCATTTCGACTTGGAGAACGTATAAGGAGAAGAGGGCGAGAGATAAGGTGATCATCGAGTAGGAGATTAGGATGAGTGGCGTCCCTTTGGAATTGTGGTTATTCCTAGTTTTGAAGAAGTTCCTGATCGCGGCAATCAATTTGACGAAAGTGTATATGGCAATGATGTAGATGACGAAATAGTTCTTGTAGAAAGTCCCTCTCCCTAAATGAATATAAATCGCAATGCCGAGGGTCATAAGGCCGATGAGCATCGTGAAAATAGCCGCAAAAACCATAGCATTGGTCTCTTGTTTTTTGTTTGGCGACGAGCCATAGGAAAGCATAATGATTCGGGCTGAGAAGGAGAATAGATATAAGATGGCCACGGTCAAATAGAATCCGCTACCATAAACCGCGGTCAAAGCGATGTAGAAAAGGGCGATTGAAAGGTTGATAATCGCTCCGAAAATCCCACCTGTCATCGCTCTGATGATTTTCCTATTTTTGAAAGTGGTGGCAACGCCTTGGATGAGGTTTTTCTTATCTCTTGAAACGAGATTATGGAAACTTCTATCGGCAAAGCGGATGACAACGGTAATGATATATGCGACGTAAACTAAGGCGATAACAAAGGAAAGGATGGCGAAAAGGATTACCAAATTCCTATCGTTTTTAAAATAGACGGTTAATCCGCTCATTAAAGAGACGAGGGCGACAAAAACGTAAATATGGATGACTATCGCTCTATAACTGATATCTAAGAACTTATTCTTCATCTTTAGTATTCTACCATTTAATTCCCTTTAGGCTAACAACGATAAATTTTTATCGTTATGAGTTTTTGAAATGACATTTCGCTTAAATAAAATACTCATCTCCAAAATCTAACGCGAAATCAAAATCCGCGGAATTCCGTCGGCGCCATCGGCGCAGACGGCAGGGATCTGGAGATGAGTTTTTGAATTTGCCGCCGATGATGGCTTCGGGGATTGGAAAACGGTTGCCCTAGGCCGCCCGGCGGGCTATCATAGTGTTGCCCGAAGGCATGCCGAAAACGGCTTGGCTGACTCGCTTCAAAAAATCAATTCCAAGCCCTTCCAC
>JAIKYF010000015.1 GCA_024683495.1 Bacilli bacterium
TTATGCTCAGCCACCTCGCTAGAATAGCAATAGACCATCTCCCCCTCTTTCCTTTCCGTGAAAGAAGAAAAATCGTGGTAGGAGATGATGGAATTATTCCGATAATTCCTCTTGAGGGTGTTCTTCAAGATCTCTTCTTCAGTGCTCCCCCTAATCAAAGTCTCGTAGCTATTCTTCGAGAAACGATAGATAGTGGGCGTGGCCCCATCGATTTGCGTGGTTCCGGCGTAATAATTGGAGAGCATGAGATAGGCTTGGGTGTATTCAGGCATATTCTCGCTAGTGCCGATAAAGGAATATGCCTCGACGTCAAGCTGTTTGATGACATTGGTGAAAGCCGGCTCGAAATCCGCGCAATGGGGACAGGTGGTTCTAGTGAAAATCACCAGCATATCCTCGCCGGTTTGGAGTTTATTGATCATTTTCTCCGCGCTGATGGAGACGGTGACCCCCTCATAAGTGTCCTCCGCTAGATGATTGAGAAGCAAGGGATTTTTATAGAAGGCAAAGCCCGAAGTCGAAACTCCCCCTTGGTTACAAGAGGCTAAGGAGAGGAGGGGCAATAAGGCGAACAAAAGGCTTTTCTTTTTCATCGCTAGTAATATAGCACACTTTGGGAAAGGTGGATAACTTAGATGATTTTTGTCCCCAAATTTAATAATTTGGAGACATTTATGGAGAAAATGATATGATAATGGGGTTATTAGGAGGACCAATTATGTCCAACATCTGGCATTTAGTGAAAAAAGAAAGAGTCACCCCCGAGAGATTCCTCGCCTGCATCGAAATCTCCGCCGGCTCGAAAAATAAATATGAACTCGATAAGGAGACCGGCGCTTTGATCTTAGACCGCATCCTTTTCACCGCCACCCATTATCCCCATAACTATGGGTTCATCCCCCATACCCTTTCAGGAGATGGCGATCCCTTGGATGTCTTAGTCATCTCCAGCGAGCCAATCCTTCCGATGGCCCTCACCGAATGCTATCCGATCGGCGTCCTCGATATGGATGATTCCGGCTCCATCGACAGCAAAATCATCGCCGTCTGCGCCCATGACCCACTCTATAATAATTTCAAGGATATCTGCCAGTTACCGGATCATATCTCCGATGAAATCAAGCATTTCTTCACCGTCTATAAAGCCCTTGAATATGGCAAGCACACCGAAGTAAAGGAAATTAGGGGTCGTGATGCGGCCAAGGAAGTCATCGCTCACGATTTAGCTGCGTATGAAGCTACCTTCGCTAAAAAATAGAAAGCCCGTCGTTTATATCTTCTTTGGATTATATCTTTTTGCCGCCGCCTTTTTTCTCGCCGAAAGTGCCATGCCCGGCAATCTTTCCTCCTCCCAATCCACGGGAGTGGGCAATATCATCGCCTGGTTCGTCAATCTCTTCGAGAATACTACTCCCGCCGTCAAGGTTCAGCCCAATGTCTTGAATCTAAAGTCCGATTCCACCTATCTGAATCTTGCTGATCCCACCTTAGAAAAACCATGCATCGCCTTAGGGACGACCACTCAGCTCGTCTTCAACGTCGCTCACGATACCAAACTCAGCAAAGGGGAATATCTTGACCCCTCTTTCGTCGTCCTTAGAGACGATAGCTCGACCGAAGATGAGTACACCATCAACACCGATGCCTCCAGCAAAGTCGTCCGCATCATCTCCACGGGCAACGTCAAGGATGATTGCAAAATCCTCGTAAGGGCAGGGGAGAAGACAACCTATAGTTATTCTTTCTCCATCGTCTACAATCCTGAGCCCATCGAATATAGCGTCACCCATAACGATGAAAGCGTCAATGATAAGGTCTTTAACCTTAAGCAAGGCGAGGCCCTTCCCTTTGAAGTCACGATGATCGATTCGACCGGCCATAACCGCGACCATCATTATCTTAGAAGAGTCTATGACCCTCAGCTAATCTCCTATTCTTCCACCGATCCTAATGTGGCCCAAATGGATCATTTTGGGGTTTTGCACGCAAAAACGACCGGAACGGCCACCCTTCAATATGGGAAATATTCCTTTAAGGTCAATGTCTCGAGCGAGGAAGCTCCCTTGCCAGAAAGCAGGACCATTTCCTTATCCACCCCAGTCGCTGGGCAGATTGTCTCCATCTATGACTATGAGCCCCAATACACCAATTCAGGTGTCGATGTATACGCTTCTTGGAGCGAGGAATTCGAGAACGATTCCATCCTTTGGTACATCCCTAATTCCTTAGCCGCCAAAGCGGTGGTCGACCCCGATAACCCCTTCCATTGCAAAGTCAAAGGGTACCGCATCAATTCCCCCTTCACCCTCCACGCCATCTCCAATGCCGATAATGCGGTCAGGGCCACCCTCGAATTCGAGATGGGCTCGGTTTATCACACTTCCCTCGATTTAAGATATAAATATTCCGGCTCTGGCGAAGGAACTCCCTTAGGAGAGACTCTCACGGTCCATAAAGGGACGGTCCTCACTCTCTTTAATTACGTCGATCCCACCATCAATATCTCCAATAATGACATCATCGTCACCTCCGAAAGCGACGCTCTTGAGATTACCGGCTCTGGCACCGAGCACGTCTCCATCGGCTTTAAGAAAACCGGAAACGCCACCATAACGATTAGAAGCAAAAAGGTCGAAACACTCTCGAAGACCCTTTCTTTAAACATCGAGCCCGAGCAAAACATCAATGCCGACGATGATGAATTCAAGGGGTCGGTGAGGAAAATCATCGGCCACGCCACCTGGTTTTCCATCATGGCCGTCTTCGGCGGACTCTTCTTCTATTTCTATTTCGCCGACGATAAGAAGATCCTTTTAGGAGGCTTATTCTCCTTAGCGGGAGGCCTAATCGTCGCCTCGGTTTCTGAGCTCATCCAGCATTTCGTCCCCCAAAGATTTGGCTCTTTCCTTGATATCGGCATCGATATGGGCGGATATCTATTAGGCGCCATCCTCACAATCGGGGTGATTTATCTAGTCCGCTACATCATCAAAAAGAAAAAGGCGAAGAAAGACTCTTCACCCGATTCATCGCCTGATTCTTCACCTAAAGAATAAGATTTATAATTCGACTTTCTTCGCCTTTTTGAATAATTCTTTGCTCTTTTCCCTGACTTTATCGAGTCGGACGTCTTCATATTCCTTGATGACGACTTGGCCGAAAGAATTCCCTTTTCGGACGTTTTTCCGAAGGGTTTTCATGATCTCCCCATCTTCTCTGCCGCTTCCGAGCAAAGCGATCTCCTCGGCCAAAAGAATCTCTTCCTTGGTAGGATTCTCTTTTTTGATCATCACGTGGGAGCCAGAATCCCCATTAAGATGGAACCAGAGATGAGTTTTGACCGTATCATAAACGAAGGTTAGATAGGCGTTTTGCTTGGAATTTTTGCCAAAAACGATCTTCGTTTCCCCTAATTCGACGTAGTAGGGAAGCGAGGCGGAGCCTAGCATCGGATTCTCGTTTTTCCTCTTCTGTTTCTTTGACAAAGTGACACCTTTGAAGATAGCCTCTAAGCCTTCTTCATCGGCCCCGGAGATTTGCTTGAGGATGATTTCCTGTTCCTCTAATTCCTCTAAGGCTTTCCTAAGATTGTCTTCGCTCATCAAGATGGCTTGCTTGCTCTTTTTGACTTTCTTGAAGAAGAGCTCGGCATTTTGGCCAAGGGTCTTCTTGGGGTCTAGCTCGATAATCTCCCCATAATAATCGATGGAGGGGAGCTTTTGCTGGAGATTAGGGAAATTCATGTAGATGAAATTCCCATAGTCTCCATCGTCAAGGTGGGTCTTGGCCCGCTTGACGTCGGAATTGATATTATCGATTCTCCTAAGGAGGGATTTATGGCGTTTCTCGGCCTCTTTGATGAAGGGCCCATAGAGGTCCTTGATTCTCTTTTTGGCGAATTCCTCCTCTTTCTCATAAGTGAGTTCTAGATACTCATTTATTGAAAATAGAGGGGGTTTGTCGGGGAAATCGGGATTATTGGGCGCCTCATAATGCATCCCACGAAGGAAGTTTCTCCCTTCCGTCAAAGTCCCGGGCTTATAGGCTAGAAGGATTTTATTCTCCAAATCGGTGACGATGAGATTGACGTGGTGGGGGATCATCTCGAAATAGAGATATCTCCCTTCTTCCTTATAGACGTTATTGATGATGGTCAAAGTGAATCTCACGATCCTATCCCCATTGATTTGCTCAATATCCACGACATAGGCGTTATTGAGCTCTTTTTGGAGCTGCTGGATGAAGGAATTCCTGATGGAAGAAGAATCCATCCCCTCTTTCCTTAGATAAAATAGGGGTGTCCTCTCATCGAGGGCGAGGATAAAGCGTCTTTCCTCCCCGCTATGGCGGAAGAAAATGATGTTCTCGGAATACAAAAACGGATGGGACAAGTGGTGGCCCACCATTCTTTCCTTGTAGTAGGAAGTGACTTCCTTGATGCTTTCCCCGATAAATTTCATCTTTCTAATTATCCTCATTCTTCCATCCATTTGCAAAAGAAGTCGCCATAAAGGAAAGATTAGAATCTTTAATGCATTTAAAATGACAGAAATCCCTTCTTTATTTATACTATTGAAGGTAAGAAAAATTATGAATAGAAAGGAAACCCCGATTATGAAAAATGCCTGGGATCTCACCGCCCTATATAAAAAGGAGGAGGACTTCGAGTCCGACCTCAAAACCCTCAAAGAGACCATCATCCCTGAGATGGCCTCCTATGAAGGCAAACTCTCCAACGAAGAGGATTTCGTGAAATACCTTCTCTTAGAAAAGAAGATGAATAAAGTCCTCACCAAACTCTATCTCTATGCCTCCTGCTCCAGCGACCTCAATAAGAAAGACATCGAAAGGACCAAACGCCTCTCTAGAGTCCAGCAATCTTTATATGAATTAATCGCCGCGACCTCCTTTGAGTCGCCCGAAATCCTCTCCTTAGGGGAAGAAAAGGTCAAAGAATTCCTCTCTAGACACGAGGAAATCGCCGATTTCGATTATTCTTTCGAGAAACTCTTCCTCGATGAATCCCACGTCTTAAGCGACAAAGAGGAAGCTCTTCTCAGCACCCATTCCCCTCTTCTTAGCGAAGG
>JAIKYF010000017.1 GCA_024683495.1 Bacilli bacterium
TCCATGGAGGCGCGGTCTCTAGTGATACCGCCTAAACCTAAGGCGGAGATACGTCTCTTATTGGTTAACTCAGCGAGGGGGTTGGTCTGATCCATGAACTGCGAGAGGTGGTTGGAAGCGAAGAACTCACGGACCGCGGAGGTTAAGGGGCGGATGTTGATGAGTTGGCTTGGCTTAGCCGATTCAAGGTCGGTGATGGACATCTTCTGCTGGACGGTTTTGGCCATCTTGTTAAGACCCATCCGGAAGTGAATCTGGAGAAGCTCGCCGACGCATCTGATACGACGGTTGCCTAAGTGATCGATATCATCGACTCTTCCGATGCCATATTGGAGACCCATGAGGTAAGAGAAGGTGGCGACCATATCGGAGATGGTGATGCGGGAGACGCTTGGGGTGTTCTCGTCGCCATTTAAGGCAAGGTCGGTGCCGATGATCTTGACGATGATGTCTTCAGGATCATCGTTAGCGTATACTCTCACGATGTTGACATCGCTATATTGGTCAAGGGCCGGATTGGCGTTGAGATGGACCTTGTGGGCGCCATGCTCGAAGAATTCCATATCGCGGAGGTTGGCCACGTCACGCTTGGTGAGTTTGTGTTTCTTTTCGAAGACCACCGCTCCTCCGTCTTCTTCGGAGGCGACGAGATCTTCGGCTAAGACACGGCCGACCAAACGGTCATAGATGCCGAGTTTAGCGGAATATTTGAAACGTCCGGCGGGGCCGAGGTCATTTCTCTTGTCGTCGAAGAACTTCTGGACGAGGAAATTGACGATGCCTTGATCGGTGACAGGTTCGCCGGATTTGAGTTTCTTGAAGATATCTTCCAAGGCTTGCTTGGAGGTTTCGTTCTTTTTGTCTTTGCCCAAGGTGTTGAGCATGAGTTCGGATTCGCCGAAGAGTTCTTTGAGGGTATCTTCGCTATCGAAGCCTAAGGCCTTGTAGAGGATGGTGGCAGGCATCTTCTTTTGACGGTCGATGCGGACCCACATGAATTTCTTGGTATCGCTTTCGAATTGCAGCCAAGTACCTCTGGAAGGGGTGATTTCACCAGTGTAGAGATGAGCGCCGCTCTTCTGGACATCATCGGTGAAATAAGCGCCTGGGGAACGGACGATCTGGGAGACGATGACTCTTTCGGCGCCGTTGAAGATGAAGGTGCCGGAGTCGGTCATCATAGGAATTTCGCCCATGAAGACTTCGTTGTCTTCTCTGATTTGGCCACTCGCGTCTCTTAAACGGAGGGTGACTTTGAGTTTGCTTGAATAGGTGAGATCGCTCTCCTTGCATTCAAGAGGTTCAAACTGGGCTGGCTCGAAACGGGAAGAGACGTAATCGATGAAAACGGTTCCCGCATAGTTGGAAATCGGGAAGCATTCCTTCAAAACTTCGTCTAAGCCTTCCTTTAAGAACCACTTGAAGGATTCGGTCTGAATCTCGACAAGGTTAGGAAGTTCCGTCGAACCGGAGATTTTGCTGAAGTTCAAACGATTGTTTAGCCCGCCTTTGTAGGTGCGGCCGCCAAACGAGTATTCGGTGACTTCGGTTGGTTTTTTGGACATAGTAGCTCCTTTATTTTTTGGCAATGATGACTTGATAACCCTTATGTTTCTTCGCGATGCTGACGTTAGAGAAGAGTTCCTGGAGATGGGCATAGACGCTTGGGGCGCCCTGCTTCTTCCTAATCACGATGATGAGTTTCCCGCCTTCGTTAAGATACCTGGAGGCTTCATCGTAGATTCGGTAGGTGACTTTCTTTCCCGCCCGGATCGGAGGGTTCGAGATTATCGAATCATAGGTGGAGTTGATGTTGGTGTATACGTCACTTTCGACGATCTGGACTTGGCCTGCAACGCCCATGCTAACGGCATTTGCTTTGGCTAATTCCAAGGCCCGGAGATTGACATCGCACATGGTGATGTCTTTATTCGAGTCGAGGTGAGCAAGGACTAATCCGATAGTCCCGATCCCACACCCAAGGTCGAGGATCTTCTGACCAAGACTCTCTTGAGAAATCGTTTCTAATAAGAAACGTGTCCCTTCATCAAGCGAATCTTTGCTGAAGACTCCTAAGTCGCTTTTAAGTAGGTAATTTTCCCCGAAAAGCTCGAATCTAACTGAGATTTCCTTATGTCCTAATGCATCGTTGTTATCGAAGTATTGAGGCATGAGATTATTACCTCCTTAATAAGCCAAATCCCTACCCTGTTTTGTGACACTCAGGGTAGGGTTTTGAAAATAGAGTTGTTGAATTAGATAGTCAGAAACTATTTAATTTCGACATCGGCACCGGCATCGACAAGAGTCTTCTTGTGAGCTTCGGCTTCGACTGGGCTGATCTTCTCTTTGACGTTGGCAGGAGCAGCATCAACGAGCTTCTTAGCATCCATAAGTCCGAGACCAGTGATGGCTTGGACGGCTTTGATGACAGCGACTTTGCTGCCACCGGCGGCAATGCCTTTGAGGACAAGATTGACCTCGGTTGGGCCTTTCTTGACTTCTTCTTCCTCAACGGGAGCGGCAGGTCCGCCGACTGGGGCGGCGGCGGTGACACCGAATTCTTCTTCGACGGCTTTGACAAGCTCGGAGAGTTCGAGGGCAGTTAACTGCTTAAGGGTGTCGATAATTTGCTCTTTGGTTAATTTTTCGGCCATTGTTCTTTCCTCCTATAATAATAAGGTTAATTGGCGGCCAAGGAGGGGTCTTCCTTCTCGGCGAGAGCTTTGACGGTGCGCGCAAACTTGGCGACCGGTTCGTTGAGAACCATGCAGAACATGGAGAGTAAAACTTCTTTGGTTGGGAGCTTGGCGACGGCGATGGTCTCCTTGGCGTTGAGCACTCGGCCTTCAACAATACCAGCTTTGATCACGAGATGTTCGTGAGCTCTGCCGAATTTGTTGCAGATGGCGGCGCCAGCGGATGGATCCTTCGAGAAGACGAAGGCGTTTGGCCCATTGAGAGCCTCGTCCATTCCTTCAATTCCCAAATCTTTGAGGGCGCGAGCGACAAGAGTGTTCTTGTAGACGGTCAGGCAGGCCTCTTTGCCAGCAAGTTTTTCGCGGAGTTCAGAGAGCTCGGCGACGGTCAAACCTTGATAGGAGACGACAACGACAGCAGCGCTGTTTTTGACGGCCTCGGTGATCGCGGCGACTGAATCCTTTTTGGCTTGAAGATTTTGTTGATTCATGTCTTGGTTCCTCCTTTCTTTAGCGACTATGTGAAGCTTGGTATAACTAGTGAGTGTGAATTGAGTCCTCAGCAACGTGTTGTATTAAGGCACGTGCCCGTTGCTATCTTAGGAATAACAAGCAATACACCATGATTAGGAAGAGGGCGTTAAGCCCCTCACCTGCTTAACTTAGTTAAGTCCTGGGAAGGTGATTTTGAGGCCGGGGCCCATAGTGGTATGGACGACGGCGTTTTGGATATAGGCGCCTTTGACGGTCGAGGGACGGGCCTTGACGACGGCGTCGATGACGGTCTTGACGTTATCGATGATCTTCTGATCTTCGAAGCTGCAGCGAGCGATGGAGAGGTTGAGGTTGCCATCGTTATCGACACGGTAGGCAATCTTACCTTTCTTGATTTCTTCGACCGCTTTGGCGATATCCATGGTGACGGTGCCGGTCTTGGGGTTTGGCATCAAGCCTTTTGGACCAAGGAGACGACCCATCTTACCGAGCTCACCCATCATATCTGGGGTACAGACGATGACGTCGAATCCGAACCAGTTTTCGTGCTGGATCTTTTCGATAAGATCTTTGGCGCCGACAAAGTCAGCACCGGCGTTTCTGGCCTCTTCTTGTTTGGCGTTAGTCAAGACCAAGACTTTCTTAGTTTTGCCATTGCCATGGGGAAGGACCAAGGTGCCACGGATCAATTGATCGGCGTGGCTGGGGTTGACATTGAGCTTGAAGCTGATGTCGATGGTGCTGTCGAACGAAGTGACAGCGGAAGCTTTAAGGGCAGGGACGACCTCTTCGATGGTGTAGACTTTGGTGACGTCAACTTTCTCGAGGACCGCAGCATATTTCTTAGAATGTTTCTTCATTTTGCTCTCCTCCCTTATTCATCAATGGCAACGCCCATTTGGCGGCAGCTGCCAGCGACGATTTTCTTGGCTTTCTCCAAATCATTGGTGTTGAGATCTGGAAGTTTGTATTTGGCGATTTCCTCAAGCTGGGCTTGGGAGATATGGCCGACGATTTGCTTAGCGTTGCCAGAGCCTTTCTTGATGCCAGCGGCTTTGAGAATCAAGCCGGTGACTGGGCTGGTCTTGATGACGAAGTCGTAGGACTTGTCTTCGTAAGCAGTGATGATGACAGGGACGATTTCACCTTTTCTGTCAGCGGTCTTCGCATTGAAGTCCGTGCAGAATTTGTTCATAACGACGCCTGCAGAAGCGAGTTTTGGTCCTGGCTTTGCTTCACCGCCAGGAAGTTCCATTTTCAGGACTTTCGAGATTTTTTTCATGTTGTCCTCCTTAAGATCAAACATGCAGTGGTAAACGGGTCTATCACCAATTTGACCCTCCCACGCTATGCGCTATAGTGGGCGCACGATTGTTATCATACGCGCGAAAGGGCTACTTTGCAAATACTTTTTATCGCGATTATCGTCTCGGAAAGAAAATAGCGGCGGGTCAATAGACCCACCGCCCGATTTATAGAGAGTTA
>JAIKYF010000027.1 GCA_024683495.1 Bacilli bacterium
AAATACCGATTGTTTTGATTCTCTCCATAAGAAAAGTCCTTTCATCAAAAATCGAGTTTATTATAGTTCTTTTTATTATCCTTGTTAAAGGATAAGTGGAAAAATCGACAAATATCTCATTTAGGGATCTCCAAAAAGAGATTTTTCTTATCCATTTAATATATGTGTATGATGCACAAAAATCATCAAAATCCCGTGCAAAACCCACTTATTTTTATCTAATTCATTCTTTGAGCAAGAACT
Organism: Bacilli bacterium; assembly: GCA_024683495.1. Classification (GTDB taxonomy): domain Bacteria; phylum Bacillota_I; class Bacilli_A; order RFN20; family CAG-826; genus UBA4951. The sequence goes on from JAIKYF010000027.1 coordinate 244, forward strand.
GATGAATTACCGATTGTGAATAAATTAGCGTAGAGAAGTGGAGAATATAGAGAAAAAATAAAATTTGTGGATTTCTTTATAAGAAATTGTGGAAAACTCCCTTAAGTCGGCATATCTTCGGAATTCTTAACCTGTTTTTATTGTGGAAAAAGCCAAAAACTATCAGTATTCATCGAATGTTTATATAGAAATTATTTATCCACTGTGGTAGACTTTCTTACGTTATGAAAAACCCGAATCCCAACGATCTATATAGCGTCCGTCTCCAATCGTTAGTTTCTGACGATGATATTCAATTCCTTTTCGATTTGTACCAACCAATCATCGGGGCCAAAGCCTGCGCCATCTACATGAATTTCCTTTATTCGAAAGACCAAGGAAATAAGACTTTCGCATCTTTATATGACAAGATGATGATCTCACCTGGGGAATTCTATGGCTCGATGCCTTCTTTAGAAGCGATGGGTTTAGTGAAGACTTTCATCTTCGAAAACAAGGGGACTAAAGGCTATGTTTTCTGCTTATATTGCCCGTGCAATCCCCGTTCTTTCTTCGATAATGTCCTTTTCCTTGGGCTTCTTCGCCAACATCTATCAGAAGAAGAGATCCAACTCTTGGCCAAACGCTACTCCCTCCCAGAGGAGCCGAATCAGAAGCTTTTCGAAGATGTCAGCATCTCTTTTAGGGATTATTTCGCCCCGGATCTATCCAAGATAACTTCCTCGATGACCATCAAGACCGGCGGCAAGAAGAAGGGGACCATCGGCTTATATTTCGATAAGCAGCTTTTCTTATCCACCTTAGCGAGCCTCGATCCGAGATTCTGCGCCTCAAGTTTCTCCCCTAAGGATTACATCAAAATCGCGAGGATGGCCACCTTATACAACTACACCTCGGAAGCGATGGCAGGATTCGTCGCCAAAATCTATGCTTTCGGAGCCCAAAACCGCCTCGATTACGATAAGCTCCAGGATGAATGCGTGAAATCCTTGGATTTCTCGTACTTAAAAGAAGAGAAAAAGCCCGAGACTCCCAACCAAGTCAAGGGCAATTCTGGCTTAGCCAATATGATCAGGGCGATGGAAGAGATGTCCCCAGTCGAATTCCTCCACCGTCTCCAAAAAGGCAATGAGCCGGCGAAAGGCGATGTCGAACTAATCGACCACCTCATCGTCGATATGGGTTTAAGCAAGCCCGCCTGCAACGCCCTTATTTTCTATATGATGGAAAAGAAAGGCGGGAGACTGAATCGGAAATACATGGAAAAAGTCGCGGCCAATATGGTGAGAAATGACGTCACCAATGCCTACGATGCTTTCAATTTCTTCGTCAAAACCCCCTCCAAATTCCCTTCTAAGGGTAAAAACGATCAAACTAAGCCAGCTGAAGAAAAAGAGATAAAAGTCCATGAAGACGGAGAAGTCTCCATGTCGGAATTAAAAGAATCGATGGACTTCTTCGGAGATGAGAGCGAAGACGATGATTAAGCTATATAACTCGGTAGAAGGATTTGAGAAAAACGACTCCTCAGAGGAGATTATTTCCCGTATCGAGAAAAGCACGACCTTCAAAGCCCAGTTAGCCAAGCGCGGCATTGTCCCGGAAGACTATAAGAGCAATCTCCCTTCCATCATGCGCTTTTATGAGGACCAGAATATCTGCGCCAAATGCCCAGGACTCTATAAATGCCCAAAAGAAGAAGGGATGAAGCACTCCCAAATCGAACTTGAGAAAATCTCTTCCGGGGTCGTCCAGAAAATCGTCTGCTGCCCCAAACTCATCCCCGGCAAAAACCCCGAAACCGACATCTATATCGCCGATTTCCCCAAAGAATGGTTCGACGAAGAGGAATTCGCCGTCGCCCCGACCAAGAAAAATAAGTCGGTTTTCTCCGCGATTGGCAAAGCCATCAAAGATAAGGACCACCCCTGGATTTATCTAAAAGGAGAGAAGGGAAGCGGCAAGAGCTTCTTGGCCGCCAAAGCCGCCATCAATATGGCAAGATGGAAGAAAAGAGGCTCCTTCCTCGATTTCCCTGAACGGATGAAAACTCTCTTCAATTATTACTATAAGGAGAAGGGGACCTATAACGATTTCATGTTCAAGATCTTGACCATGGATTATCTAGTTCTCGATAACTTCGGAGAAGAGAAATGCACCCAGAATATGAGAGATAATGTCATATTCCCCTTATTATATGTCGCCGACAAATATCGTCTCCCCATCATTTTCACTTCTTCGAAATCGTTAGACTTACTCAAGAAGCATTATTCCTTCTATAAAGATGAGAAAAACGAGGGACAGGCCCTCGTTGATCTCATCAGGAAGAATCTATCTGACGATGGAATCCTCTCCCTCAGGAAGGGGATCGAATCCTATCTCAATAAGAAATGATCATAGATAAGTCGCCTTATCGAGCTCGGCGAGCAGATCTTCTTCGCTTCCATTGCCGTCGAGCACCAGCCCGGCGGCTTTTTTAACCTTGCCTTTAGGCCAGCCCTTATTGATTTTCATGGCAATTTCCGGCTCTTTTCCTCTTTGAAGCAATCTTTCCTTCTGAATTTTCTCTTCGGCGAATATCGCGATGATTAAGTCGCAAAGCTTCTCCAAAGGGTTATCGATAAGGAGAGGAACATCCAAAGCGATTCTCTTTTTCTTGCTCTTTTTTATTCTCTCTAGAGTCATCTCATAGACTAAAGGATGGACGATATCTTCTAGAGCTTTCTTATTCACCTCATTTTCAAGGACATACATCGTCAAGACGGCCCGGTTGAGCTTCTTATCGATGAATAAGCCCTCGATATTAAGAGGAGAAAGGATCTTTTCGATATCCTCTCGCTCATAGATTTCCTTGACTAATTCATCCGCGTCGATGATTTCGTAGCCTTTTTTCTTAAGATATTTGGAGACGGTCGATTTCCCAGAGGCGATCGGCCCGGTGACTCCGACGATAAGAGGGTCGCTTTCTTTGATTTTCTGGCAGATCGGGCAATAGACGGTCCCTCTCCCTCCGACGGAGATCTTATGCATGATGAAGCCGCATCGAGGGCAGGGGGTGTTGCCTTTACCATAGGCAAGAAGCTCATTTTGCATCATCCCCGAGACGCCTTCTTTTGGGTGATAGGACTTAATCGTCGACCCTCCGTTAGCGATGGCCATCTTGAGAATTCTTGAAGATTCAGCGACAATTTCCGCATATTTTTCTTCGCTGATCTCTTTTGCGGGGGTCAAAGGATGGATCTTGGTCGCGAATAAAACCTCGTCATCATAGATGTTTCCTAAGCCGGCGATTTTAGTCTGGTCAAGCAAAGCTTCCTTGATCGGGCGATTGTCATTTTTGAATAAAGAGGCCAATTCTCCTTCCTTAAAATCCCAGGGCTCTTTCCCGAGCTCGGATAAAGGAGGCTCATTTAGATAAGAGGATTCATCGCTTAAGATCATGATCCCGAACTTCCTCACATCGTTATAACGTAGGGTTGTCCCGTCGCTGAATTCATAGATGAGTAAATCATGTTTATCGGGAGCTTCGCCTTTCTTCCCTTCGAAATATTTCCCTTCCATCCTTAGATGGGAGATGACGACTTTCTCGTGGGTGAAGTGGAAGATGAGGAATTTCCCTTTTCTCGTGACGTCATTAATCGTCTCTCCTTTCAAGGAAGAGATGAATTCCTCAGCCCCGGATAAAATGGTTTTATCCCTTAAGCAAATGATATTCTCGACCCTCTTGCCCTTAATGATCTCAAGGAGGATTCTTTTGACGGTCTCAACTTCTGGTAATTCAGGCATAATCACTCCTTCGCGTTATACCAACTCTTGCCCACCCCGCATTCGACGGTGAGTTTGACGGGCAAAGAGACGGCATGGACCATGATCTCGGCGATCTTTTCCTTAATGAGATCCAATTCCTCATCAGGGACCGCGAAGATCAATTCATCGTGGATTTGCAGCACTAATTTGGTTTTGAGCTTATTTTTCTTCAGGAAAGAATCGACCTTGATCATCGCCACTTTGATCAAATCGGCGGCCGTTCCCTGGACGGGGGCGTTAAGGGCCGCCCTTCTAGCGGCTTCCCTTTTCGCGTAGTTAGGATCTTCGATCTCCCGGAGATACCTTCTTCTCCCGAATAAGGTTTTGACATATCCCTTGGTCTCGACTTCCTTGATGACGGAATTGAGGAATTCCCCAACCTCAGGATAGGTGAGGTAGAAGTTCTTGATGATTTCCTGGGCTTCGGCGATGCTTCCTTCGATTTGATCGGCCAATCCATAGACGGTCGTGCCGTAGATGATCGCGAAGTTGACGGCTTTGGCCCTTCTTCTCATCAAAGGAGTGACTTCCTCGGTATGGAAGATCTTCTTCGCGGTCTCGGTATGGACGTCGCGGTCGCTTTCAAAGACCTCAATATAGTTTTTGCAATTGGAGAGGGCCGCCATCACGCGGAGCTCGACTTGACCGTAGTCAAAAGAAACTAGATTGAGGGACTTATCGTCATAATAGAAGGCGTTTCGGATTTGCTTGGCCTCTTCATCCCTCGCGCTGATATTCTGCAAGTTAGGCGAGGAGGAAGACAATCTTCCCGTCGAAGTCAGGGCCTGATTGAAATAGGAATGGATTTTGCCATCGTTTTTGATGTGGGGGACGAGCCCATCGATATAGGTCCCCATCAGTTTGGCGTATTTGCGATATTCCAAAATCTTGGCGATTAAAGGAGATTTATCTTCGAGGTTCTTAAGGACTTCGACCGAGGTTGAACGGTCTTTTGGGCCCTTTAAGCCCATCTCATCATAAAGGATCTCCGCTAATTGCTTGGGAGAGTTGATGTTGAATTTATGGCCCACCAAAGAGTAGATCTCTTCCTGCAAGGCGTTTTTCTTCTCTTCGAAGCCTTTGCCATAGACGAGCAGTTCTTCTTTATGGAGGGGGAAGCCCTCAAGCTCCATCTCCGCTAAGATGGCCATCAAAGGAATCTCGATGTTCCGATAGAGGGATAATTCCTCATTTTCCTCTAGCATCTTCTCGATTTTCTCGATCAGCGTCTTGGCGTAATGGGCCATCAAAGAGGTCTTGGAAGGATTATTCAATGATAGAAGCCCCAAGTCTTCGTCGGTCGTGAGGATATCGACCCCGAAGTAGGAATAGATCATCTCCGGAAGATTCTTAAGCGAGGAATCTAATAGATACGCCGCCAACATCAAATCGTTGGTGATGCCCCTTAGATTGATCCCAAGTTTCCTTAAGGCGTAGATGGTGGCCTTTCCATCATAGACGGACTTCCTGACCCCTTCATTTTCCAAAATCTCGCGCAAAACCGCATCGGATTTGAGATTTTCGGCCTTGATATAGTAGGTTTTCTTCCCGCCATCGATGGCTAATCCATGGACTTCGGCGTCATGATAATCATCGAAATTGATATCTAAGGCCAAGCCGATGGGGTTGCCTAAAGGGATATTCGCGAAGCTCTCAACTTCCTCTAATTCGAACGGCTCATTCTCCGTCTCGGAATTCTTTTTATAAGATAAAGGCAATCGAGAAAGAAACTGCTTCATCTCATATTTCTGGGCGAATTCATTGGCAGTCGAGAATTGATAGCCTTTATAACGGAGATCTTCCAAAGTGAAGGGCAATTCTACGTCTGTCTTGATGGTCGCTAAGCGGTAGCAGACTCTTCCTTGTTCGGCGTAAGTCCTTAGATTCTCCCCGATTTTGCCTTTCATGGTCTCCCCGGCTTCGATGATTTTCTCAAAAGAGCCATATTCCTGGATGAGTTTGACCGCGGTCTTATCGCCAATCCCCGGAATCCCTGGCAAATTGTCGCTCGAATCGCCCCTTAAACCCTTGAAATCAATGATTTGAAGGGGAGCGAAGCCGAATTTCTCCTGCATGGTGGCAGGAGTCATGGCCTCCATATTGGAAAGGCCGACTTTCAAAAGATAGACCGTGATATTCTCATCGATCAATTGAAGATAATCTTTGTCGGAAGTATAGACATTTACCTCATAGCCTTCTTTGGCCGCCATCTTGGCGACGGTCCCGGCGATGTCATCGGCCTCGACGCCATGTTGCTCATAATAGACGATGCCCATCGCGTCCATGAGTTCTCTAGAGATCGGGAACTGGGTGACCAATTCTTCGGGGCAGGGAGGCCTATTGGCCTTATATTCGGCGAATTCCTCTTTCCTGAAGGTGTGGGAATCCTTATCGAAGGCGACGAAAATCGACTCATCGCCCTTAAAGGTGTTAAGAAGCTTA
>JAIKYF010000028.1 GCA_024683495.1 Bacilli bacterium
GAAGGTGATTTTCATCTTGCTTTCCTCTTTTTCCATCTTGAGGGATCTAAGGAAACAGAAGACTCCTCCGCCCGTCAAAACGATATTCAAGACGAGGAAGATGATGAGGTAGCCGGGGAAGGGGTTGGGCTTGATGAAGCTTTTGTAATAGACGGCCCCGCCAAGAACCGCGCCGAGGATGCCTAATAAACCTAGGGCCATCAAGATGATGGAGTAGGTGAAGGTGATTCTCTTTTTATGTTCGGGATTTTTATAGGTTCTTAATAGATAGAAGAGGGCCACGACGAAGAACATTGTTACCGTGATGGCGGGCAGGGTGACGAAGAAGGAACCAGGCATATCTCCGGCACTGGCGTTGAGGATATCCCCAAAGAACATATTGGAGGAGAGCATCATGAAGAGGGAACCGATGACGGTCAAGGCGATCAAAGCGACAACGATGTATTTGCGTTTCATGTTATTTGACCTCCTCATAGGTGTGGATGTAGTCTTGGTAGGACATCGTGTGGTCCTCCTTGATGGTGATGACTCTGCCGCCGAGGATGGAATCCTGATAATAGACGCGGTCGGTGGCCTTGACGCCATAGCCGAAGTCGATGCCTTGGTAGTTCACGATGTAGTTATTGACGTGGTCATGGCCAAAATACATGCCTTTGGTCGAGCCTTTTTCTTTGATGACATCGAAGAAGTGGGAATTGTATTTGGGGTTGCAGGGATCTTCGCCTTGCTGGCCTCCATTGACGTTAGTGGCGGTCCCTTCTTTGACCGCGGCCCAGGCATCATTAACTTCTGGGAGAGGGATATGGTAGAACATCAAGGATGGGACGACGAGTCCGTCGTTGTTTTTAGTGGTCTCATCGATGAGGGCGGAATACCAATCGATCTGATTCTGCTTGAAATAGTCATAGCCAAAATACGAACCGAAGTAGTAGCGGTTGCTGTCCATGAAGATCAATTGCTCGAAGACTTTGCCATCTTTCATCAGATTGATCGCGAAGTTGCAGTTGCCATGGACATCATCGTCTTGGATATCCTTGAATAAGCAATAGGAGCCATAGTTATTTAATTCGTTGGTCAGCCAATCGATGGAGAAGAAACATTGCTCGTCGTGATTGCCGAAAGTCACGGTCCAAGGGACTTTATGTCCATCGACATAATCGAGGAATTTCTTCGCCGTGGTTTTGGAGGCGTAGGTGAAGAGGTCGCCGGTGACGGCGATAAGGTCGGGATCGGCTTCGTTGATGGTTAAATCCATGAAGTCGAAGTGACGTTGGAGGTCGTCTTTGTCCCCAAGATGGCAATCAGTGATCTGAAGGACGCGGAAGTCGGTGACGTAATCCATTTCCAAGACATAGTCTGCCGGGCTGTAGTGACGTTCGCCACAGGAAGTCAGACATATCGTCGGAAGGGCCGTCAAAAGTAGTAAAATCTTTTGTTTCATGTCTTTTTCTCTTTCGTTTCGCTTATTATAACCTCTCGACATTTTTCTATCTATATTTATATAGGTATTTAGGACCAATATCCCTTATCCGTTCTAGCTGTGCCCCTTCCTAAAACATAGAAAAGAAGATTTATCTTTCTACATTTTATTTTCATAAAAAAGTAGGGGCATAATCTTTGGATTGTCACTATAATAATCGCGAAGAAGGTAATTATTATGAAAAAGATGAAACACTTAGCTCTAACCTTATTATTCTCATTCCAGTTATTAGCCGTCTCTGGCTGCAACAACAATAACGACGCGAAAGAATATGAATTCAAAACCTGGAACGAAAGCGCATCCCTCACCAACATCAAAAACTACGTCAACGAAGTCGTGAAGAAAGACTCCGACAAATTCATCCCCGTCGAAGACCGAATCGCCGTCTTCGATATGGATGGGACCCTCTATGGGGAATTGTTCCCATGCTATCTAGAATATCTCATGCTCGAATATCGAATCCTCGATGACGAGACCTATACCCCAACCGAGGAATTAGTCGAAGTGGCAACGGCCATTAGAGACGCCAAACAGAACTATTCCACTCCCAGCATCAGCGGATTCGATCTCATCCACGCTAACGCGGCCGCCGAAGCCTATTCAGGCATGACCCTTAAGGAATTTAACGACTACAGCAACGCTTTCTTAAAGAAATCCGTCGAATGCTTCACCAACATGACCTATAAAGAGGCCCTATATAAACCAATGGTCGAAATCGTCGATTATCTCCAAGAGAATAACTTCACGACCTATGTCGTCAGCGGTTCCGACCGCTTCTTATGCCGGGCCTTGCTCTGCGATCAATTGAACATCCCCGAAAGCCAAGTCATCGGCATGGATGTCAAACTTGAAGCCACCGGCCAAGAAGGCAAGGATGGCTTAGAGTATCAATATACCAGCAGCGATGAATTGATTAGAACCAATGAGCTTCTCATCAAAAACCTCAAGATGAACAAAGTCACGGCCATCGCCAAGGAAATCGGTAAGCAACCCGTCCTCTCCTTTGGCAATTCCAGCGGCGACACCAGCATGCATATGTATACGACCACCAATAACAAATACGAAAGCAGGGCCTACATGTTAGTGGCCGATGACACCGAAAGAGATCATGCTAAAATCGAGGAGGCCCAAAAACGCCAAGCCAAATGGAAAGAATATGGCTTCAACATCATCTCGATGAAAAATGATTTCAAAACCATCTATGGCGAGAACGTCAAGATGACGGATCTAAAATAATTTCGCCTCTTATTAAAATGCAGTCCTTAAAGGCTGCATTTTTTTGTTACCAAAAAGGCGAAATTACAAAAATTCCGTGCAAATCCTGCTTATTTTTCCTTTATAAGAGAGATTTGGAGAATCAAAACCACGTCATTTTGTAAAAGACGATAGATGTGAGATAATAAGCCAAATGAAAAAAATAATCGTCACGGGAGCGGCAGGGGGCATCGGAGAAGCCGTGGTAACTGAGTTAATCAGCAGCGGATATTTTGTTTATGCCCTAGATATCAAGGATGTCCCGATGAAGGAGAACCTCAGATCCTTTAAATGCGATTTGACGAAGAAAGAAGAAATCCTAAAAGTCCATGAAGTGATTAAGTCCGAAGGAAAAATTGATTCCCTCATCCATCTAAGCGGGGCTTATCGGATGGATAGCCTTATCGAAATCAGCGAGGAATCTTTTAGAAAGATCTTTGATATCAACTTTTTCTCGGTTTATCTAGTCAATCAAACCTTTCTGGATTTATTAGATGAGAATGGGAAAATCATCATCACCAGCAGTGAGGTGGCCCCCTTAGATCCCTTGCCCTTCAACGGCATCTATTCTTTGACCAAAAACACCTTGGAGAATTATGCCTGTTCCCTAAGGCAAGAACTTAATCTCAAGGGTTATCAAGTCATCATCATTCGACCCGGCGCGGTCAATACGGGCTTAATCGATGATTCATTAAGGAATGTCGAAAGAATCGAAAAAGAGACTCTTCTATATAAGGAAAACGCGCCTCTATTCAAAGATATCGTGAAGAAAAACGAATCGAAGACCATCGAGCCTCGGAAAATCGCCAAACTATATCTTAAGGTTTTAAAGAAAAGGAAGCCGAGACTCATCTATTCGATAAACCTTAATCCGAAACTTAAACTATTATCGGCTTTGCCGAAGAGAATGCAGCTCTACCTCATCAAGAAAATGATCACCCCGAAATAGGATTTATTTCGAGATATTTAGGTGGTCGATAAAAAATTTTTTTTAATTTTTCTCGGTTTTTTATCCTTACGGCATTTTCTCTGCATATTTTCCGACGATTTCCTTATTTTTGCCGCTTACAATTAACCAAATTAATTAGTCGTAATTTGCGAAATTTGTCATTTTATCTTTTGTGACCCCTTGAAGTGTAAGCGCTTTCAGAATAAACTAGATTTTGGTTTAGGGGATACCACTTTCTAAAACCCCCATATTAGCGGAAGACATAAGATCTCCGCAGAAAGAGAGTTTATGAAGAAAAGTAAACTATTAGTCGTCGCAAGTTCGATCCTCATGGGTACCGCGCTTGCAGCTTGCGGTGGAGCAGGCACATCAGTCACGCCGAAGGTGTCTTACATCATCGACGAGAACAATCCCGTCTACAAGGTCATCAAAGAGGCCCAGACGTTGGAAGCCAAAGAACTCTATAAGAAGGCCATGGAAGAAATCAATGGCAAAGAGTTCACCGGTATCGGAAACTCCAGCCGTGGCAAAACCGCCAAAGAGTACTTCATCAATTATTTGAAGGGTCTCGACAAGGATGGCAACGTCTCCGAAAAGATCAGAGCCGAATTCCCATATTATAGTGAAGACTTCAGCTGCACCATCAACTGGACTCAGCCAAAAGAAAACTCCATCTTCACGATGATCGACACCGACATCAAGGCTTCGAACCACACCATCTCGATGACCCTTATCCAAGATGCCAACCAGATCGCCGAAAAGGAAATCAACACCGGCAACTTCTATAACTACATTCCAAAAGAATGGACCGGCGAAGATGGCAACAAAGAACCATTCGCTCTCCAATCCCTCAACAAGATCTTCGAATTCAATAACCTCGGCAATAAGACCTTCACGAACTGCTGGGACTTCGTCCGCACTGGTGAAACCCCAATGTTCATGGCTCCAGATTCTGAACCTGTCGGCCGTAACTGGCTCATCATGCTTACCAATAAGAAGTACAGCGACATCCTCATGGAAGCTGCCAATGCTCTTACTGGCGACGAAAAGACCCGTATCGAAAGGGAAGCCGCCGATCTTGCCGGAAAGGCTACCGAATTCAAACTCGATGCCACCTCTGGCAAATATGGCTTAGCCTTCGCGAAACTCTGGCTCAAGCAATATGCCGAACGTACCGATGACGGCCCAATCTGCAACGAACTCGTTACCGCTGACGCCGCCGGCGCTTCCGCCTGTATCGTCTATTCCAAGCTTCGTTCCATCACCGAATCCGATACCTCTTCTAAGAGGAATGTCACCGTCGCGGCTTACCAAGATGGCTATAAGGGCATCGGCGGATATATGTATAAGCATTATCTCCAAGTCCTCAAGACTTCCCCATTCCCCTGGACCAGCTGCGCGTTCATCCACTTCATGACCTGCACCTATGATGGCTTCGCCGCGTGGGGCAAGGACATCGGTGGCTATTGCTCCAACACCACCCCAGGCATCAACCAGGATCACTCCAATGACGGCGGAACTGAATTCCCAGTTCTTAACGACAAGGGCTATGACTGGTGGACCGGCACTGGCGATGGCAAGGGCAACCTCGTTATCGAAGATGGCGCCTATTGCGCTGCCAATGAGCTCACCGTTGGTACTTGGCTCGATACCTTATAATCCTTATAATCTCGCCGATATCGATTAAATAACGATATACGCTGAAAAAAGGCCGTAAGAGCATCTCGCCCTTGCGGCCTTATCCTATAATTCAGGAGATAAACCATGACAAGCTCCCCCTCGATGAATCCCCAGTCAAACGGCAAGTTGTCCAAGGCTTTTACCACGGTTTCAACTTGGCTCGCTCGGCCGGAGAACGTTATTCTTTTGATCTTGGGATTAGTTCTTTCTTTCACGGTTCTTTATCCTCTTTGGTCGGTTATCCAAAACTCCCTCACGGTTCACGCTGGTAAAGAAGCGAGAATCGCCCAGTCTTTGGGATATGGGACCGAAGGCTTGCAGATCGCCAACTGGCATTACTTACTTACTGGGCCATATGGCAAAAAGTATCTGTGGGAACCGCTCGGCAACTCCTTGTTGCTTGCGACCTTAAGCTGTTTCTTCGCCCTTTTATTCGGTGGCGTCGCAGCTTTTTTGGTCACTCGTACCAACATGCCATGCAAGAAATGGATCTCCACGGTCTTCATTTTCCCTTACATCATGCCTCAGTGGACACTGGCTTTGGTCTGGAAGAACCTCTTCTGGTCCGCTAAAGTCACCGGTGGTTCCAATGGCTTATTGGCCTTCATAAGCAATGGCGCGATCACGATGCCAGAGTGGTGGTGCAGAGGCATCTTCCCCTGCGCGATGGTTCTTGGCATGCACTACGCGGCCTTCGCTTATATCCTCATCGGCGGCATCTTCAAGAATATGGACGCCTCGCTTGAGGAAGCGGCCACCATCTTGAACACCCCAAAGTGGAAGATCATCACCCGCATCACGATCCCGATGATCGTCCCCGCCATTCTTTCGACCATTCTTTTGGTCTTCTCTAGCGCGGTCGGCTCCTATCCAGTCGTCCACTATATCGGAGGAAAGAATTTCTCGGTACTAGCGACATCTTATATTGATTTGCGCGCGATTACCGGCGATGGCTATGCCGCCATTATCGGTATCGTTATGTTATTCATCGGCTTCTTGATCCTCATCGTCAATCAAGTGATGATGCATTCAAGGAAACAGTTCATCACGGTTTCTGGCAAATCTGCCCAGGCCACCAAGATCAACCTTGGCAAGGTCTTCAAATGGGTTTGCGCGATCGCCTTGATCATCGCGACGCTATTAACATCGCTACTACCGATCTTCTCCTTCGCTTTGGAGACCTTCGTTAACAATCCAGGAGACTATTCATCCTTCACCCTCAAGTGGTGGATCTATCATGAAAACGGCGAGGTTGGCATGTATGGCAACTACGGCGTCTTCTTCAATAAATCTCTCTGGCTATCATTTAGAAACCAGGCAATTGTCGCTATAAGCTGCGCTTTGGTGGCAGGTACCATCGGCTTCTTGACAGGCTATGCCGTCAGTCGAAAGAGGAAGAGCAAATTCGCCTCCTATGTCAACGGCATGTCCTTCTTCCCATACCTCATCCCTGCCGTCGCCTTCTCCGTCGCCTATTATGCGTTTGGTTTACAGGTAGGCTTAGGCGGATTCATGGGCACGATGATCTTGATGATCATCTGCGGCTCGGTGAAATACATCCCGTTCTCGTCTCGTTCTTCCTTATCGGCGATGATGCAGCTATCGCCAGAGATCGAAGAAGCGGCCGTCATCCAAGGCGCTCCTTGGTGGAAACGGATGGGTCGCATCGTCATCCCAATCCAGAAATCGGCGATTATCTCGGGATATCTTCTCCCGTTTATCACCGGCATGCGTGAGTTGAACCTCTTCATGTTCTTAGTCAACACCAACGATCAGTTGGCGACTACTTCGCTTGCTTACTACGATGAGATGGGCTTAACCCCCTTCTCCTCTGCCGTTAACTTAATCATCATCATCTTCGTCTTAGTCGCGAACTTAGCCGTCAATCTATTAACCGGTGCCTCCATTGACTCTGGCATCGGAGGAGGTAAGAAAAATGCCTAAAATCACACTTGAACACATCAATAAAAAATGGGGTAGCTACTATGGCGTCGACGAACTCAATCTCGAGATCGCCGATAACGCCTTCGTCACTCTCCTTGGCCCTTCTGGCTGTGGTAAGACCACGACTCTCCGTATGATTGCGGGTCTTGAGACCCCGACCACCGGAAGAATCACCATTGGTGACACCGTTGTCTTCGATGCCGACGCCGGCATCAACGTCGCGGCATCCAAACGTCACGTCGGCTTCTTATTCCAGAACTACGCTCTATGGCCCAATATGACCGTTTATCAAAACATCGTCTTTGGTCTAAAGAACGTCAAAGAAGAGATGGAGATGTATGAATGGAAGCTCGTTAGATTAAACGATTACCTCCGCATTCTCGAAAAGCCGGAAAAAGTCCTTTCCCTCATCAACGATTCGAAGGATAAGGATGGCAACATCAAGATGGATTCCGCCATCTTGAAGATCACTGACTTCTTTGAGGTCTCTTATCCAACCGCCAAGAAAGTCTTCAAACTTGGCATGTGGAAAGAAGGGGCTGATATCCACTCCATCGTCGCTTCCGAAACCGAAAAAGCGACCCGTGAGATGGAAGGCATCAAAGGCAAATATGCCGCTAAAGGCATCCAATTAGACGAAGAATTCCGTATTCTCGGCGCCGATGGAAACCCCGTCGTCAAAGAAAGAAAACTCTCTCCAGAAGAAATCGATCTTAAGCTCCGCGCTTCAGCCAGAACCTTGAAGATCGGCCAATTCATGGACCGTTATCCAGCCGAATTATCCGGCGGCCAGCAACAGCGTGTGGCTATTGCCCGTACCCTCGCTCCTGGACCAAGGGTCCTCTTCATGGACGAACCTCTTTCTAACCTCGACGCGAAACTCCGTTTGGAAATGCGTTCCGAACTTAAGCGTCTACATATGGAGACTGGCGCGACCTTCGTCTACGTCACCCACGATCAATTAGAGGCTATGACCTTAGCGACGAGAGTCTGCTTAATGGATAATGGCGTCCTCCAACAATATGATCCACCTCTAGAGATCTATCATCGCCCAAATAACCTCTTTACCGCCGATTTCATTGGCAATCCTGCCGTAAATTTGGTGGAAGCTAAAGGTGTTCAGAATGCGAAAGGACAATTCGAATTCGAACTTCTCGGTGGCCATAAAGCCGTCTTCACCCCACGTGATGAAGGCTTCGACTTAGCCGCGAAGAGAAAAGAACTCGAAGAAAATGCCCGCCCAATCACCCTCGATAAAGCGAACAAAGATGGGCCATTCCCCTATAAGATTCCTCTTATCGAGCAGCCGGTCGATGTCCTCGATAACCCAGTTATCGAAGAAGACGACTTCGTCTTAGGCATCCGTTCCGAATACCTCACCATCAATGATGGCGGGAAGCTTGATGCCGAAGTCTACTCCGCGATGCCTACTGGTAAAGAAACCACCATCCGCTTGGAAGTTGGAAACTTCTTGCTCACCGGCGACGTCTTCGGAGCGATCGACTATCCAATCGGGGCGAAAGTCACCCTTGGATTCTCGGGCCATCACATCATGCTCTTCGACCGTAAATCCCAGAAGCTCTTGACTCTTGGCTCCTTGGAGATCCGCGAATAGCATTCTCTAATTAAAAATAGACTGCCGATGAAGTTGATTCATCGGCAGTCTTTTTTATGTCTAAAAGATAGAGAATATCAAGTATTTAAACGCCTTTTCTATAAAGATAATGGCTGACGATAGTGACATTTCCCCCTACATAAAGCGGCCAATTCAGCATGGAGATAAAATTATTTAAAGCCATCGGGTTTTTGATTTTGGCGGTTCCGACAATCGTTAGATCGCCTAAGAGGATGAGGGTGACCCCGATCGCGAAGATGAGATAGAACTTATCTTTCGTTTTCGCATATTTATAATAACAGGCACCGCAGTTAAGGACTAAAGTCGCACCTAGAATCGAATCGATCAAGGCTAAGACAAGTTCCATCTTGAGAGCGAAATGAAGGATAAAGAAGGCCACTAAGCCAATTCCGATGGCAATAATAATCTCAAACCATTTGCCTCTTCTAATGAAGACAAAGAGGAAATAAGTGAGTAAGAAACATAGATGTGGAATCCAGGCAATGTCTGAGAAAGAGAAGAAGATGTCGGCCACGACGGTGAGGGAGAAATAGATCAGCAATAAATCCATGGTTGTCTTCTTTTCTTTCCTTTTAAGGAAGAAGGCGAGGATCACCATCAATAAAGAGATTGAGGTTAAGGTTATCTTAAGCGCCCCGATATAAGGCCAAAGAGAAGCGGTCTTATCGCTTACGTAGCGGCCTTCGGCGATTAAGAAGATTTGAAGAATCATTAAGGCCATTAACAAAAAGGCCTCGATAATGACATAGATTTTGGATAATTTGCTCTTAATCATATTGTGTATCGATATCTCTTAGATTATGGCTAAAAGATGGTTTTCTTTCAATTTTGAGTTGCCAATCCGTTTTGTTAAAGCGGTGGATCAGTGGCAGTTTTATACTAGAAATTTTATTTAACAATCAACTAAAAATAATAGTGTATATCATCTCTATTAATAAATTTTATTGAATTTTAATTGCAAAGAACTAAAATCTTTACTTCGTGGGGGATGAAAGAAGGAATGTATGAAAAATAAGAAAAGAATGCAATTATTCATGACATTGGCCGCGACTTCCTGTCTAATGGCCGGGGCGTTGGCGGTTGTCGTCCAGAATCCTAAATTCGCTTTAGAAGCTGACGAAGATGTAAATAATGTCGTTACTATAACTAGCAGCATGCTTGAAGCCACAGCGCTAAATGATTTTACCTGTCATAACAACGCCGATAAGAAATTCACGATCTCGCTTGAAAATGGGAAATGCATCGATGGGGCCTTGCTTTATAGCACCGTCAATGATTATCAAAATGTCGGAGCTAATTTGGGGGATAGTCTCTATACCACTAATCACAGCACTTCGAAGATCGGTTATAACTACAATATTTTCTTCGAAGTTCACGGGGTCAGCTATGTGAGGGTGAAATTCAAAGCCATCGCTTTAAGAAGCGGCTCTCAGAATTATCGATTCTCGATCAATGGAAATCGTTTCTATGATTCCAATTACACCGACTTATATTCCGAGATTAACGAATATTACGAAAATTACTCGACCTTGATTGATTTTTGGCCCAATAACACCAACTACCATGATTATAGTTCCTTCGATTGTGACTTGAACGCTTCTGTCTCAGATAATACATCTGACGTCGAAGAACTTAATCTTGCTTTAGATAAAGACCCATCATATTACGATTTCTTTAAGATTCAGTTCCTTAATTGGGAGACTGAACTTCCTAGCACGTCGGACGTCTACTCTGGCGCCCCTGCCGGAGGGCAGATATCCTTTACCCTCGAAGAAATCGAACTTCACTATAACTGCAAAATGACCACCTATTAATCCATCGATAGGTGATTAATTCAAGAAGGCTCTAGATTAAGATTAGAGCCTTTTTGTTTTATAGATTAAAACGAAAAACTATCACACTTTCAGTGTGAATTTGCTATAAATAATTGAACAGTTTTTCGTTCTTTATTCGTCTTATTTAGTGAGAGGTAATCGATGGGCGTTTCTAAAGGAACAGCGCTTCTCTTCTTAAAAGGAAATAAGAAGGCGGTCGAAAAGGTTTATTTGGAATACAAAAACCTGATGTTTTTCATCATCGCTTCCTATGTTCCCAATAAGGATGACTGCGAGGATATCCTCAGCGACTCGTTCCTGAAAGCCATGGAGCACCGGGAACAATTGAAAGATCCAAGCAAAATCAAATCCTTCTTATCCTCCATCGCTAGGCACGAGGCTCTCGATTTCTTAAAGAAGAAACGGGAGATCCCCTCTAGCGAAATCATCGATGAACTCTATGACGAGGAAGAATGCTCCAATGGCTTGCTTTCTCTTCTTGAGCCTCACCTCTCCAACAAAGAGACGATCGTTGTCTATCTTAAAGTGGGTTTCTCCTACACCTGGGCCGAAATCGCGGAAGAAACTGGCATTTC
>JAIKYF010000043.1 GCA_024683495.1 Bacilli bacterium
ATACAATCCATTGTAATAATCTTCGGAATAGTCATTTGAAGAGTATCTTAGACCCATTGCGCCGGAGTTATTATCGATGAAGTAGAAGGCCGTTCCGTTAAATGCTATCGGCGAATATAAAGCTGGGGCAAAGGCTATTTCGTTTAAGACGTTATAAGGGACATAGACCTTGCCATCATATTCAACGATGTCTATGTCATATTTCCCTAAATCTAGAGTCACATCATCGCCATAAGTCGTAGTGGACCCTCTATCATTCACGTATTTCTTGGCTACTTCACTATCGATAAGAGAAGCAGGTTGGCCAAATCTCGAAGAGAAAAGATTTACTTCAATATAGTTATGGATCACGATGATGTCCTCATTGGCATCCACTTTATACATCAAACCATTCGGGCAGATGTAAAATCCGACGCCACCATTTGCCATGACGTTAATTTCTGCCTCATATAAATAATCTAAGGCAACGCTTAGGTCCATGTAGACGATTTGAGGTTGATCTGCTAAATACCCATAGGCAAAGTCAGCCTCTTTTTTCGCTACGAAATCTCCGTTTTCTGCGACGTCTATATAGAATGGAGCGGAGGATAAGATAAAATCGTCATCTGAGCTGGACGAAGAAGGGTGGGCGGAGGAAGAAGGCTGGGCGGACGAAGAGGGCTGGGCGGACGAAGAGGGCTGGGCAGCTTGTCCACAGCTAGCCAATAAACCAGCAAGAAGCAGTGAACTCGATAAAATTCTCAATTTGCTTTTCATAGTTTCTATAGTTTTTCCTTATACCCCAAATTATAAAATAAAATTAATGTACATATGTATATATGAATTTTCTTTTGTTTCGTCTATGCTAAATGCATGAACAATGTAATAACTTCTGAAGCCTTTTATGGCGAGTATCGCATTCAAGGAATCGGCAAAGGCATTTTGCGCGTCGAAAGACGCTTTGAAGGCGGCTTTTATGATGGGGAGACGTTTAACGTCAAAATCAAAAAGGAAGATGCAGCCTTCTCTTTCTCCAAGGCTTCAGCATCCTGCACGGTTTTATTCGATAACTATAGAATCGTAATCTCCAAGAACATCAATCTCCCAATAAAAATCTATAAGAATAAGAAGCTGGTTTATACCTATGAAAAGGAAGTTCCTACTGGAGAGCTCCCTTCTCCACACAAGACTCCGGAGATTTTCGCCATTCTTGATGCTCCAAGAATTTTGCTGGCAAAACGGGGATATTTTCCTTCTGAGAATCAAGATGAAGGTTTTGTTACTCAAAAAGATGCCTTCGATTTATACATACTATTCGTCCATAAGGATCCGGTTCTCCTTAGAAAGTTAGTCACTAAGCTGACCGGCCCTATCGCTATGCCTCCATTAAGCGTTTTTGGCTTATGGGAGAGCAGATATTATGAATATACCGATAAGACCGTTAGAAAAATGGTCAACGACTTCAAGCGCCACGATATACCAATGGATAATTTCGTCATCGATACCGATTGGCGAATCGCAGCCAATGGAACTGGCTATGACGTTAATAAAAAAGACTTCCCATGCATTGAAAATACCATGCAATTCCTGCACGAAAATCGATTAGTCGTTTATTTTAACGATCATCCAGAACCAACGCTGACTAATAAAATTCCTAATAATGTTTTCGCGTCAGAAGAAATAAAATTCCGTTCTGATAATTTGGCCGCCATTCTCCGCAGGGGTCTTGACTATTGGTGGTATGATCGGAACTGGTGGACTGGCATTATCTCTCCCGATAAACGGTTCAATCGAGAAACCTTAGGTCTTTATCTTTATGATAACGTCACCGAAAAAGTGAATGAGGAAAAGAAAGGCGATTCTCCCTATCCCGAACGCAGTTGGTTAATGGGCAATATCGATAATGTCGCTAACGGAGACTATAGGGGAATAAATAACTTCTCTTCCCATCGATATGGAACCCAATGGACTGGCGACATTTCTTCTTCGCAAGACACGCTTGTGGAGGAATTCCGCAATATGATTAAGTGTGGAAACTCCTTAATCAGCAATTATTCAAGCGATCTTCCGGGCCATGTTGGAACCCCAACCCCAGATTTATACATAAGATGGATGCAATATGCGGCGCTATCCCCGACATTCCGTCTCCACAGCACCAATTCCAATCGCTTGTATCGCGAGCCATGGCTTTATGGAAAGAAGGCCCTCAATGAGACTAGGAAGCTCGTGAAGATGCGCTATCGCCTGCTCCCTTATTTCTATTCTTACGCCTATCAAGCCTATAGGGATGGCATTTCCCTTATTCGCTCGCCTGAGTATTACGATAAAACTAAGAAATGCCAAGAAAGATCTTTCGCTTTCTTAGGCCAACACATTGCCTATGTCGTTCCACTTGATCCACCAAGTACCACCGAATTAAATAAAGATGCCTATGCCAGCAAAGTTCACGCCGTATTCTATGATGGACGTGATTTAAAAGGCTCGCCAATCGACGAAATGGATATCGATGAGTTGGCGATTGATTTTGGTGTCAATTCGCCGAGCAAGAAACTTCCGGAAATCAATTTCTCCGCGCGTTTTGAATTTGATTTGCTTTTAAACGAGAAGTCCAATCTCATCGTGGCTAGCGACGATGGTATCAGAGTGTTTATCGATGGCAGAAAGACTTTTGATAACTGGGAGTGCCACGCTTTGGTAAATCAGCAAGTCGGCTCTTTAGAAGCGGATACCAAACACCACATCATGATCGAGTATTTCCAAGGAGAAGGCGGCGCCGGCATATATGCCAAGAAAGCTGTTTATCCAGATCATCCATTTAAGTTCTATGTCCCAATGGGCTGGTATACCGATGCATACACAGGTAAAAGAATCAAGGGTGGTTCTCTTAGAAAATTCACTCCTCCAATCAATCGTTTCCCAATGCTCATCAAAGATGGGGCGATAATTCCTTTAGCAAAAGAAGTCAATAATTCTAATGACTCCGACTGGTCATCCTTATCGATTAATATCTTCCCGGGTGAAGGAACATTCACCCTCTATGAAGACGACCGCCATACTACTGCCTTTAAAGACGGGCATTTTAGAACGACTCTCATCGAGCAAAAAATAGGAGAGGTAGTCATCCATCCTATCAAAGGCAAGTTCGATGAATTAACGGTGAGACACATACTCTTTAGAGTAAGGGGAAAATATAGTGAAATTATTCTTAATAATGAAAAAATCCCATGCAAAATCCGCCTAAAAGATAAAAATGCAGATGTTTTATCCTTCGATGGATCAGCTAAAGATGGTGATATTACGGAAGCCATTTTCGATATCGACATCAGCAAAACCAATGTGATTCAATATAAATAAAGATATGGTCAGAGACGAACTATTTAACGAACTCAAAGAAAGATTTGTTATCTATGACCATAACCGGAATAAAGATAGTGAAATCAAATGCCTCAATGATCATGCAGCTTTTCTAAGGAAATTCCCTTTGGAGAAAATCAGCTCAATGACTCTTGAGGAGTATTGCGCTGGCAATCAAAACCACGATTCTTTTTGCTATTGGATCGAGAACATCCTAAGAGACGGCTTCGGAAATAATAAAACCGGCCCGATGGGTATGTATCAAAGATTCGGAGTCGGTTATTCAAGGGCTTTGGGGGATTATTCCTCTGGCGAATGTCGCAATTCAAGATGGAACGCCAGGTATCCAGGAGGGGTAACCGCCGTATTTGAAGGGGTAAAGAAAGAATTAGTTTCCTTGATTAAGGCCTCTAGAGCCCATGATTGGAGAACAATCGAGCAAATCTCCTATCCTCCATTAATCAAATATTTCATCGCTGAAGTTTATGATGCCGATAATCAGATTCCTATCTATAAAGAGGAGCATCTTGATAACATCATCACTCAGTTCGAGCTTTCTTATTCCGATAAACTAAATAGGCCAGAGAAAAGAGATCTAGTCTTTAACTTCTATAAAGAATGCTATTCAAGAGGAATCAAAGCCTCCCCGATGATCTTTATGTGGTTTTTGTATAATCCAGTTGGTTATCGAGGCATCATCGAGACTAAATACGTGACAAGATGGCCAAATAAAGACATTAGCGTAGACACCTTTAAGCCTAGAGGCACATCAAGTCCAAGAATTAGAGCTGCAAAAGCGCCAACCGTTGAAGAATATCTTAGAAACGAATTCGTCGGAAAGAAGGGCGAAGAATTCGTTAATAAGTACCTAAAAAGTTATGCTGAGAGCTTAGGGTTCGATCCTACAAGCATCGAGTGGGAAAGAGAAAAGGGAAGAGAAACCTCTCCATTCGATTTCAGCGTCAAAAATCCATCCGGCGAGACTTTCTATATCGAAGTTAAAACCACGACCAGTGGAGACTCGAATTTGAATTTCTTCCTAAGCGCTTCAGAAAAGCGATTCCTAGAATCCAATCTCTCTAATTATTTCTTATATTATGTCAGGCTATTAGACGATCCTTCGGTTGAAATAACCAAAGGTTCTGACTTAGATTTGGCTAAGTTAAGCCCTGTCAGTTACCATTACGGTTAGACATCATTCTAGAGGCCTATCAGGCCTCTTTTCTTTTTGCGAAAGTTAAAAATATGCCCGTTTTGTCGGTAAATTCGCAAAAAGAAAACCCCGCCGAAGCGAGGTTATGGATGAGTGTTAGGCCCTAGTCAAGAATGCGTTATCCAGATATCCCCATGCGTTGGCGCCAGAACACTTAACATAAACGCCAAAGATGATTTCATCGCCGGTTTGACATTCGATATCAGAGATACTCATAGTATACCAGGAGTTCCAACCAGTTATTTCTCCTGCTCCGGTAGAGACGACTTCGTCATTGATTTTGACATAATTATAGGCTTCATATTCACCAGCGTCTCCGCCCATAATGTCGATTGTGTAATTGTATTTTCCTGCTTCGAGATTATTGAGAGTTTGCTCAATCCTGAACTCGACAAGATTTTCGGCAGCTCCGTCCCAGTAGTTGAGGGCGTTGGAGCCTTCTTTAGCATAGTCATAAGGGGTGATGACTAATGTGTCTTGCGATTCGTTGATTTTGGTTAGAGTCCACGATGTGTCAGCGGCATCTTCAAACCCCGGATTAAGGAGATAATTGGTATTGTCTTGAGATGACGAAGATTCAACGCTTTCCTCAGAAGAATCATCGGTTATGACCCCGATGCCTTTTAATTTGTTGAAGGTTCTTAAAGACATACGAGGCTTGCCACCTTTATAGAAGAAAGCTTCGTTATCGACGGCGGATCCGCCGTACCATTTTCCAGCATCGTCTGGGTCATATTCAACGCTATATGAACTAGCCCAACCTGAACCATATTGTTCCCACAATGTATGGTTTGCATTCCAAGAATTGCCACCGGCTGAAATCCAAGCACCTTCCCAATAGGCCATTCCGATGCAATTGGTAGTGCTATTGACTAACGTATCGCATAAATCGTGCAAGAAGTCGGATTGTCCTTGTTCAGAAACGGCGTAGTCGGAATAAGGATAAACCGATTTATCAACATTTGATGCTTGAATGGTGTTGCTGTGATAATCGGTGTCAACGGTGGTGTTGAGATAGGAAGTCTCCATGACCATGACTTTTTTGTTATAGCCCGTTGCGACACTAGTCAAAACTGAGGAAAGATTACTGAGTGTGCCATGCCAATAAGGATAATAAGAAGTGCCGAATACATCATAATCTAAGCCTAAATCCTGAAGATTTTTAGCATAACCAGTCAATCTTCCAGCCTTTTCGGGGTTGGTGAAATGGACGGCGACCAAAGCGTCGGGATAAGTGGCTCTGATAGCACGGCTTCCTTCTTTCATAAGGGCGACGGTGTTAGCCCAAGTGGTCTCTCCACACATTAAGCCGTTGTTAGTTTCGTTACCAACTTGAACCATTCCAACATCCACCCCATTATTCTTTAAGAGGGTCAAAGAATCATAGGTATAGGTGTATAGGGCATCGGCCTTAGTGTCTATATCATAGTCCGCCCAAGCCTTAGGCGCTTTTTGCTTCTTTGGATCGGCCCAGAAATCGGAGTAGTGGAAGTCGACAAGAAGTTTCATTCCATATTTAGTGACTCGTTTGCCAATTTCTAGAGCCTTATTGATATCGCAGTTGCCTCCGCCATAACCATGGCCATCAGCATCATAGGGGTCATTCCAAACACGGACGCGAACATAGTTGACTCCGCTAGCGGCGACCACTTCAAAAATATCTCTTTCTCTTCCATAGAAGTCATAGAATTTGACTCCGCCTTGTTCTAAAGAGATAACCGAGGAGAAATCTACGCCAAAGATGAAATCGTCATCGATATTCTCAATTGGATCTACTTTGATTTTGTCTTTAATCTCAGGGAGGGACGTCTCAATTTCAGATGAAGAGATAACTTCTTCCGAAGAGGAAAACTCTTCTTCTGATGATGTTAACTCACTCGTTTCTTCGGTAGTTATTTCCGAAGAGGCCTCACTTGAGGCTATTGATGTTTCTTGGCTTTCTGAGGATTTGGTTTCCGAGGTTGCCACGGGCTGAGTTCCTCCTCCGCATCCGGCCATAAGTAAAAAGAGAGGAGAAATCAGTGCTAATATTTTCTTCATATATCGAGTTCCTTTATGTGAGTAAATGATAGCTTTAAAATCAATTGATATCGAGCAAACTTTTAAAAAAAGTGTAACATTTCACTACACTTCATAAGTACAAAAAAGAAAAGCGTGCAGGATTTGCACGCGATTTTTCAATTATACGGCGATTATAGCGAACAAGGCCATCAGTTGTTTGTTGTCTATAAAACCATCGATTTCATAGAGTGTCCGTCCACAATATTCTTTAATGTATCTCCCATCGTATTCGTAGACGTTTCCTCCGCAATAGCGCCTTAGATATCTCCCGTCGAATTCATAGAGGGTGCCTCCGCAATATTGCCTGATACTCCGGCCGCTGAAGGTGTAAAGGGAACTTCCGCAATAACGTCTTAAGTTATCGCCGGAAATCTCATAAAGAGTCCTTCCGCAGTATTCTTTGATATAGTTACCGTCAATCTCCAAAATGTAGCTTCCACAGTATCTTCTTACTTTAGCCATAGTAACCCCCTTTTCATTAAGATATACCCAAACCTTCTCTAAAGAAAGAATAAAGTAGTTCTCTAATCGCAGTGGATATTCTTTAAATCCGTGAAGATGATAAAATAGAAAAACGAAGGAAATCAACATGCCTGCAATCTTAACACACTACACTTTCGCTCAAGAAGCCATCCCCGAATGCGATAAAGAATATCGGGATATCGTTAATTTAGGGACCCAAGGGCCTGACACTTTCATGGCCTATGGCTCCACTCCTTGGATCAAAAGGGAAGAACCAGTTAGAGTGAGGACTTTTGGCCATACGATGCATAGAGTCGATATCACCGAGACTTATTTAAAAATGATGGAATACGCCTCTAAGCAAGAAGATAAGGACATGCTTTTTGCCTACATCAACGGAATATTGATGCATTATTGTTTAGATAGAATCATGCACGGATATATCTTCTATCGGACTGGCGTCGATGAAACTGGCCAACTCACCGGTTACTATAATTGGTCACATGGATTTTTCGAGGCGGTCCTCGATAAGATTTTCGCTAAAAAGAAGGGCACTTATCAGAAATTATCTAAATGTATTAAATGCCATGATGAAGAACAAGTTAAATCCATTTCAAAGATGTGGCATTACGCTTCTCCAGTCGCAAGCAAAGAAGAAGATTTTTATATTTCCTATATAGATTTTGTAGGAGCAGAGAATCTTTTATGGACTCCGCACGGCTTAAAAAGACCGCTATTTAGACTTCTTGGAAAATATAAAGTTGCGTTCACCCAAGCCCATCCTTATCACATGGGGAAGTTCGAAAAATTGGATGTTTTAAATGAGAGACATACCGAATGGAAGAATCCTGCTACCGGAGTGGTTCATAACGATTCCGTAGAAGAAATGTATAAACAAGCTCTCGAGGATTTTAGAAAAGCCCATTCATTACTCATGAGGTTCCGGGATGGCGAAGATATCAAGGATGAATTTAACTCTTTCGTCGACAATAGAGATCATGAAGGTGGCCCGGTCGGAATGAAGAAACAGTATTACGATTTATGCTGGAAGGTCATGAATAAAAAGAGATACCTTCCAAAAGAAAAATAGGCAAAAACCATAGCAAATCCCCAGCGGATTTATCTTAATTGAATAAAACATCATGATTAGTTGACCACTTTTGTGAAGTTTATTACCTTATTGTCTTTGATTAAATCATCACAAAAGCCAATAAATATTTTCCATCGAAGAAATTAAAGGAACCTGTAACATAAACGGCAAGTTTGTGTGCTTGAGGCGAGGATATTTTCTTTGAAAATAAATCTTTTATACCCATTTAATTCATTTTTGGTGTAGTCTAATCCTCGGAAAGAAGGCATTTAATAAATGACACAGACAAAAACTACCCCCATAACCTTGATCACCGGGTATCTTGGTTCTGGGAAAACCACATTAATTAACCATATTCTCAAAAACGCCAAAGGCTATAAGCTCGCAGTCATCGTCAATGATATCGGTGAGGTAAATATCGATGCCGATTTAATTGAACAGGGTGGCGTGGTTTCTAGCAAAGATGACAATTTAGTCCCTCTTAGCAATGGTTGCATTTGCTGCACTCTTAAGGCCGACCTCGTCAACCAGTTGAATCAACTTTGCGAAACTCATAAATATGATCACATCCTTATTGAGGCTTCTGGTATCTGCGAGCCAGTTCCTATCGCTCAGACCATCTCCTATATGGAGAACCAATATAAGGCTCAGCATTTAGTCCCCTTATATCGCTTAGATGCGATTGTCTCGGTTACCGATGCGATGCGTTTAAAGGATGAATTCGGCTGCGGCGAGACTCTCGTCAGAGTCGCTAGAGGCGAAGAAAACATCGAAAATCTCATCATTCAGCAAATTGAATTCTGCGATATCATCCTTCTTAATAAAGCTTCCTTATTATCCAAAGAAGAACTTAGAAAAGTTGAGACTGTCGTTAAAGCCATTCAGCCATCCGCCGAAATCATCAGATGTGACTTCTGTGATGTCGATTTAGATTCTATTATCGATACCTATCTCTTTGATTTTGATAAAGCTGCGACCAGTGCCGCTTGGATTAGAGAATTCGAGGACTGGGACAGTGATGTCGAAAAACATGACGAAGATGAGGAAGAAGAGCACCATCACGATCATGACGACGAAGATGATGATGACCATGACCATGATCATGAGCATGAAGAACACCATCATCACCATCATCACCACCACGAAGGCATCGATAATGAAGAAGGCGGAACTGCTCTTGAGTACGACATCAACACTTTCGTCTACTATAGAAGAAGAGGATTCGATCGCACCAAATTCAAGGAATGGGTCACCAGAAACAGTCATAAGATCATTCGTTCCAAGGGTCTGCTCTATTTCAACGATAATCCGGACTACAGTGTCATCTATGAAAGCGCCGGTATCCAAATCACTTTAACCAACCAGGGAATGTGGTTCTCTCTTGGATTAAGCGATAAGGAGGTCGAGGATCTCCTCAATAATAACGTTGAGTTCGCTCATGATTGGGATCCCCAATATCGCGATAGATTGGTCAAACTCGTCTTCATTGGCCAAAATCTTGACGAGAAAGCAATCAGAAAAGAATTGGACGCCATCTAAACTAAATCTATAAAATAAGTGGGTTTTGCAGGTGAATTTGCAAAACCCATTTTCTTTTTTAGCAATCAAAAAACGCAAGACGCCTCACCCTCAAGGATGAGAAGGTGGGCTCCGCTATTAAGCCATTAGGATTCCTTGACTAGAAGGCGTTCAACACAGGCTTACGATCGCAGATCCCGAATGCAATATGCGAGGGGAGCATTTGTCTTGCGTACTTTAATTATACATTATGGTGTAAGACATATATCAAGAGTCCTTAACGTAATAGATAAATAATTGTAATGTCGTTAATTTAAATGCCATGAAAAGCGCAAAATCATTTGATGATTATCGTTACATTGTTCCGATTATTGTCCAATAATCAGTTAATAGACCTTTAGGTCTAGAAAGGGATGATGTAGACTATTTGAGTTATGAAATACGAATATAAGAAAAATCTTAAAAGTGGATACCATTATTTGGATTCGTTTGCCAGCCTCGGCGCCTATGGGGCATTCAACATCAATCAAGATCATCTGACGGAATATTTTGATACGATGCACTGCGGAAACATCACGATGATGAAGGAATGCAACTCAATTTGGGTCATCACGAAAGCCAAATATCATTTCGATTCCCCAAGCGTTTTAGATGAAACCTATTCCGTGGACGCTGGATTAGATAAATTAGGTTACATCAACGCGATCTATAACTGCGAATGTTATGGCCAAGATGGCAAGAAACGGTTCCATTTTATAACCGAAATGGTGCCTGTCGATTTTGAGAAAAGAAAAATCAAAAGGATTTCCGATGTTTGTTTCCCAAAAGATGCCGAAGTTAATGGGGCGTCAGATTTAGAGTTCTCCAATTTGAAAGTCGGCATT
>JAIKYF010000082.1 GCA_024683495.1 Bacilli bacterium
CTTATTCGACAAACTGAAAGCCATCTATAACGCGAATGGATATCGTCTCTACATCGTCGGCGGGACGACCCGCGACCTTCTTTTGAATCGGCCTCACGATGACCATGATTTCGTCACCGATGCGACCCCAGAAGAAACTAAAGCCTTCTTGCCTGAGGCCAATTACACCTTTGCCAAATTCGGGGCCCTCAAGGTCAAGGTTGAGGGAATCAATGTCGATGTCACGACCTTAAGGGAAGAAAAAGATTATTCCGATCACCGCCACCCCAAAAACGTCTCTTTCGTCAAAGACCCGAAGATCGATGTCTTAAGAAGAGACTTCACCATCAACGGACTTTATCTTGATGAAGACTATAATTTATTAGACTTCGTCGGAGGTTTGGATGACTTGAAGAAGAAGGAGATCCGTTTCATCGGGGAACCCAAAAGAAGAATCGAGGAAGATCCTTTAAGGATCTGCCGGGGCGAAAGATTTGCCTCAATCCTCGGTTTTGAGATTGAAGAAGAGACCAAAAACTCGTTTAATAGATATCGTTATCTTTTGCAAGAGCTCAACCCTCAGAAATTAGATGAGGAACGTCGCAAAGGATGGAAAGGCAGCCTATGAAGAAATCGTTGTTCCAAGGCACTGGACTTAGCTTCCGTTACGCCATTTTGGATTGCTACAAGAAACTCAATATCAGCGAAGATGAATTGGTCGTCATTTTGATGATTGACCATCTTTTGGAGCAGGGCAACCGTTTCTTAGCGGCCGATGCCCTTTCCTTAAAGATGAATTTCGATCCTTCCAAGATTGATAAGATCATGTCTTTATTGTTGAAGAAAGGCTTCATCTCCTATGAGCCAAGCGCCAACGGCTTAGCCATTTCCTTAGCCGGAGTGGAGAAGAAAGTCCTCGACGAATATAGCCAAGCCCTCAAGAACGAGCAGCTCTATTTAGTCTCGGAAGATAAGGCTAAACTCCTCAGCGGAATCAGAGGCTTCTATGAGAAAAACCTTGGCAGAACCCTCACGGAAATCGAAAAACAGACCATCAATGAGTGGCTCTCTTCTGGCTATAGCGAAGAGGAAATCAAAGACGCTTTGACGACCGCCTTAGGCCAAAATAAGAAGACCATCAAGCAAATCGATAAAATCATCAAAGCCCAACGCCATGAGAAAGATATCAATAAGGAAGGCATATCCTTAGTCTCTCCAACGTGGGACAAAGATATCGAAGAAACCATCGAAATCGCCAAAAAACTCTGGGATGGCGTCGACCCCGATGACAAATAAAGAGGAAATCATCCTTTCCTATTTGGAAGAATATTATGCGGACGCCAAGTGTTCGCTCGATTATAAGAATCCTTTTGAGTGCCTCGTCGCGATTCTTTTAAGCGCCCAGACCACCGATAAATCCGTCAATCAGGTGACCCCGGTTCTTTTCTCTATTTTTCCTACTCCTGAGGCAATGAGCATCGCCTCTATCGAAGAGGTGGAAAATGATATCAAAGCCATCGGCTTATACCATAACAAAGCCAAAAACATCATCGCTCTATCAAGGCGTTTAGTCACCGATTTCGCTGGCAAAATCCCCTCGGATAAGGAAATTCTCACCTCTTTGCCAGGCGTTGGGAACAAAACCGCGGGAGTCTATCTATTAGAGATTGAGAAAGTCCCAGCCATCCCTGTTGACACCCATCTAAGAAGAGTCTCTTATCGCTTAGGCTACGCTAAAACCAAGGACATGGACCCTTCCTTAATCGAGAAGAAATTGGAAAAGGCCTTCCCAAAAGAAAAATGGATCTATCTGCATCACGCGCTGATCCATTTTGGGAGAAATGAGTGCCATGCGAATAACCCAGACTGCACTAGATGTGCCTTCAAGGGATTCTGCCGCTATTTCAAGAAGAATTCGTCGACTAAAGGCAAATAGTCGTAACGAGGGGAATAACCCTCTTTGACTAGATGACCATGCTTTTTGATTTCTTCAAAAGGGATGGACATCCTTTCTTTTTTGTCATAGAAGTCACAAACATATTGGGCATCGAGGAGATAAGTCTCGTCCATCAAGGCGAGATTTATCAAAAAGAACGCAATTCCGCCGTGGATTTTGACTAATTTGAGGTGGGTGATCTGCTGAGGGGCGATATTATTCAAGGGGAAGGAAGTCTTTGATCTAGTGGACTTAGCCTCGAAATCCAGATACTTGCCTTTATAGACGCCATTATAGTCGGTGGTGGACTGAGTCTCGAAATAGGCATCGGTGATTTTGGCCCCATGCGTATAGTCGACTTTGACGATATTGATAGGGGTTGGCCTCTTATAAATAAGAGCGATCCCTTTTTCTCGATAGTAATCGTTGGTGAGATTGATGTCAGATTCAAAACCCATCCCGCGGTTCGCCGCGGTGGCCATGGCCTTCAAGGATTTCTTTTTCGTCGGCTTCTCGCTTTCCTCTTGGCCTTTCTTAGGTTTGATGCCAGCAGGATATTTGATCATTCAAGCTCCTCTTCGATGAAGGCTTTATAGTCCTCGATTGAGGCGCTGCCGGTTTCTTCGATTTTTTGGATTACACGCTGGATTGGACCGGGAATTTTATGCAAACGGGCCAAAACTTTCTCATATTCTCTTTTCACAATGTCTTTTCTCTCATACATCGCTTTATAGAGCCTTAAAAGGTTATAGGCATCGGCTACGGCATCGTGGGCCGTGCCCTCGAATTCGAGTTCGAAAAGATTGATGTATTTGCCTAAGGACATCTGATTGCCGTTTTCGTCTAAGGCGTAATGGGTCATGATTTCGGCGAAGTCGAGGTTATGGCGGGTGATGTTGTTGCAATCATCTTTCGAAGCCGCGGGATTCAGGGCGAAAGATTGGCTGACGATGCGCATATCGTGGCCACCAAAGGTGACGAAGAGGCAGTTATGCCAATACTTCCCGACGTATTTTTTAAAGTCGGCCATGACTTCGGGGAAAGGGCGGCCTTCTTCTAAAAGCTGTCTTTCGGTGATGCCCGTCAGTCTAGTGACGACATAGCCGATTCGATGCTTGGCCTTGATGTAGCTTTTGAAGGGGTCAAGGACCTTCGTGATGCGCTGATTATTGTCGATAAGCGCGACATACGCCCCGATTTCGATCATCTCATGGCTGATCTGGGTGCCTTCTAAATCGATGAAGACCAAAGCCTTCCGGGACTTGAGGATTTTTTCTAATTCTTTCATACGTCGGTAATTTTAGCACATTCTTGTCGCCTTAGTAGTTTTCGATTTCGCGAGTTGTCTAGTTGAAGTGAAACTTCTAGTTCAATATAATTGAAGAGGTCGTTTTTTATGGAATGCAAAGTCAAGTTAACCGGACAGGAAATCTTCGATAAGAAGTTCAAGAAAGGCCTTAAGGGCTACGACGCCGATGAGGTCGACAAATTTCTTGACGCGATTATCAAAGATTACCTTGAATTCCAACGCTACAAAGAGGCCTTGGAAGAAGAGAACCGCCGCTTAAGCGGCCTCCTCAATTCCGCCAATATCTCCTCAGCCCCCCTTCTCCAAGAGAAGCAGAAGCTCCAAGAAAGAGTGAGGGAACTTGAGATCCGCAACGCCTCTTTAGAGAAGATGTTCGAAGGACTTAAGCCCGGCGATAAGCCAACCGCCGAAAACATCGAATACATCAAAAAGTGCAACCGGTTGAGTGACTTCCTCTATTCCATCGGGTATAACCCCGACACCCTAAAGAAAAACGACAAATAAGAGAATCCTCCGACCCCGGCGATTGCTGCCTATTAGGTAGAGGAAAGTCCATGCTCGCACATCCTGTGATGGATGTAGTGATTGCGCTAGGCCAATCAATAAGCCTAGGCACGTAGGAGTACGTGACGGCGGCGAATCATCCCCCGTGGATGAGGAGCCATAAAGTGCCACAGAGACGAGCTCATTAGCGATAATGAGATGAAACGTTGGTAAACCCCACAAGCGAGAAACCCAAATTTGGTAGGGGAAGAGAAAAGGCCGAACCGAAGGCCGCTTCTCCAGGGAAACCTGAGATTAATTG
>JAIKYF010000135.1 GCA_024683495.1 Bacilli bacterium
AAGCTCACCCCCCAGAATGGCAACGTCTTCATCCATATGGGGATCTTGGTCCCCGATGCCAAATCCATCGAAGACCTCTTCGGGGATTTCCGCTCAGTCAAAGGAGTCTATGACTGTAAGCGCCTCATTCATTAAGATAAAAACTCTAAGATCAAATCACTATCAGTAGGAGAATAATTATGGATTATTCATCAGTAAAAGGCACTCATGATGTCTATGGTAAGGACGCCGTCGCCCTCGATTACGTCGCTAGCGTCATGAAGGCCGTCGCGGAACTATATGGCTTCCACGAAATGAACACCCCCGTCCTCGAATACACCGATGTTTTCGCTAGGGGCACTGGCGAAGGAAGCGATATCGTCAGGAAAGAGATGTATACCTTCCTCGATAAAGGCAATCGCTCGGTCACGATGCGCCCGGAATTCACCGCCGGCATCGTCCGTTCCGTCGTCTCCAATAAGCTCTATGCCACCGAGGACCTGCCCTTAAAGTATTATTATTCCGGCCCTGCCTTCCGTTATGAGAGACCACAGCTCGGGAGATACCGCCAATTCAATCAGTTTGGCGTGGAAGAGCTTGGCTTAGATTCCGCTAGAGCCGACGCCGAAGTGATCCTTTTAGCCATGCAAGGCTTCTATATGCTCGGCTTCAAGAAGCTCTCGCTTAAGATCAACACCCTTGGGGACGATGATTCACGTCGTCGCTATAAAGAGGCCCTCAAAGCCTATTTCAGTGAGCATATCGACGAAATGTGCGCCGATTGCCATGAGCGTTTGAATCTTAATCCATTAAGGATCTTAGACTGCAAGGTCGAAGGCGACCAAGAAATCGCCAAGGGTGCCCCGAAGATGAAAGACTATCTATCCGATGCCTCCGATAAGCGTTTCTATGAGACCTTATCGATCTTAAATGACTTCGAGATCGAATATGAGATCGACGATAACCTCGTCAGAGGCCTCGACTATTATTCGGAAGTCGTCTTCGAGATCCACGCCATCAGCGAGGAAGGCCACGATTATGGGGCCATCTGCGGAGGCGGCCATTATGGCGGCCTCGTCAAGGCCTTAGGCGGGCCGGAGATGCCCGGCGTTGGCTTTGCCATCGGAATCGAAAGGGTCGCTTCCTTGATGAAAGACAACCATCTTCTTGATTCCTTGGAGACCGGGATTGACCTCTATGTCATGCCAGTAGGGGAGGAAATGCTCGATGAAGCCTTCCAACTCACGATGGGGGCTAGACAACTAGGCTACAAGACCGAAACCCCCTTATCGCCCATGAAATTCGGGGCGATGTTCAAGAAAGCCGAAAGAAGAGGAGCCAAATTCGCCCTCATCGTCGGCGAAGAGGAAGTCGAAAGGGGCGTCGCCCAGCTGAAGAACCTCCTTACCAAAGAGCAATTCGAGATTTCCCTCGATAAATACGAGGAAGAACTCGATAAGGCCTTTGCGAGCATAGAAGGCGATGATGGGCATCACCATCACCATAACGAAGAAAACGAAGAAGAGGGAGAATAACCACTCATGAAACGCACAGACTACAATGGGGAACTCCGCCTCAAGGACGTCGGTCGCGAGGTCACGCTCGTCGGCTGGGTCAGCAAATGGAGAAAATTAGGCGCCATCGAATTCATCGATCTGCGCGATAATACCGGCATCGTCCAACTTGCCATCGATGATACTTCCTCTTTCCCCGACGTGAGAAACGAATATGTCGTTTCCGCCACCGGCGTCGTCAGAAAGAAAGAGGTCCCTAACCCCAAACTCCCGACCGGGGAGATTGAGGTGGCTTTAAAGGAGCTCAAAGTCATCAACAAAGCCGAGACGACTCCTTTCATCATCGCCGATAAGACCGATGCTTTGGAAGATACCCGCCTCCAATATCGTTATTTGGATTTACGCCGCCCAACGATGCTCGATAAGCTTAAAACCAGGGCCAAAATCGTCCAAATCACCCACGATTATTTCGATAAGAACCGTTTCTTGGAGGTCGAGACCCCGATCCTTAATCTTGCGACTCCTGAAGGGGCGAGAGACTATATCGTTCCTTCTAGGCTCCATCATGGCTCTTTCTACGCTCTCCCCCAAAGCCCGCAGTTATTCAAGCAACTGCTGATGATCGGCGGCATCGAGAGATATTACCAAATCGCCAAATGCTTCCGCGACGAGGACTTAAGGGCCGACCGTCAGCCGGAATTCACCCAGATTGACTTCGAGATGTCCTTCATGGACCAAGATGAGATCCTGACCCTCATCGAAGGCTTGCTCGCCAGATATTTTAAAGAGATCGTCAATTACGAAGTCACCCTTCCCTTAAGAAGAATGGATTATTGGGAGGCCATGGACCGGTATGGCAGCGATAAGCCCGATACCCGCTATGGATTAGAGCTCGTCGACATCAAGTCTTTGATGGCGGGAGTGGACTTCAAAGGCTTCGAAGGGGCCGAATATATCAAAGGAATC
>JAIKYF010000158.1 GCA_024683495.1 Bacilli bacterium
AATATTCATTTCGGCGGGAAAACGGGGTTTTCAGGTCGAAATGAACCCATTTGACTTAATTAACTATGTTAAAGGGGAGTTTTTCGATTTAACTAAAGATTAGTTAATCCCAATCCCGGCGATTAAGTTAGCGATCTCCTGGAGAATCGGGAGATCTTTTTCTAACCCATTATATTCTGGGTGATCGATGTCAAAAACTCCAATGACATTGCCATTTTCGTCTATTAGAGGGAAAACGGCTTCAGATTTGGCTCTGGCATCACAGGAAATATATCCTGGGAATTCCCTAACATCAGGGACATAGAGGGTCTCTTTAGCGAGGGCACAAGCCCCAACAACCCCTTTTCCGGGGGCAATTTCTTCGCAGGCTGGCGAGCCTTGGAAAGGCCCTAAATTGAAGACCTTACCCATGGAATCATAAAGATATAACCCCACCCAGGAGTGCTCTCCAAGCTCTTCTTTTACCATCGCGAAAGTGTTCAATATTTTGGCAAGGAAGTTTCCCTTCCCGTTCAACTCGGCTTTGATTGATTCGATTATTGATTTATCCATGAAAGAATTTTGGATGAATTTTGAACGTTTTTCAACTCTCGCGGGTATTTATAAATATGGAACAAGTATTAAACACCTATTATGAAGAGGCGAAAGAGGAATTATTGGATCAAGTCGAAGGATACATTAATGACTCTTTAATCTCGCTTAAAGGCCAAGGCGGTGGGTCTTATCATCTGTCAACCATAGGCGATAGAACCATCGAAGCGTTTGAGAGAATTCTTGCTCTTAGAAACCTATCTACGAAAGGAGGATATAAGAAAACCATATTTGATGTAGATATGAATTCTAGAGAGGTAAGCCTTCATTTATGTTCGCTGATTGATAATGAATTAGGGGCACTATTTAAAGAAACCAAACAGCAATACACATGGTTAATAGACTTCAAAATCTATTCAGTAGAGATAGAGAACAAATTTTTAGCACTTGCAAGTAGAGTTGCCAATTTATCAAAACTTAATAGCGCTTAAATCGAGAAAATCAAAAAAGATTGTAAAGATTAGCACTTTCTATTTGACAGTGCTAAAAAGTAATTTAATATATAGTTAGCACTAAGGAAAGAAGAGTGCTAAAACATTACTGGAGGTATTATTATGAACAGCTATTTAATCAATCCAAATTCTTCCTTCTTCATGGATCCATTCTTTGGTGACTTAGGACTCACTTACAAAAAGCCAGAATCTTATAAGAAAGCCGCTTTAATGAAAACCGACATCAAAGTCGATGGCGATAACTACGTTTTCGAGATTGAAATGCCGGGTGTCAACAAAAATGACATTGAGCTCTCTTTGAATGAAGGCTATTTAAAGGTCACCTTCACCCTTAACGAAGTTAAAGAAGTTGAGGAAGCCCCAGAAGAAAAATCTGGTGAAAAGAAGGCAAATGAAGTCACTGAACCTGAAAAAGAATATGTCCATCGCGAAAGATTCTATGGTTCTGCCAGCCGTGAATATTATGTCGGCGATATCGAATTAACTGATGTAAAGGCTCACTTCGATAATGGCGTTCTAACCGTCAGTTTCCCAAAGGAATCTGCCGAAAAGAAGGCCAAAACCAACAAGATCTCTATTGAATAATATATTCACCCCTCCCTTTCCATATTTTCCTAGGGGAAGAGATAATTATCAAAACGTTAATTATTGCAAATTATCACAACGTTAATTGATAATTTAAAAAAGAAACACCTTATTCCATGGCGGTTTGTGTGGTCCGCTATGGTTGAGGTGTTTTCCTTTTATTTCTTTAGAAGCTTTAGGATTGGAATTACCTTGTCCTGCCTTCCCCCTACTGGGTAGGGCTTTCTATCTTTGATATAGACATCGGTTTCACTTCTCATTCCAAAATCTGGAGCATATATTCCTGGCTCAAGAGAAAAAGTTACTCCATCAACTATTTCTCTAGTGTCATGCGATTCGTAGTTATCGATATTGACGCCGGGTCCGTGTGGGGAAACGTCGACTGCGATATTGTGGCCGGTGCGGTGGGTGAAGTAATCACCATATCCCATCTTGGAGATATAGTTTCTTCCAATATCATCAACTTCATATCCTTCTACTCTTCTTTTTGGTAGTTCTCTTTCTAAGAATTCTAAATCGAGATCGATGGCTTTCTTGAGAATTTGGAATCGTTCTTCAACTTCGGGTGGAACTCCCTCTCCGACATACCCCATCCAAGTGATATCGGCATAGACACCTTCAGGGTCATCCATTTTTGCCCACATGTCGATTAAAACGACATCGCCTTCATGAATAAGACTAAATTGTTCCTTTGATGGGCCGTAGTGGGGGTTGCTGGCATTGGGGCCGATAGCCACGATAGCTGGATCATCATAGACCATTCCGCATTCGTGGAATCTATCGCAGATGAATTTTTGAATCTCGTATTCACTGGCAGACCCCTTTTCGTTGATTAGTTTAGCAATCAACTTGAACGCTTCATCTTTGATTTTTATGGTGTTCTCGCAAGCCTTTAATTGAAGTTCGTGAGCTCTAGAGGAATAAACCGCCGAGAACTCTTGAAGGATATCTCCAGATGAAATGATTTCTTTCCCTAAAGACTTAATGAATTCAACGGATCCATAATCTGCTAAAGAGATTCTTGGCAACAAGCCGTTTTCGGAAATATCCATCATTACCCGAGAATAAGAAGAGAAATCATTTCTTTCGATCTCTAACATCTCTTGCCATGAGTGATAGATGTGTAAATCGTAATCGTCCGTGATTTCCTTGCAGTTCAAAAAGACGGTATCGATGCTGTGACAGATGATATATGGCTTTCCTAATGAAGGAAAAACCAAGAATATTTTCCTCGTCAGCATCTTGTTGCCGAGAAATTGAACAAGAGTTTTGTTTTTGTTTTCGTAGTCTACGATAATCCAAGCATCAGCGTGTGCCTTTTTGAGACTAGAAATGATTTTTTCGATGTTTTTAATCATGTTTGGCTCTCCGTGTGATATTCTATCACCGGAGAATTAATCATGGGAAAATTAGATAATTTAAGATGTAATTTCGACGACATTGATTTAGCTAACCCCTTGCCAGAACACCCAAATCCTTATTGCGAAAGAAGAGGATGGATTTCATTAAACGGAGAATGGGATTTCTTAATCAATAAAGAAGAATCTATCCCAGAATCGTTTGATTCGAAGATAGTCGTTCCCTATGCTGTTGAGACTGAATTGAGTGGAATTCAAAAAAGAATCGAGAAAGACGATTTCCTTCATTATCATAAAGAAGTTCTTTTGCCCGATGGTTGGAAAGATAAATATCTTCTCCTTCATTTTGGCGCGGTAGATCAAGAATGTGCCGTTTTTATGAATGGGGAAAAACTAGGTTCTCATCGTGGAGGGTATTTACCGTTTTCTTTTGTTTTCAAAAACGAAGGAAAACTTTTAATCGACGTTTTAGTAAAAGACGATACCTCCAGTGAGATTTATCCCCGTGGTAAACAGATGAATAGAAATGGTGGTATTTGGTATACCCCGACTAGCGGCATTTGGCAGAGTGTTTATCTTGAGTGCCTCAATGATGAAAATTATATAAAACAAGTGGATTTTGATGGTGATTTTGATAAAAAATCAGTCTTAATCACTCCAAGATTTAATAAAGAGAGCGCACCATACGATGTTGTAATTTCATATAAAGGAAAAGAAGTGGCGAAAGGTCATTCTGAAGGTAATCCAATAGAAATCGATCTTAAAGGATCTTTCCACCCTTGGTCTCCAGAAGAACCAAATCTCTATGAAGCAGAAATCAAAGGACACGATGAAATTCAATCCGTTTTTGGCATCAGAAAAATAGAGAAGCGGGCCATTAATGGAATGATGATCCCTTATCTTAATGACAAACCAATACTTCTAAACGGCTTATTAGATCAAGGGTATTGGCCAGAAAGTGGCTTAACTCCCCCAAGCGAAAAGGCGATGGAGTTTGATATCCTGGAAATGAAGAAATTAGGATTCAATTATCTAAGAAAGCACATTAAAATCGAACCTCTTCGTTGGTATTACCTCTGCGATAAATACGGAATGCTCGTTAGCCAGGACATGGTTTCGGGCGGCGCACCATATAAATCATTCTACATTATGGTTAGACCTTTTATTCCTTTCGGCATCAATGATTCTAGCTATAAGAAATTGGGCCGTGGGAGTGAAGAAGGCCGCGCTTTCTTCGTTGAGGATATGAAAAATACCGTGGATCATCTCCGCAATATCCCCTCGATAGTCATGTGGACCATGTTTAACGAAGGATGGGGCCAATTCGATGCCAAAAAGAACTTTGAAATTTTAAAAATCGCTGACAAATCCCGCCTAATTGATGCAACATCCGGTTGGTATGATAAGGGCGTGGGCGATTGCAATTCCAAACATATTTACTTCAAAAAATTAAAAGGGAAGAATGATCACGAGAGGATTTTCTCCATCTCCGAATTCGGTGGATACGCTTATAGAGAAGAAGGACATCTATTTTCCTCTGAAAATTTTGGCTACAAGATCTTCAAATCCTCCAAACTGTTATCTGAAAGCATTATGTCCTTATACGTAGAGCAGGTCTTACCTTTGATTGAGAAAGAAGGATTGGCCATCTTGGTTTACACTCAGCTTTCCGATGTCGAGCAAGAGACCAATGGTTTATTTACCTATGATCGACAAGTCTTGAAAGTCGACTCGGCCGATATGAAAAAGACAAATGAAAAGATTTATAAATCTTTCTATTCTAAATTCGTAGGCTAAAACTCATTTATCCGATATAATTCCCTTTGTTATGAAACCAAAGATTATATTTTTTGATATCGACTGGACTTTATATGATCATAAGAACCATGAATGGAATATGCCGTCTATTGAAGCCATTCGCCAAACCCAAAAGCAGGGGATAAAACTCATCGTTTGCACGGCGAGGCCTTACCACTCAGCCTACAATTTAGGAATTGAGAGTCTCGGCATCAAATGGGATGGCTGGATCTCTTCTGCCGGAGGAGTTGCCTGCGCCGAAGGGAATTATATCTACAAGACTTTAATCCCCCGCCCAATAGTTGAAAGATTCCTAAAATTCGTAAAAGAGCGTGGAATTGCCGCGGAATTAGTAGAAGTCCTTACTAGAAAATTGGTCAGCAAAGGCGATGGTGCCGAAGCTTTTTATAATGGCTTTGTCGAAGTCCGCCCCGAAGAAGGCGAATATGAGGGGGAAGAAGTCATCGGCTTTAATATGTTTGCCACTTCCGAGATCGATGATGAATTCCAAAAAGAGTTCCCCGAACTTCTTTATTTCCGATATTTTGATAACGGAGTCGATATCACTTATGAACCTCACGAAAAAGGCGTGGCAATCGATCACATCCTTGACTACTTCGGTTTTACCAAAGACGACGCTATGGGTTTTGGCGATGATATCCAAGATATTTCCATCGCCGAACACGTTAAAACCTTCGTTTGTCTAGGCAATGGCAAGGATGAAGTGAAGAAAGTGGCTACTTATGTCACTGACAATATTTGGGATAACGGAGTCAAAAACGCTCTTATACATTTTGGCTTAGCTTTGTAATTTAATCCTTTCAAGTAAGGATTAGGTATAACATTTTGGGGCGGCTCTATGCTACAATAAGCCCATATGAAAAAACATGTTTTTTATCTCGCCAGTTTACTGGCCCTGGTGATGTCTGGATGCAATATCAGTATCGGTGGCAAAACTTCGTCCGTTAGTGAGAACACAAGTGCCTCCCAATCTGTGGTTTCTTCGAAAGAGGAATCGTCCTCTGAAGAGATTCATAGCGTTTTTGACGGGGAAATTACTCTTAACAAGGATAACCCCTTTACCAAAGACGGTGATTTGCTTAAGTATTCCGATGGAAACCTCACTCTTAAAATTGAGGGTGGCGACCTCCTTGATGGCGGTTGGTTCAGCCTCGATCATGGCGGATATCTAACTAATACTGCCCCCTTTGGTTATTTCACAGGAATTGAAGTGGAATATGAGTCGACCGCTAGTTATGGATTCGTCGTCTCTAGAGCCTCTTCCTATCCGATTACCTCCCCAGGCGTTGGTGCATATCCGTTAATGAGCGGCACTCAATTTGATTTCCCGGCAGGGAATGGGCCGCTTAAATATTTCTCCGTTTGCGCTTCGGTTGGCACATTCAATATCTCATCGATTACCCTTCATCTCAGTTCTACTACTTACGAAGAGGAAATTGATGACACATTCATTGATATCTTTGCTGTGAACGACACTCATGGCGCGACCACTCAAGATTCCAGCAACAAATATCCTGGCTTAGCCAAACTCGGCGGATACTTAAGAGCCAATGGAAATGCCAACCCAGATAACACAATCTTCATCTCAAGCGGAGATATGTGGCAGGGTTCGGCCGATTCCAATCTAACCAAAGGTTATGTCATGACCGACTGGATGAATGCCGTCGGCTATGAATTCATGACGATTGGAAATCATGAATTCGATTGGCATGAAGAAGGCATTTTGGAAAATCTTGACCGTGCCAATTTCCCATTCCTTGGAATCAACATCCGTTATCCAGATGGAACGACCCCTGAATGGGCTAAACCATCTGTAGTTATCGAAAGAGCCGGCCATAAGATCGGATTCATCGGAGCGATCGGACCAATCGAAAGCTCGATTGCCGCCTCTTGCTTAAACGGCATGTATTTTGCCCGCAATCACTTAGAGTTAATCAAAAACGAAGCCACCCGCCTCCGTGAAGAAGAGGGTTGCGAAGTCGTCTGCGTCTCCATTCACTACGATTCATTAGATACCAGCGTCGTCGATAATGTTGATGTGGTTTTTGAAGGCCACACCCATCGTTCTTATGCCGACAAGGATTCTAATGGCGTGCTTCATATCCAGGCCGCAGCTTATGGTAAATTTGCCAGCAGAGTTACCTTTAGAGAAAACTCTGAGGGCAAGCTCGTTTTAACTGCTTATTCAAATACCGGTTATTACGATTTAGTCGCCGAAGGTGACGATGCCATGTCAGTTGGAATTTTGGAACACTACAACGGAATCATCGGCAAAATCAAAGAAGAAGTTGTCGGTTATACCGAAACCACCATTTATAGAAACGATATCGCTAAGAGCTGTGCTGAACTGATGTTCAATAAATATCGTAACGAAGAATATTCGACCGATCTCATCGGCGCGGTCGTCAACACTGGATGCGCTAGACAAAATATCGCTCCTGGACAAATCACCTATGGTGACGTCTATGCATCTCTCCCATTCGATAATGATAACGTTCTCTATACCTGCGACAGCACTACCATTCGTTCCCTCGCAACTAACTCCACATTGACTAGTCACTGGGTTGAGGGCTTCGACGAATATAATCTCGATCCCGAGAAGACCTACTATGTAATGGTCATCTCTTATGTCGGAGAAGGAAGC
This sequence comes from Bacilli bacterium, assembly GCA_024683495.1. Taxonomy (GTDB): domain Bacteria; phylum Bacillota_I; class Bacilli_A; order RFN20; family CAG-826; genus UBA4951. The sequence continues at coordinate 7,449 of JAIKYF010000158.1, forward strand.
AGCTATGGAGACTATCTTACCGAAATAACTAGAGATCCAATCAACCGTCTCCGCGATTTATATGCGGACATGCTTAGAGAGACCACTTTAAACGAAGCCTAATTTTTATGAACAAAAACGACACCAAGAAGACCGTACGGAAAAGAACTTATGCCCCTGGTAAGGAGCCTAAGTCTTTTATCGTGCGCCATGAAACTGAATTGTTGCCGTTTTTGATGGAGAAATTGCCCCAGCAGAATCAAAGAAACGTCCGCCGCATCATCGCCAATCATCAGGTGACGGTCGGTGGAGTTCCTACCTCTTTATTCGCTTACAAGCTTTATCCAGAAGATGAAGTCATCCTTTATTGGGACCCTGTTAGAAAAGTCCAGAGATCCAACCTTCCGATTATCTACGAGGATAAAGAACTCGTGGTCATCGATAAGCCATCGGGATTATTAAGCGTCGCCAGCGACAACGAAAAATCTCGCACCGCGTACCGGATGGTCGGCGATTACATCGCCCAAAAAGACCGCAATGCGAGAATTTTCGTGGTGCACCGTCTTGACGAAGATACTTCCGGCGTCTTAATTTTTGCCAAAAATCCCGAAATCAGAGATGCTCTCCAAAATAATTGGCAGAGAATCGTCACCAAAAGAGGATATTTCGCGATTGTTGAGAATCCCGATATCCCGGATGAAGGGCATTTAGAGAACTATCTAACTCAAGACGACAATCATTTGGTCTACGTCACCAAAAATCCGAAATTTGGAAAATTATCAATCACCGATTACAAGGTTTTGGACCGCAATAGAGACTACGCCTTATTAGACGTGAATATCTCAAGCGGCAGAAAGAACCAGATCCGTGTTCAGCTCGGTCATATTGGCCATCACGTCATTGGCGATGATAAATATGGTGAACCAAGCAATCCTTTAAAGAGATTAGGCCTTCATGCCTATGAATTAGATTTCATTCACCCAATCACCCACAAAGAATATAAGTTTGTCGTACCGATGCCAAAAGAATTCAAAGCGATGTTCTTTGGTGCGAAATCTATGGCAAAACCCACTCAAAAATCAGGAAAGGAGGTAAAGAAAGATGGACTCGTCCGTAAAAAAACTGCCGGGACTAAGCGCGGCAGCAAGGGCAAGCATCTGGTCAAACATCGGCACTAATTTTCTTAGTGTCTTGCCAATTGCTTTAGTCGTTACCGCCCTATTCCTTATCTCCAACTACGTTGAACCGATTGTTAATGATTTCACCATTCAATCGTTCGTGGTTTTCTTAATCTGCGTCGTCTTTATCGGATTTGGTCTTTCCGCCTTTACCTCTGGCGTTGAGCAATCGATGAGCAAAATCGGTTCAGTAGTCGGCGAGACCTTATTCGCCAAAAAGAAAATTTGGCTAATCGTCTTGATGACTTTCATTCTCGGAGCCGTCGTTACGGTTGCCGAACCTGACTTAAGAGTCATGGCTTCTCAGATTGGCTTATCCGAAGCGATGCTTATCTCGGTAGTCGCCGTTGGGGTTGGCATCTTTGTCGTCTTTGGCGTTTTAAGAATTCTCTTCAATAAGAATCTCAGCGTCATGTTTTTAGCTTTCTATGGCATCGTCTTTATGCTGGCGGCCTTGATGTCAAATTCGGGGAAAACTTTGTTTTTACCGATTTCTTTTGATTCGGGATCAGTTACGACTGGACCGGTTACGGTTCCCTTTATCTTAGCCTTTGGCGCCGGATTGGCGGCCAGTAAGAGCGGAAGTGGGAGATCTTCTGGTGAGGACGCTTTCGGTTTGACTGCCTTAGCGTCTGTAGGTCCAATCATCTGCGTGATGATTATGTCCTTATTCCTCGATCCCGAGACAACGATTCCCACTTATACCTTCAACACTCACGCCTTAAGCGAATTTTCCTCTTGGGGTGATTTTCTCCCGCGTTTCTTGTCCAAACTCTTGAATGGGACCCTTCATCAAATGATTATGGTGGCGATGGCTATCGTTCCAATCATCGCTTTCTTCTTAGTCTATAACCTCTTCATCAGCCGCATCAGATTTAAACAAGTCTTAAGCGTCTTAATCGGCTTAGTTTATGCTTATGTGGGCCTAGTTTTATTCCTCACCGCGGTGGATTTAGGCTTCTTACCAGTCGCCCAAGGCGTAGGTTATAACCTCGGAAGCAAAGAAAACTTCTGGTGGTTAGCCATTCTCGTCGGGGCTTTGTTTGGATTATTCGGCGTCATTGCCGAACCTGCCGTTCACGTTTTGGTTCGTCAGATCGAAACCGTTTCGGAAGGCACCATCAAATCGAAGACCGTTTTATTCGTCATGGCTATCGCCGTCGGCGGTGGCGTCGCTTTGGCGGTCATACGAAGTATCTACGGTTTCTCGATTATGTACTACGTGGTCCCTGGATATTTCATCGCCTTAGGATTGACCTTCATCGTTCCGAAGATTTACACGAATATGGCTTTCGACTCAGGGGGCGTTGCCTCTGGTCCGATGGCCTCAACCTTCGTCATGCCGTATGCTGTCGGTGTGGCCTATGCGAGAGCAGCGGGGCAATTCGGCGAGGGAGCCAGCAAACAAATCACCTCATATATTTTCAATGAGGCTTTCGGCTGCGTCGCGATGATCGCGATGATGCCTTTGATTATCATTCAGCTCATGGGTTTATATGCGGGGATTAAGCGCAAAATCGTTTATGACCGCGTCAGAAAGACCTTCATCGAGCCTAACGATGCGCAAGTTATTCATTTCGGGGAGGGAGTCTAATGGCACTGCTTAAAATAAAAAAGACTAAGCCAGTAGAAGAAGTTGAACAAACGCCTCCTACCGAGGAAACTAAGGTAGAGGCAAAGCAATCTTATGAGGCTACCCACCTTCTTAACCCCCTGTGCTTAGCGGCCATTATCGTTAATAACGGACAAGCCGAGGCTGTTAATAAGATTCTTTATAAGGCCGGCGCTTCCTTCTCCGTTATCGGACATGGTAACGGAACCGCACCTAGCCGAGTATATGAGGTCTTAGGCGTTTCTAACGAGCTAAAGAGAATCATCTATTCTCCGATGACCTTCGAAACTTGGCTGAAAGTCAAACCCTTGCTAATTGAAAGATTCTCGGTCAGCAAATTCGCCAAAGGATTGGCCTTATTGATACCCCTTACCTCAATTTGTGGGGTTTCTGCCTATAAATTTTTAACAAATACCCGTAATCTAGAGACGGGGAAAGGAGTGAAAGAAATGGATCTAAGCACCGTTCAACCAGGCTTTGAAGTCGTGATGGCCATCGTTAATGATGGTTTCACCGATTTAGTCATGGAAGCTGCGAAAAAAGCCGGCGCAAGAGGCGGCACCATTCTCCAAGCTCGTGGCACTGGCAATAAAGAAATCGAACAATTCTTCGGAGTCAGAATCACTCCCGAAAAACAAATCGTCATGATTATCGTTCCTAAGGACATCCGCGATGAAGTCCTCCGCTTAATCTATGAAGCGGCCGGACTCAACACCAAAGGGCAAGGCATCGCCTTCTCCTTTGCCACTTCGGATGTCGTCGGAATTCAAACCGAGAATAAGGAAGTCACCAGCGGCGAAGTAAAATAAATTATGGAAAACGCAAACATATCTTTAAAAGATATCCGAGAAGGACGAGTCAAAAGCCCATCCAATAACAAATGGGTTAATGCCTTAAAGGCCTTCTTTAAGCGCGACAATCTCCTTTATTATTTCGTTTTCATCTACCTTATCGGGGTCTTATGGGCGATTTATGGTCTCATAAATAACTACAATACGACTCTCTATAACTGGGACTACAATAGTCAGTACGTCACGATGACCTATGATTTCTACGACACTTGGCATCGTTTCTTCGCGACTGGTCACTTCGAACTCTATAGCCCGAATACTTATCTAGGGACGGACAACTTCGGATCCAATGCCTATTATGGCTTATTCGATCCATTCCTATTCCTTTGTTATATCTTCCCACGTGTTTGGATTCCTCAGACCTTCGCTTATGCGACTTTCTTCAAGGTGGCCTTCGCCGCCTTGGCGATGAGAGCCTATCTCAAATACATGGGATTAAGCGAAAGAACTTCGAGATTCGGCGGACTTATTTATGCCTTCTCCGGATTCATCAATTTCTTCGTTGGCTTCCCGTCGTTCGTCTCGATGGCCTTCTCTTTGCCGATTATCCTTTTGGGTATCGAAAAAGTTATTAAAGAGAAGAAGATTCTTACTCTGGTTATCGGTTTATTCTTCCTTGGCCTAACTTCATTCTTCTTCTTAGTCACCATCTGCGTTTGGGGCGCGATGTATGCCGCGTGGCGGTATTTCTGCACGATTAAAAAGAGAGACTGGAAGAACAATTTAATCGTGATTGGACTAGGAATTTTAGGTTTTGCGGTCGGTATTATGCTGACGGCTTGGACCTTGCTTCCTTCGGTTAGAGAATCCAATCTTTCCGGTCGAACCGCCTCTATCGGCAAGGCTTATCTTGATTCTTTGTTGACAGCGATTAAGACCTTCGATGTGAAGACTTTCTTTGAAAGAATGTTCCAACTCGTCGGCGATAACCCCGGCCGAGAATTGATTGGCTTAGCCTCTTTCTTCTTCCCGACCGCGAACTATACGAAGCTTCCGGTCGTGGCTTCTAGTTCTTATGATTCGTGGACTAGTTCCTTATTCTGTTACACCCCGATGGTGATTCTCTTCTTCGTGGCCTTCATTTCTTCGATTAGAAGAAAGAAATGGAGTCATATCATCGCGGTTTCTATCTGCGCCTACATGGTCTTTACGACTTTCGCTTATTATTTCTTCACCTTATTCGCTGGCGACGGATATGGAAGATGGTTTATCGTTTTGATTCCATCGATCATCTATTATGGTTGCCAGGAATTAGAGAGATTGAAGGATGAACCGAAGTGGGTCTTTCCAAGCGGGGCCTTATTCGCGATGCTGATGACTGGTTTATGCATCGTCATCATGTATTATGTGACGAATGGCAAAACCTTCTCAGCCTCTGAGGCCGGACATGGCAAAGTCACTTATTGGAGCTCTACTTACACGGTTCCATTCACGATCAGAAGCGGCACGAATATCATCTTAGGCGATGCCTATTGGATGATGATTTATCAACTATTCTTAGTGGGTATTGAATCGATGGTTATCTTCTTCTTTGCCAACGTCAAAGATGCTAAGATCGAGAAAATAGACGCTAATTGCGCGGAAATTCCTGAGCCTAAACCTGTGATGGTTAGGAAGAAGTTCGATGTGGGCGCGTTTGTGAAGAAGATTCCTCTCCAATACGTCTTGATGGGCTTTGTGGCCATCGAGGTGATGGTCGCGGGTAATATTTCCTTCGAATATGGCAGCATGTGGAATTATAAGACCACCTTTTTAGGTGGGGCCACAAACGCTGCGAAGGCCCAGTCGGTTTTCGATTGGATCAATAACTATGATTCCGATGATTACTTCCGTACCTACACGGCTTATTATCCCAATAATAACTCAGGTATGGCCTTTAACTTCAATGGCACGGGGAACTTCCATTCCTTGTTCAATTATGATCTGGCCGAGCTTTCCCGTTATTCCGGAATGATTAATGGGGAATATACTTCGACCGCCTATAACGATTTCAAGGTCACCTCCAAAAGCTGGTCGGCTTATTATGGCCATAAGAGAATGGATTTCGATACGGCCTTAGGCATGAAGTACTATGTCTTAAAATCCGAGAATTACAGCATCCTCAGAGACGGCACGGATTTCAATAAGATGCAGTATAACGTCCCGTTTGGATCGAAGGAAATCTATAATGACGGCACCTATTTCGTCTACGAGAATCCATACATGAACCGCGTTAAACTCGGCCATGCGGTTGATACCCTATACGCTCAAGGGAAGACTAATGAGTACTCCACGAACGATAACTTCTATTCCGGTTCCCAAAGCGATCTCCAAGTCCTGAGAAATGAGAATGTCTATAACAATGGGGCGATCGTCAAAGACGCTGATATCGAGCGTCTCAATAAATTAGGATTCTCTGTTGAGAGCTCCGCTCCAGCGGGGGCCCCAAACTATTTTGGCTATACGAGATTGAATACTGGCAATTACCATGCCGACAAATACCGTACAGCCTATAAAGCCATGTACGCCGGTGATACCTTGGTCAATGAGATTAGCGGCGCTCTCTTTGATACTTCCGTCGCCGCGCTTAAGAAATATAAGATCACCGATAAATACGAATATGGTTTCATCTGCAATCATGTGACGTATGATGGCAATGGCAACTTCGTTAAACAAGAATGGTTTGGTCCTGGCTACTTCCTTGGCAAAGGAGCTACAAACACCAAAATCTCCGTCAAAACCGCCTCGGATTTAAGTGGATCGGTCACGATGGCCAAGGATTTCGATAAGATTGTCATCCAGCCAAATTACGGAACTTACTTCAATGAAGATAAGGAAGGATGTTATTTCCAATTCAGAATGTCCTCGACCACCAATAAGAGCAATTTGGTGCCGCGAATCTATATTATCGGCGATACTTTCGATGAAGATGGGAACATCTTAGAAGAAGACACTGTCTTATCTTATGAATGGTCTTCAATGGATAATTTCAAAAACCTTAACCCGAGCAATTCTATCTATACTCCAGTGTTTGGTTTCTATGCTCATGGTAGAGCCAAAGCCATCGTCTTCTGCGACAAGAATGCTTACGGGACGGCCTCAATGACGATTCCTAATTACATCTATTTCAAGGAATATTCCGATATCATGTCTGATCAAGATAGATACGCTTCCTCTGACTATAATCTCCAGGATGTCGTCAGAACCAATAGCGATCTATTCACCTTCAAGACCCAGTTTGACACTGACAAGATTGTCGTCACTTCCTTAGGCTATGACGCTGGATGGAAAGTCACCGCCAGAAGAAGTGATGGCACTAGAGTGGAACGCCCCACCTTTAAACTTGACGGAGGCTTCGTTGGCTTTGTGGCTTTAGGCGATGAGAAAGATGTCACCTACACGCTGAAATATGAAACCCCATTACTTAAAGAAGGCGTTATTCTCTCAATGTTAGGAGTTGCCTTATTGGCCGCCCAATTAAGCGTCTCCTTCTTCCTTACTATTAAAAAGAAAAAAGGCGAAGATACACCTGAAAATCCCGCCTAATAAAAGAAATCTGCCATCACGTAATGGCAGTTTTCTTTATTTATCGTTGAGTTCTTTTAGATAGATATCGTAGACTTCCCGTTTTGGTAAGCCGGTTATTTTGACGACATTCGCGACGGCATCTCTTCCGCTTGAGGATTTTAATTCTTCCCTTAATAAGGAGATGATTTCTTCTTTGGAATAGACTTTTTCTTCTATGGCCTTGCCTTCAATGACGATGACGAATTCTCCGATGAGGGTCTTTTTATCAATCTCTAAGAATTCGCCTAAAGTTCCGCGGATGAATTCTTCATGCATCTTTGTTAATTCGCGGCATAGACAGGCCTTCCTATCACTTCCAAAGGCTTTTTCTAAATCCTTGAGGGTCTCATCAATGCGGTGAGGGGCCTCATAGAAGATCATCGTGTAAGGGAAGGAAGTCAGCTTTTCTAATTCCTTTCTTCTTTCGGAGCCTTTCGAAGAAAGGAAACCATAGAAGAGGAAGTGCTCAGAGCTTAATCCTGAACCTACTAAAGCGCAGATGGCGGCATTTGGCCCGTTGACGATGGAAACCTTGATGCCGGCTTCAATGCAGTGCTTAGCAAGCAATTGTCCAGGATCGGAGATAACCGGATATCCAGCATCGGAGACATAGGCAATTTTATTGCCCTCTTTAATTAGAGAGATTATTTTCTCGGAAGTTTCGTTTTCGTTATGCTCATGGCAAGAAATCAATTTTTTCTGAATTGAAAAATGCTTCAGGAGCATCCCTGTGTTTCTGGTATCTTCGCAAGCGACGTAATCGCAGGAAGTTATGACTTCAATAGCCCGAGGAGAGAATTCCGAAAGATTGCCAATCGGAGTGGCAATTAGATAGAGTAGGGGCTCATTGCCTTCGAAATTTCTATCTCTTCTCATTGTTATTACTGAGGGTTGCCTCCATTTCCACCATTGTTATTGGGACGATGTCCCTTGTGGTGGTAACGATGGTGTTTATTGTGGTTATTCCTATTTTGGTTGGGGTTTTGCTGGGGATTTTGATTATTTTCGCCCTCTTGATGAGGCTTTCTTTCACCATTGGGCTTACCGCCTTGCTTATTCTCTCCGTTAGGATGATTGCCATTATTATGGCGATGTCTATTGTGGCCTTCGCCATGGCGATTTTCGCCTTGTTCATTGTTATGAGGCTTATTGGTGGCGATTTCGCTTTCGAGATTTTCTTTTGGCTTTTCCACTCTTGGCTTCTTGCCGCTTAATTCATCATATTCATCCATGGTTACCATCTTGATTCCGTCTGGAGTGTCCAGTTTGATGGTTCTAGAAAGAATATTGAATCCAAGGATCTTGTATTCGTTATTTTTTCTATCTTTAAAGGTCGTCCCGATGGTGGGGAATTCCTTTTTGGCCTCGGTATAAAGGTCATCTTCGTAACCTAAGCAGCACATTAACTTGCCACAGGCGCCTTCTAACTTGGTATTGCCCAAGTTAAGCATCTGATTTTTGACTTTTTGGATGGTGATGGCATCGAACTTGTTAAGGAAGGTCGTGCAGCATAAAGGTAAACCACAGATTCCAAGGCCACCAATCATCTTGGCCTTATCTCTCGCGGCGATTTGACGGAGTTCGATTCTGCACTTGAGTTGAGGGGCCAATAATTTAAGAAGCTCACGGAAATCGACACGTCCATCGGAAGTATAGGTGATGGTGACTTTTGAGCCATCTAAGGTATATTCCGCCGAAAGAAGATTCATCGCTAGACCAAGGTGCTCGACCTCATTTTGGCAAATTTCCATAGCAATTTTCGCTTCTTTTTGGTTGAATTCGTAATCGCTGATATCGGTTGAGTTAGCTTTTCTAAGGATTGGTTTCAGTTCAAAAGACCCACGATATTGGCTAGTGGGGATTGGTTCATTATCGACGATTCCGATCTCTAAGCCTTGGATGGTGTCGACGACAACCATATCGCCAGGCTTTAAATCGGCGAACTCAGTCGAGAAATAATAAGGCTTGCCCCCGTTGGGGTAGCGAATGGCAACGAAATATAAATCCATGATTAGCTTCCTTTGGTCAAATAGTTTATGACGTGTTCGAGCGTCAGCCCGACACTGATGTTGAGATTGAGTTGTCCTCTGGCTTTCATGACTTCAAGCAAGGAATCTTCCAAATGAGGAAGTTTGTCGGCCAAAGGCTGTATTAGTTTAACATATGTTGTCAATTTTCCTTCGCGTTTTTCTTTTAACGCGATAGCGTCTTTGAGAATAATTGAAAGTAAATCTAGATAGATTCGACCTTTTTCTCTTTTATCGTAACGATTGACGATTTCGGTTTCGAAACGGAAAATTGCTTCATCGCGGGGACGGGACAAGATTTCCATCGTCGTCACGAAGTCATCTTTTAGCTCTTCGTATTCCTTCTTTTCTTCCATTCTGGCCTTCACGAGATTTCCAGAATTCTCGAAATATGCTAATAATTCGGCATCTTCTCTAGGGATGCCCATTTCTAAGCATTCCTGAACTACTTCTTCGTAAGGAGAAAGGAGCATTCTCATGGTCTCGCAACGGGAGACGATGGTGGGCAATACTTTCGCAACGTTTTCGGTCGTTAAGAAGGCATAGGTATTACTTGTCGGCTCTTCGAGGAATTTCAATAAGGAGTTCACGGCCTCGACCGTCATATTCTCGACGAGATTGATGATATAAATCATCGTATTTTTCTCTTCGAGCGGAGTGCTCGTGAAATCCTGAAGGATTTCTTTGACTTCCTCTTTCTTGATGGTTTTTTCCGCCCCATCGAGAATGATGATGTCAGAATAGGTTCGATGGTCGATTCTCGTGCAGGTGCGGCATTCCTCATCCGCTAAAGGGGAGGGGTGGTCGCAAATGAGGGATTTAGCCAAGAAAATGGCCGTCTCCATTAAAGGAGATCCGGATTCGCCCACTAATAAATAAGCGTGGTTCAAACGTTTGTGTTCCAAGGCGTGGAGAAAAGAATTCCATACCAAAGGCTGCTTATTTTCTAGATAGGGGGCAAATTTCATTATTTATGGAGCCTTCTTTCGATTTCGTTCATCGCTTGATTGAAGACCTCTTCGATTGACTTGGAGGCATCGACGATGAAGTAACGTTGAGGGAATCTCTTGGCCAAGCCAAGGAAGGCATTTCTCACGTCGTGATGGAATTGGATTTTCTCTAAATCCAAGCGATTTACTTCTCTTCCCGCGTTGGCGGCGATTCTCGCTAAGCCTTTTTCTGGCTCGATATCGAATAACAAAGTTAAATCGGGTTCGAAGCCATCGGTCGCGTATTGGTTGACTTCCAGAATCTTGTCGACCCCTAAGCCTCTCGCTCCGCCTTGATAGGCCAAGGAAGAATCTAAGTAACGGTCGCAAAGGACGATTTTGCCTTCTTTTAAGGCTGGGATGATCTTCTCAACGATATGCTGTCTTCTCGAAGCGGCATATAGAAGCGCTTCGGTGCGCGGGTCCATGTTGGTATTTTTCTTGTCGAGAATGACGTTTCTGATCTCTTCAGAGATTGGGGTGCCGCCCGGCTCGCGGGTCAAGACGACTTCATAGCCTTCTTTTTGAAGGGTTTCGACAATCTTTTTGATTGCGGTGGATTTTCCAGAACCTTCACCGCCTTCGAATGTGATGAACATAGTTTTAGATCTTCTTTCTGCCTTCAAAGGCTTTCGTCAACGTCAATTTATCGGCATAGTCAAGGGATGAACCCATTGGTAAGCCATAGCCGAGCCTTGTGACTTGGATGTTGAGGGGCTCGAGCATCTTGGCAATGAATAGAGCGGTGGTCTCGCCTTCTAAAGTGGGGTTTGTCGCTAGAATCACTTCTTTGATTCCCTCATTTTTCACTCTTTCGACTAATTCATCGACTTTTAAATCGTTGGCGGAGATGCCTCTTGTGGCGCTTAAGGTCCCGCCGAGAACGTGATAAACCCCATTGAAGGAATTCATTTTCTCGATGGCTAAGGCATCTTTGACGTTTGCGACGACCGCTAGAAGGGTGTGATCGCGTTCCTCGGAGTCACAGACTTCGCATCTATCGGTTTCTGTATAGAGGCCACAATGGGGGCAACGATGGATTTTGCTGGAGACGTCATTAATGGCCTGAGCGAAAGCCTTTTGTTCGTCTTCGCTCATGTTTAAAACCGCGAACGCCATACGTTCGGCGGTTTTAACTCCGACCCCAGGTAGTTTTGAGAAAGAGTTGGTTAATGCGGAAATTGACGGCAAATCCTTCATAAATTAGAAAGGTAAGCCTCCTTTTTGTCCGGTGATTTTCTCTTGGATGGCCTCGGACTCGGCATTGATTTGGTCGATGGTCTCATTGACGGCCATGACGATGGTATCTTGGATCATTTCAAGATCGTCGGCTTCAGGTTTCTCGATGAGGACCTTGACGGAGACGAGCTTTTTATCGCCAGTCATGACGATTTCGACGATACCGGCTTTTTGAGTGGTGAACTCTTTGGCTTCAAGAGCAGCCATGGCTTTGCCAAGCTCGCGCTGCATTCTTTGGGCCTGCATGAGCATTTGTTGCATCTGATTCATAATTATTCTCCTATCTGAATCTAATTATTTCTTGGGTAAAAAGAGAATGACGTTCTCTTTCTTTGGAAGTTTATCCACTTGGATAAGGTTATTGACCGTATTGATGATTCTTGATCTATCGGTGGGATTAATGCCATAGACGAAGACTTTCCTCTTTAAGAATTTGGAGATGATCTTCGAGAGGTATTGTTGATTCTCGACGATGTTATTCTGAGTCTTGTTCCTATTGAAGTTATAGGAGATGACAAGAATCTCTTCCGCGAGGATGAAGGGGTTGCCGCCTTGGAGAAGTTGAACGAACTCACCATAGGTGGCGTTGTTCTTGTATTTCTCAAGTTCTGGCCATTGCTGACGGAGAGCGTTTCTCTCTTTGGGAGAGGAAATGACATAGGCTTTGACGATTTCCTCATCGCTTAATTCATATTCTTCGCCCTCTAAGGCTAAATGGAAGATTTTTTGAGTTTTTGGTTGTAATTCATCGACCTTTGGTTTTTCTTCGGGCTCAGGATTATAGGCTGGGGCTGCGAATTTATTGGCACCTAAGGGAGTGGATTTTGGAGCTGGGGCGGGAGTTGGAATAGGAGCAGGTTCGGCTTCTTTCTTTTCTTCTTCTGCCACGGCTCGAGCCTCTTCATAATAGCTATCATCAACCGGGGCTTCCTCTTCTATTGGGGCTTCTTCATCGGGAGTCTCTTCGACTTCGTGAGTTTCTTCAACTGGCTCTTCTTTAGGCTCGGATTCGCTTTCGAAGAGGTAGGAAGGAGGGGCATCAAGAGGAGAAACCTCTTCTTTAACGGGCTCAGGCTTGACTTCTTCGACCTTCTCTTCTAACACTGGAGAGGTTTCTTCAACTACCTTCTCTTCTTTGGCTGACTCAGTTGGTTTAGTCTCTTCGACGACAGGCGCCGGCTCTTCTTTTATGATGGGCTTAGGTTCTTCAATAACGGGCTTAGGTTCTTCGACTACAGGAGCAGGTTGAGGTTTGACTTCTTGACGAACCGGGGCCTCTTTTAAAATATGAAGGGGTTTTGCCGGGGATTTTTCTCCTTCGACGGCACTGAAAGAGGAAAGACGGAGCAAGGTTAATTGGAATAAGGAACGGACATCGTTGACGTTCTTGAAATCATTTTGGGCATCGATTAAGGTCGATAGCATCTCATTGCAACGGATGGGATTGATGATTTCTGAGAGATAGATGGCTTGGTCTTCTTTTAAGGCACTCATCAAAGATGGCTCTTTGGTTCTTTCATAGATTAATAAATCTTTGAGCAAGCCGATTAAGTCACTGACTAAGCGTCTGACATCGATGCCGGTCGAAAGCATTTCCTCTGATTTGGTGACGACGCCTAAAGTGTCTCCTCTTTCAAGAGACTCAAGCATCGCGACCTTCTCTTCAATCGAGGCCAAACCGAATAAGGTTAAGACATCGTCTTCGAAGAGCTTGTTATTTGAATAGGCTAAGACTTGGTCGAGAATCGATAAGGAATCACGCATGCCGCCGTCGGCTAAAGAGACGACCGCATTGACGCCATCTTGGTCGAATTCCGCGCCTTCTTTATGAAGGATTTCCACGAGTTTCTTGGACATATCTTCTGGAGATACGCGGCTGAAATCGAATCTTTGGCAACGGGAAAGAATGGTGGGCAAAATCTTGAAGGGTTCAGTGGTGCAGAGAATGAAGATAACGTTCTCTGGAGGTTCTTCGAGAGTTTTGAGCAAAGCATTGAAGGCCCCTTGGGTCATCATATGGACTTCGTCGATGATGTAGATCTTGTAGCGGCCTTTAATTGGGGAGTAACGGACTTTCTCAATCAAGTCACGGACCTGTTCCACCCCATTATTGGAGGCGGCGTCGATTTCGATGACGTCAGGATGTGAGCCATCGGAAATCGCTAAGCAGTTGGAGCAGTGGTTGCACTGATGTCCAACGCCTTCCTCACAGTCGAGGGCTTTGGCAAATAGACGGGCCATAGAGGTTTTTCCGGTTCCTCTAGGACCGGTGAATAGATACGCATGGGCCATTTTGCCGGTGGCTAAGGCGTTTTTAAGAGTTCTTACAGGCGCGGTTTGCCCAGCGACCTCTTCAAAAGTTTGGGGTCGATATTTTAGATATAATGCTTTGTATGCCATAAGTACTTTATGATTATACCTTGATAAGAGTTTTCTCACTAGTGAGAATATGAGAAAAATTGAGCCTTTCGTAGGAAGCAAGTTTTTATCTAGGGTATTTACCTTTTGATAACTTGCCTACTAGGCTTAAAGAGACCAAATCCCCCGGTTTTTCCTATTAAGGAAACTCTTAAGTGGGTGATTTGACGTCTTTAGTATGAGAGAAAGACAAAAGATGCTATAATCCTTTCGCACTGAGGTGAGCTTATGGAAGATACAATGAGAAAAAGCTTAGAAGCTATCAAAAGAAGAGTAGAGGAAATCGACGTTGAATTGTCTGACCCTGCCCTCCAAGAAGATATTGGGAAGTTGACTTCTCTATCAAAGGAACGTTCCGATTTGGAGCCTGGATATGAGAAATTCTGCGAGTTTTTAAAACTCGAATCCGACTTAAAGGATGCGATGGAAATCATTAACGGCGATGATCAAGAAATGGCCGAAATGATGAAGGGTGAACGCCACTCCATCGAAAAGCAAATCGAAGAACTCGAAGTATCTCTTAAAGCCTATTTAATCCCAGTCGATCCTAACGATAAGAAAAACATCATCGTGGAAATTAGAGGTGCCGTCGGAGGCGACGAGGCCAACATTTTCGCCGGCGATTTGCTGAGAATGTACACTAAATACTCTGAATCTCAGGGCTGGAAACTCCAATACATCGATGGAGTTGAAGGCACGGCTGGCGGCTATAGCTACGTCTCTTTCATGATTAAAGGCGAAAGCGTTTATTCCAAACTTAAATTCGAAAGTGGTGCCCACCGCGTTCAAAGAGTCCCGAAGACCGAAGCCAGCGGACGTATCCATACCTCAACCGCGACCGTCTTGGTCATGCCTGAAGCGGAAGAAGTTGATGTTAAAATCAACCCCGCTGATTTAAAGATCGATACCTATCGTTCCCAAGGCGCTGGCGGGCAGAACGTCAACAAGACCGAATCCGCGGTCCGTATCACCCATATCCCAACCGGCATCGTCGTTGCTTGCCAGACCGAAAAAGCCCAACTTCAGAACAAAGAAATCTGTATGCAGATGATTCGTGCGAAGGTCCAGGACTACTATCAATCCATTCAAGATGATGCGATTGCCTCCGAAAGGAAACTCAAAGTCGGCACCGGCGAAAGAAGCGAAAAGATCAGAACCTATAACTATCCGCAAAACCGTGTCACCGACCATAGAATCGGCTACACCATCAACCAACTCGATAGAGTCATGGAAGGTGAGATGGATTCCATCATCGAAGCCTTAATCCACTTCGACCAAGAACAAAAGATTCTCGAAATTGAAAATGCCAACAATAAGTGAAGCCATTAAAACGGCCTACGAAGAGACAAAAGAATATGGGGTCATGCCTGTCGACCTCCGTCTTTTGATCATGCATAACGAAGGCTTGAAAGAGCAGATCGACGTCTTGGCGAATAAAGATAAGCCCCTTGAGCATTATGACCTCTTTAGAGAGCAGGTCGAAAGACTAAAAAATAATGAGCCAGTCGAATATATCATCCACGAAGCTTCTTTTTTAGAAAGAAGACTATATGTAGACGAGAATGTTTTAATCCCTCGTGGCGAGACCGAAGAATTAATCGCCAATCTAACTGAAATAATTGATGATTATTATGATGCAAGGAATTATTTAGTCTGCGCGGATATCGGAACCGGATCTGGTTGCATTGCCATCGGAATCAAAGATTATTTCCCTAACTGGTTGATGCTTGCTAGCGACATCTCTCCTAAAGCCTTAGAAGTCGCGAAAAAGAATTTCCAAAACTGCGGAATCAACGTCACCACTTATGAAGGTGATGCCTTAGAACCGTACATCAAAGCCAATGTGGCTATCGACGTCATCGTCGCCAACCCTCCCTATATTTTAAATAAGGAAGACGCCCAGGCTTCGGTGAGGGATTTTGAGCCAGCATCTGCTTTGTGGCTCGATAAAGAGAATTCGGTTTACGAAAAGATCTTTAGAGACTGCCATAAGGTGAAAAAAGATGGCTTATTGATGATTTTCGAAATCTCTCCTGACCTAGAAGATTATCTAAAAGATTTAATGAAAACGTATCTGACAAATTATACTTATAAATTCATGAAAGACCTCAATAAAATGACGAGGTTTTTAGTTGTCAACTGCAAGTGATTATGAAAGAGTTAACTGAAAAAGAAGTGGGATTTGCCGCGGAAATTCTCAAAAATGAGGAGATTTTAGCCTTCCCGACCGAAACTGTTTATGGGGTAGGGGTCATCTATGATTCCAAGTTGGCTTTTGACCGGCTTGTCGCCTTAAAAAGGCGCCCGCCTGCTAAGCCCTTCGCCTTGATGTGTTCTTCTATAGAAGAAGCCTATAAATATATCGAGGTTAATGAAAAACAGGCTAAGCTAATGGAATATTTCTTGCCTGGTGAGATCACATTCCTCGTCAAATCCCGGCCGGATTTGCCAGAGTGGGTGACTTTAGGCACGAACGTCATCGGAATCAGGGTTCCGGATTCAGAATATGTCTATCAATTGATTAAAAGGGTGGGTAAGCCATGCTTAGTCACCTCGGCGAATAAATCTGGGGAGCCCACTTCTTCTAGTTATGAAGACACCAAAGAAGCCTTCAAGGATGAGTTACCTGCCATCGTTAAGGGAACCTGTGTTTCGAAAATTCCCACCACGATCGTCTCTATGATGGATAATGATGTTAAATTAGTTAGAGAAGGGCCCATCTCCTTCGAAGAAATAACTGAATATTGGAGGTTTATACAATGAAAATTGCCATTGGTAGCGATCATGCCGGATTTGAATTAAAAGAACAAATCAAAGAATATCTTATTGGTTTAAATTATGAGGTTATCGATTTTGGGACCAATTCCACCGATAGCGTCGATTATCCCACTTTCGGACATAAAGTCGGCCATGCCGTCATCAACAAAGAAGCGGATTATGGAATTGTTTGCTGTGGCTCTGCCGAAGGCATCTCCATCGCCTGCAATAAGATTCCTGGCATTAGATGTGGCATCGGATATAACGATGACGTCTCATCTTTGATGAGAAAACATAACGATGCCAACGTCATCGCTTTCGCTGGACGGTTTATGAAGAAAGAAGACGTCTTTAGACGCGTCGTGCTCTTCCTGAATACTGAATTTGAAGGTGGCCGTCATCAAGCCAGAGTCGACAAAATAGAAAAACTCGATCAGTAATTTTGTCAAAAATCATAGAAAGTCCTCCATTTATATATAGGAGGATTTTTTATAAATGTGGACTTGTCCTAAATGTGGGAATAGCGATCTTAGATATGTAGGCAACCGCAACGGGGAGATATATTGTCGGAAGTGTATCTCCTTTAAGGGGAGGTTGGCTGAGGTTAAGGAGAATGCCCCAGCCAACGTGGCCCCGGATTTGAAATACAATCTTTCACCTGAACAGGTAGAACTTTCAAAAAGAATAGTTCTTAATTACTCCAAAAATATTTCGACTTTGGTCTATGCCGTCTGCGGAGCGGGAAAGACCGAACTTTCGTATGGAGTTATCTCCTATGCCGTAAGAAAGGGTCAGCAAGTGGGTTTCGCTCTTCCTAGAAGAGACGTCGTCATTGAGCTTTATGATCGTATTAAGGCGGCTTTTCCAACCTTGAAAGTTACCGCCGTTTATGGGGGACATACGGGGGATTTGACGGGAAATATTATAATTTTGACCACCCATCAGCTCTTTAGATACCCCAATTATTTTGACTTACTAGTAATGGATGAAATCGATGCCTTTCCCTTTAAGGGAGATGACACATTGATGGAGATGTATCGAAGATCTTTGAAGGGAAACTGCGTTTTGATGACGGCTACCCCCTCAAAGTCTGTCCTTGAGGAATTCAAAAAGCCCGGTCACGATATCGTGGAACTAAGAACTAGATTCCATCGTCACCCAATTCCAGTTCCAATCTCTATCGTGGAGCCTCAATTTCTGATGAAGATGAGGATTGTCACCAAGCTTCAAAAATATCGCAGAGAGAATAAGCCCGTTTTTGTCTTTACCCCAAGCATCGTGGAATGCGAGGAACTATTTTCCTTTTTAAGGAAGTTTGTCCCTAATGGAGATTATGTTCATAGCAAGAAATCGACTAGAGAAGAAACGATCAAACGTTTTAAAAACGGTGAACTTTCCTATCTCGTCACGACTTCTGTTTTAGAAAGAGGCGTAACGGTGAAAGATCTTCAAGTAATCGTGATGAATGCTCAAAACAAGGAGATTTATGATGAGGCTACCTTGATTCAAATCGCCGGTAGGGCGGGGCGAAAAGCCGATGCTCCTGATGGGGAAGTATGTTTTCTCGCTACTAAGGAAAGCGAGGAAATGAAAAATGCCATTAATGAAATCAAATCCAGCAACACTCATCTGTAAGGCCTGCTTAAAAAATTATGAGGCTCGTGGTTTTAGGGGTTTAGTTTCGCCAAGCCAGACTCTTTGTCCAAAATGTCGCGAGGAGATAACGCCATCCTTGACCCCTTTTAAAGACGACGAAGTGAGAGGCTATTTCTTATTCAGTGAGGGATCACAAATCTCATCTCTTCTTAAACAATACATCTCATATTTTGATATTGAATTATCTTCGATTTTCCTATCATATCCCCTTCC